>JAFMJN010000048.1 GCA_017853435.1 Planctomycetota bacterium | reverse complement strand
AGCGCTCGATGCGGCCGCATTCGCCGCCGCTTCGAAGGACCTCCGGATCGCCGTCGACACCCTCGGAGCCCGAGGCTACAAGCAGGAGCTGATCGACCGCGAGGTCCGATTCCTCGCCGCGAATCCGTTCTCGCACGCCTCGTGGCTCTATACGCTCTCGATCATCCTCGGAATCGTCGCGATCGCGTGGCGTAACCGGGTGTTCCACGTCGCGGCCGTATTGCCGTCGATCGTCGGGCTCGGCTACCACGCGTGGGGATTGGCCGAACGCACCGCCATTTCCGAGCGGGCGATGATCGGCAACATCTACGAATCGCTCATCTTCGTCTCCGCCGTGACGGTCTTCATCGCGGTCGTCTGCGAAGCGTGGTGGAAATCGCGCTGGTTCCTCGTGGTCGGCGCCCTCCTCGGCATGGTCGCCCTCAAGGTGGCGCTCGAACATCCGACCTTCATGCCGCCGGGCATCTCCACGCTTCAGCCGGTCTTGATCAACAACTTCTGGATCCACATCCACGTTCCCGTCATCGTCGCCTCCTACGCTCCGCTCGCCCTCGCCGCCGTCCTCGCGAACGTGTGGCTCGTGATGCGCACCTTCCGCCCGGAATCGTGCCCTCAGCTGCGTGAGATCGCCCGCATTCAAACTTGGATCGTCGCTCCCGGCGTCATCCTCCTCTTCGCCGGGTTGATTCTCGGCGGTATTTGGGCGGACCAGTCTTGGGGACGTTTCTGGGGATGGGATCCGAAGGAAACGTGGGGCCTCATCACGATGCTCGTCTTCGTCATCGTCATCCACGGCCGTTGGGTCGGTTGGCTCCGCGATTTCGGAGTCTCGATCGGCAACGTTCTCGGTGGCGCGGCGCTTCTGTTCACCTACTACGGAGTGAACTTCTTCCTCTCGGGCCTGCATTCGTACGCGGGCGCCGGCGATTCCGCGGCGGGCGTTTCGATTTGGCAGAAGGTCCCGGGGTGGATGTGGGCTTACGTCGTCATTCAAATCGTCATCGTCGCCGCGGCGACGATCCGATCGAAGGCGGCGGGAGGCGGCGTCGCTTCCGACGGACTCGGCCGCGCATGATGTACATCAGTCGAAGGATTCGTTTTTCGGCGAGTCATCGTCTGCACAATCCGGCGCTTTCCGATGAAGAAAATCGGAACATCTTCGGCGCCTGCAACAACCCGCACGGGCACGGTCACGACTACGACGTCGAAGTGGTCGTCGCGGGCGAACCCGATCCGAAGACCGGGATGTTCCTCAATCTTCGAGACCTGAAACACGTTCTCGAACGCTACGTAACGGGTCCGGCCGATCGCCGGAGCCTCGATCACGAAGTCCCCTTCATGCAGGGCAGGATTTCGACCACCGAAAACCTCGCGATGGCGATTTGGAACGAAGTGGCGCCGCGCTTGCCCGCCGGAACCCTCCATCTCGTGCGGGTTCGCGAATCCGACAACAACGTCGTGGAGTACACCGGACCATGAGCGACAACGATCCCACCAGCGCCCTCTCCGAACTCGTTCGTCAGCAGTTGATGCTCCTCGGCGAAGACCCCGAGCGCGAAGGTCTCAAGAAGACGCCGGATCGCGTGGCGAAGTCTCTCCAATTCCTGACTTCGGGCTACCGCGCGGACATCACGAAGATCGTCAATCAAGCCGTTTTCCGCGAAGGCGGAGACGAGATGGTCGTCGTCCGCGACATCGAGCTCTACAGCATGTGCGAGCACCACATGCTGCCGTTCTTCGGCAAGGCCCACGTCGCCTACGTACCGGATGGACGCGTGATCGGACTTTCGAAGATCCCGCGCCTCGTCGACGCCTTCGCTCGTCGCCTCCAGGTGCAGGAACGTCTCACGCATCAAATCGCTCAGGCTCTCGAATGCGCGCTCAAGCCGAAGGGCGTCGGCGTCATCGTCGAAGCGCGCCACCTTTGCATGATGATGCGCGGCGTGGAAAAGCAGAATTCATCGGCGTCGTCCTCGGCCATGCTCGGGCTCTTCCGGACGGATTCGAAGACCCGAACGGAGTTCCTGAGCCTCGTTCACGGTCGCGCATCGGGCTGATCGTGGCGCAGGCGAAGCGTTCGAAGGCGGAAGAGACGGCGCGTCGGACGGAAGTCCTCCGCCGTCTCTCGGCGACCTACCCGAACGCGCATTGCGCGCTCGAGCACAAGAATCCCTTCGAGCTCCTCGTGGCGACGGTCTTGTCGGCGCAGTGCACCGACGCACGGGTCAACATCGTGACCCGCGAACTCTTCAAGGAAGCACCGACGGCGGCCGCGTTGAACGCCCTGCCGGAAGACCGCGTGCGCACGCTCATCCGCTCGATCAACTTCTTCAACAACAAGACGAAGTCCTTGAAGGGGCTCGCCCGCATCCTGATGGAGCGTTGGGGCGGCGAGGTGCCGAAGGATATGGACGCGCTGCTCGCGTTGCCCGGAGTCGCCCGCAAGACGGCGAACGTCGTACTCGGCAACGCCTTCAATATCGCCTCGGGGATCGTCGTCGACACCCACGTCGGGCGGCTTTCCCGTCGGCTCGGATTCACCAAATCCGAAGACCCGGCGAAAGTGGAGGCCGATCTCGTCGCGTGGGTTCCGAAGGACCGTTGGGTGTCGTTGTCCCACGAACTCATCGACCACGGGCGTGCCGTGTGTTCGGCGCTGCGTCCCAAATGCGCCGAATGTACCTTCGCCGACATCTGCCCCGGGGCGGCGGCGGCCTCCGCCCCGCTCAAGAAGACCGGGAAATCTCCGTCGAAATCCCGATCAGGTCTCGGCAAAAAGCGGTGAGACGTCGGCCGGGTGACCGGCCAAGGCCGCGACCAAAAGATCACGCGCCGCATGGAGGCGACGGGTGTCGACCGCCTCGAACCGCACGGTGAGATTCGGCGTGGTGTTGCTCGCGCGCACGAGGAACCACCCGCCGTCCACGCGCACGCGCGCCCCGTCGATGGCGACGACGTCATGGTCGCGACGGAAACGTTCGACGAGCGCCTTCACCACGTCGAACTTCACGTCGTCGGCACACGGCACCTTGATCTCGGCGGTCGCCACGGTGCGCGGGATCCCCGCGAAGAGCGACGAACACGTGCCGCCCGTTCCATCGAGAATCCGCAGGAGGGTCAACGCGCAGTAGAGCGAGTCGTCGATCGGGAGGTAGCCGCGATTGAAGATGATGTGGCCGGAGAGTTCTCCGCCGAGGACGGCGTCGAGCGCTTTGACGTCGCGTTTGAGCAGGGAATGGCCCGTCTGCCCCATCTCGGGACGACCTCCGGCGTCGCGCACCCACGCGTCGAGGAAGTCTCCGCACTTGACGTCGTAGCGGACGACCCCGCCCGGGTGCGTGGCCAACATGTCGCGCGCGAAGACGGCGACGAGCCAGTCCGCGGAGATCTTCGTGCCGTTTTCGTCGATCACTCCGACCCGATCGCCGTCGCCGTCGAAACCGAAACCGAGATCGGCTCCGACCTCGCGGACCTTCGCCATCAGGTCCTTCATGTACTTCGGAACTTCCGGATCGGGCAAATGGTTCGGGAAATCTCCGTCGGGTTCGCAATAAAGCGGGACGACGTCCACCCCGCAACGGGCGAACGCGGCCAAGGCCGTCGGCCCCATCACTCCGTTCCCGCAGTCGACCGCGACGCGGAACCGCCGGCGGAAGGCGAAGCGTGGGCACAGGTCGTCGAGGTAGGTCGCGAGCCATGGATGCGGGCGCACCGTGCCCGCTTCGACGGACTCCGCCGGGGCGGCGGCTTCCGCGTTCAGCGAACGCACCGCGTCTCCGTAGAGACCCGACGTGCCGAGGCAGAGTTTGAGCCCGTTGTCGGGCTTCGGATTGTGGCTTCCCGTCACCATGACGCATCCCCCCGCGGAGAGGCGCCACGTCGCGTGGTAGGCGACCGGAGTCGGGACCTGTCCGATGTCGAAGACGTCGATCCCCGACGCGGAGAGGCCGCGGGCCGCCGCCTCGGCGAGCATCGGCGACGTATGGCGCACGTCGCGGCCGACCACCGCCGTCGTGCCCCCCGACCGCTTGATGCGAGCCCCGAGCGCCCGGCCCACGCCGTACGCCACGTCGGCCGAAAGCGGGTTCGGTGACTTGCCCCGAATATCGTACTCGCGGAAGAGATTGGGATCGAACATGCCCCCACGATAGCGACGGCGCGAGGTTCCGTCGCTAGAATCCCGCCATGCGCCTCCCGGCTTCCGTCGTCCTCTCGCTCGTGCTGGCCGTTTCGGTCGTCGCCCAGGACTCCCGACCCGCGTCGGCGCCCGCGACGCTCCCGCGTACGGTCGTCATCCTCCACACGAACGACCTCCACGGGACCATCCGGGCGGTGGAAGACACCCGCTCGAAAGCCGGCCTTCCGAAACTCGTCGGCGGCGTTCAAGAACTCTGCGCGGCCATCGACGACGAGCGCGCGCGCCACCCGCACACGCTCCTGCTCGATGCGGGCGATTGGTACCAAGGCACGCCGGAAGGGACCCTCTCGAAAGGACGATGCTCCGTCGAACTCATGAATGCGGTGGGGTTCGACGGCGCGGTCCTCGGGAACCATGATTTCGACGACGGCCCGATCAATCTCGATCATCTGCTCGGCGTGGCCAAGTTCGCCGTCTTCGGAGCCAATCTCGGCGTCCTCCCCGGACAGCCGAAGCCTCCCTACCTCGAGCGCGTCGCGCCGGGCAAGTTGTTCAACGTGGGGCCGCTCAAAGTCTTCGTGGACGGGCTCCTCACCGAAGAGTCGAACCGCATCAACAGCCCGGCGTCGATGGGTGGCGCCAAGGTGTTTTCCGAAGTCGACGGCGCGACTCTCGCCGTCGACCGCGCGAAGAAGGCGGGAGCGGACGCGGTCGTCCTCGTCAATCACATCGGGAAAGACCGCCATCTCGTGATCGGCCGCGAAGTCCGCGGCATCGACGTACTGATCGGAGGCCACAACCATCGAGACGTGATGGACGAGGGCCTCGTCATCCCGTCCACCGGAACGCTGATCGCGCAAGCCGCCGCCAACGCTCAGGCCCTCGGCATCGTGACGCTCACTCTCGACGAAGCGTCGCCGAAAATCGTCGCGAGGAAGGCCCGGCTTCGCCGCATCGCGGGCGATCCCGAAGTGGCCGTCCCGCGCCTCAAGCCCATCATCGACTTCCACGAAACGTCGGTGGCCGAGCGTATGAATCAGCGCCTCGCGGAGGCGCCGACGGCGATCGCCCGCGACTACGACCTCCGTCGCCCCAATCCGATCGGCAATCTTCTCACCGAACAGATGCTCGCGACGTCCGAGGCCGACGTGGCCGTCCACAACCTCGGAGGCATTCGAGCCGACATCCCGGCGGGCACCGTGACGGTGCGTTCGCTGTTCATGGTGTCGCCCTTCGGCAATTCGCTCGTCACCGTGAAACTTGCCGGGAAGCACATCCGCACGCTCCTCGAAAAACACCTCGCCAATCCGTCACGCGGGTTCGCGATTCGCGGCCTGACGGTCCGTTGGGCCGAACGCGGCGGACGCAAAGTGATCGATGCCGTGCTCTTCGACGGGACGCCCCTCGACGACGACCGTGAACTGACGATCGTCACGACGGACTACATCGCGGGCGCCGCCGACGGAGCGTCGCCGTTCCTGCACGCACGTGCCCGCCGCGATCTCGGAGTGACGCTGCTCGACATGTCCATCGCGCGGACTCAGGAAGCGGGTACGCTCCGCGCCGACGCCGACAACCCTTGGGTCGAAGTCGTGGAAGGCGGCTCCAAGTGATGGAACGCCTGCATTCACTCTTCGGGTTCGTCGCCATCTTGGGCGCGGCATGGGCCCTCTGCCCCAAGGATCGCCGCCGCAACGTGAACCGCCGTACGTTGGCTTTCGGCATCGTACTTCTCGTCGTGTCGAGCGTCATCGTGCTCAAGACGCCGGTGAAGCAGGCGTTCGCCTCCATGCAGGCGGGAGTCGACGCCCTGATGGGCTTCTGCGACGTCGGATCGAAGTTCGTCTTCGGCGAAGAAATCGTCAATCCGGGCGGAAAACTCGGATTCGTCTTCTTCGCGCGCGCGCTTCCGCCCATTCTCTTCTTCTCCGCGCTCATGTCGGTGCTCTACCACCTGCGCATCCTCCCGATGATCGTCCGCTTCCTCGGGCGGACGTTGTCGAAAGTCCTCGGAACGAGCGGTGCGGAATCGTTCTCCACGGCCGCCGACATCTTCGTCGGCCAAACGGAAGCCCCTCTCACGATTCGTCCGTACTTGGCGAAGGCGACGCTTTCCGAACTGCACGCATGCATGACCGCCGGATTCGCCACGACGGCGGGTGCCGTCCTCGTGACCTACGCGACGATGCTGAAGCCGTGGATCGACGGCATCGCGGGACATCTGATCGCCTGCAGCGTCCTGTGCGCTCCGGCTTCGCTCGTGATCGCGAAGCTGCTGCTTCCCGAGAACGCCGAGCCGGAAACGGCGGGACGCACCGACCTCGAACTTCCGCGTTCCTCGACGAATCTCATCGACGCGATCGCCGCGGGAACCACCGACGGACTCAGGCTTGCCGTCAACGTCGCGGGCATGTTGATCGTTTTCATCGCGTTGACCGCGTTGCTCGACGCGGGACTCGGATACGTTTGGGGGCTCTTCCAAAGTCTCGGCGGCGAAGTCGGCGACTGGCTTTCGCGCGAGCCATGGTCGCTCTCGATGCTCTTCGGATGGATCTTCCGGCCCTTGGCGTGGGTCCTCGGCATGCCCGCCTCGGACGTCCCCTTCGCGGCGGCGCTCCTCGGCAAGAAGACGGTCATGAACGAGTGGATCGCCTATCAAGATATGGCGCAAACCCTCGCGAAGGATCCGACCGCGCTCTCCGAACGCGGACGTCTGATTCTCTCCTACGCCCTTTGCGGATTCGCCAACTTCGGCAGTATCGGAATCCAGATCGGTGGGTACGCCGCTCTCGAGCCGTCGCGACGCGGAGACTTCGCCAAGGTCGCTCTCCGCGCGATGATCGGCGGGCTGCTCACGACCTGCCTGGTGGCCGCCCTCGTCGGAGTCATCGCCTGACCTCCTCGGTCGACGCGGCCTTCATCCGCGCGTGCCCGAAAGTCGAGTTGCACGTGCACCTCGACGGCGCGCTGCGGACGGGAACCCTGTTCCGATTCGCCGAAGAGCAAGGTCGGCTGTCGCCCGGGGAGACTCTCGAAACGTTCGACGATCGTGTCCGCGCCGCTCCGGGATGCACCACGCTCGAAGAGTTTCTGAAGCCCTTCGATCTGCTCGGACCGCTCTTGTCCGCCAAAGGCACGATGGTCCGCGCCGCCCACGAAGTGGTCGTGGACCTCCACGCGCAGGGCGTCATCCACGCGGAGCCGCGCTTCGCGCCGTCCCTGATGACTTCCCCCGGACGTTCCGTCGACGACGTCGTCGACGAAGCTCTCGAAGGTCTGCGGCGCGGCATCGCCGAAACAGGGATGTCCGCCGGGCTGATTCTCTGCATCTTCCGCGCGGGATCGCCCGAAGACGCCGCATCCACCGTGCGAGCGGCGATCCGGCGACGGGACCACGGCGTCGTCGGGATCGACCTCGCCGGGCCCGAGGCCTGCCCCGCGGCTCCCTTCCTCCACGCATTCCGCATGGCGCGCGACGCGGGGCTCGGGATCACGCTTCACGCGGGCGAAGCCTGCGGCCCCGAGAACATCGCGGAAGCGGTCGACGCCTTCGGTGCGACCCGCATCGGACACGGATTGACGCTGTGGAAGGATCCCGCGCTGCTCGCACGAATCGTCGACGCGGACGTGGCGATCGAATCGTGTCCGACGAGCAACATCCACACGGGACAAGTCCGAAATCTCACGGAACATCCCTTCCGTCGCTACCTCGACGCGGGAGCGGCGCTTACCCTTTCCACCGACGACCCGGCGTTGTCGCGCATCACTTCGTGTTCGGAGTGGGCCGCGTGCGCGGCGGCGTTCGGACTCGATCGGAACGATTTCCTCACCCTGAATCGGAACGCGATTCGGCACGCCTTCGTCTCACCCGGCGTGCGTGCCGCCCTCGAACGACGACTGGAAACCCCAACATGACCCCGGACGCCCTGATCGCGAAAGCCGTCGAAGTACGCCGCAAGGCGCACGCGCCGTATTCCAAATACCTCGTCGGCGCCGCCCTGCTCGCGAAGGACGGTCGCGTGTTCGTCGGCTGCAACGTCGAAAACGCCTCCTACGGGCTCACCTGCTGCGCCGAACGCAACGCGGTATTCGCGGCCGTCGCCGCGGGAGCGAAGAAGTTCGTCGCCGTCGCGGTGGTCACCGCCAACGGTGGAAGCCCGTGCGGCGCGTGTCGTCAGGTACTGAGAGAATTCGGGCCGAAACTCCTCGTGATCATGGCGACTCCGAAGGGCAAGGCCGTCGCGGCGACCCTCGACGATCTTCTCCCCGGTTCGTTCGGTCCCGAGCACCTCAAATGATGCGCGCTTTCCTGTTCGTTCTTTGCGTGTGCGTCGCCGTCGCCACGGCGCAGGAGTCGAAGCCCGCACGTCCGACCATTCCCGAATTTCCGCAAGACGCGGAGTGGATCAATACGCCGCGTCCGTTGACGTTGGGGGCCGATCTGAAAGGTCACATCGTCCTCCTCGACTTCTGGACCTATTGCTGCATCAACTGCCATCACATCCTTCCGGATCTCGCGGAACTCGAAGAAGAATTCGCGGACATCCCGTTCGCGGTGGTCGGGGTCCACAGCGCGAAGTTCGACAACGAAAACGTCCCGGCGAACGTTCGCAACGCGGTGCGTCGGCATCGCATCGCCCACCCCGTGGTGGTCGACACGAACCAGATGTTGTGGCAGAGACTCGGGGTCCGCGCTTGGCCGACGCTCGTGCTGATCGACGCGGAAGGCCGCGGCGTCGGAGCGTGGTCGGGAGAAGGCAACAAGGAACGCATCCGTACCGCGATCAAGGCGTTGGTCGAGGAGTCGCGCGCGAAAGGCGTCTTCGCGAAGACTCCGTTCCGACCGTCGCGTCTCCCTCCCCTCGTGACCGCGAGCGGTCTGCTTTTTCCCGGAAAAGTACTCGCGGCTCCGGACAAGGATCGACTCTTCGTCGCCGATTCCGGGCACCATCGCATCGTGGAGACGACGTGGCCCGATGCGGACGGCCGCGTGAAGACCGTCCGTGTCTTCGGGACCGGAGCGGAAGGCCGCGCCGACGGCCCCGCCGCCTCCGCATCGTTCCGTTTCCCCAACGGAATGGTGTTGGTCGGCGATCGCCTCTTCGTCGCGGACACCGAAAATCATCTCGTTCGATCGATCGACTTGGCCTCGGGAAGGGTCGAAACGTTCGCGGGCACCGGCGTGATGGGCAACGACCGTCGCGGTGGAGCGAAGGCCAAGGAGCAAACGCTGAATTCCCCTTGGGACTTGGCGCATCGAGACGGCGTGCTCTACATCGCGATGGCGGGCACGCATCAACTATGGTCCGCGGACCTCGCGAGCGGCATCGTCGGTCGTTGGTCGGGAAGCGGCCGCGAGAACATCAAGGATGGATCGGCCGCGTCGGCCAATTACGCGCAACCGTCGGGACTCGCCTTCCTCGGTGAACTCTTGCTCGTCGCCGACAGCGAGACGAGCGCGGTCCGCGCGGTCATGCCCGACGGCACGGCATCGACGCTGATCGGCGAGGGCCTGTTCGATTTCGGCGACGTGGACGGGCCGTTCGAATCCGCGAAACTGCAACACGTGCTCGGTGTCGCCGTGCTCGACGGCGTCCCTTGGATCACGGACACCTACAATTCGAAATTGAAGCGCCTCGACATGAAGGCGAAGGCCGTAGCGACGGTCGCGCTCCCGGGGCCGTCGGGCACTTTGACTTTGGACGAGCCGGCGGGGCTCACGGCGGGGCGCGGCATCTTGATCATCGCCGACACCAACGCCCACCGCCTGATTCGCGTCACGCCGACCGGCGAGGCGCGTGAAATCATCGTCGAAGGTTTGTCGATGCCGACGTCGCGCCCGATCGGGCGCTGACGTCGTTCGCGGGACGCGCGCCGCGTCAGAGAATGACGATCGCGCGCGTCACGGGCGACTTGCCGAGGTAGCCCATGTAACCCAGCGCGGGATTAAACGCCAACGACACGATGTCGAACGTGATCGTCCCGATCGATCCCGTCGACGGCAGCGTGATACTGAAGCCTCCGGAAGCGTCGGCCGATACGTGGAACGGCGGCGATCCGAGCGGCAACGTGAACGGCATGAAGACGTCACCCGCACCCGGCCCGGCGTTCAATCCGAAGAAGTTGCCAGTACCGGGCAGGTCGGAAACGGCGAGTGAAACGACGTTGACGAGTTCGGCTCCGGCCGGGGCATCGTTGATCGCGATCGTGATGGGATTGCCGACCGCGCCGAGCTGCGTCACCGCGACTCGATATTGCCCCGGAGGATCCACCAATCCCGCGAGATGCGCCTGCAGGGCCGCGTTGAACAACGACGTCCCGGAGTTGGCGCCGCCGGTCGCGGTGCACCCCGCGTTCGTGTGGATTCCGAACACGCGCTGCGTGCTTTCCTCGACGACGACGGAGCCGGAGTTCCCGCCCGTGGTGTCGACGGTGTACTGCAGTTGCGTCCCCGAGATCGCCGTGAGGGATCCGGTATGGGTGGTCGGGGCTTGGTTCAACACCGGATTCGACGCGGTGCCGAAACCCGAGATGCGCGTCACCGCACCGATCGGCGGCAGCGTCGGTGCCAAGTCGTAGAACCCCTGCACCGTCGATGCGGAGAGCCCCGTCGTGGTGTTCGGGAAAAGCGTGAACGCCGCCCAGTCGCTGCCGATTCCACCGTTCGAGAACGCGAGGCTCGCGCTGTTCGCAGGGTACTGGTCCTGGGGGCCCGGGTGCACGACCGCTCCGGACGCCGTCGACGGCGGGCAATTGAATTCGACCGTGTACTGATTGCCGCCGATGCAGTGCCCGGCGGTGAGAAACACCGCGTTTTGGCTGACCAACCCTCCCGAGCAGATGGCACTGCCGCCGCTGTTCAACAGCCGGCCGACGCGCGTTTCCAACGACGGGATACGGTCGTCGGTCGCGCCGCAGATGGAATCGACCCCCGCGACGGCGGGGAATCCCGCGTCGATGCCCACGACCGACAGGGAGCCGGTGGAGAAGGGTCCGAGAACCAACGAAACGGTGACCGAATCGCCGTTGAAGTAGGCCGAGGTGCCTTCCCAACGCTCGAACGCCTCGGCGTCGAGATCTTGGACCACGTCGTCGAGCAGGCCGCGAATCCGAACCTTGGCCCCAAGGGGGAGATCCGTTCCGCCAAACCACACTTTCACCCACGAAGCGCCGGGCATGGTCAACGAAACCGGCGGAGTCTCGGCATCGAGCGGGGAGGCGTTCACCACCGTGCCCGTACCGACCGCCTCGGGGATGTGTGCCCCGAAAACAGGCCCAATTTGAGCCAAAACCGATCCGGTGACGAGTGTCGCGATGACGAGGTGGCGCATGGAGGAGTTCCGATCGCGGAGACTCCTCGGAGTTTACCCGACATCGCAACAAAGTCCCCTCGCAGGTACCCTATCCCCGCCATGATTCGCCGCCTTTCGTGGATCCTCGTCCTCGGCTTCGCCTCATCCCTTTTTGCGCAGTCGGAGTTCCCGCTTCCCCATCCGGCTCCATCCGCCGACAAGCCAACGCGTTGCGACGTTCTCGTCGCGGGGGGCTCGTTCGGTGGGGTCGCCGCGGCCATCGGTGCCGCCGGACTCGACGTCTGGGTCATCGAAGACACGGACTGGGTCGGCGGCCAAGTCACGTCCCAAGGCGTGGCACCGCTCGACGAGCACCGTTTCATCGAGCAATTCGGCGGCACGCTTTTCTACGACATCTTCCGCAAGCGCGTCCGTGACCACTACGGCCACCGCAATCCCGGCAAGGGTTGGGTAAGTCGCCTCTGCTTCGAGCCGCGCGTCGGGCTCAAAGTGATGGAAGACATGTTGAAGGAAGTCCGCGCGAAAGTGCTGCTCGAATCGCGCGTGACGGCCGTCGCCCGCGACGGCGACCGCGTGACGCAAGTCACGGTGACGCTGAAGGACGGAACGACACGCGTCTTCGAACCGAAGTTCCTTCTCGACGCCACCGATTTGGGGGACGTCTATCCGCTCGCGGGAATTCCCTACCGCATCGGAAGCGACGCGCGGTCGGAAACCGGCGAACCACACGCCGACACGACGGCGAACCCGAAGCGCACGCAGAGCTTCACGTACTGCTTCGCCGTCGATTTCGTGAAGGGCAACAAGGACCTCGTCAAGAAACCGAAGGACTACGAGCGTTTCCGTGAAACGCAGCCCTACACGCTGACCATCGGCCCCGAAGACAAGCCGCAGACCTACAAGATCTTTTCGCACGCCAAGGGAACGGGCGGCCCGTTCTGGACCTATCGCAGCATCACGCCCGAAATCGCCATGATCAACTGGCCGGGCAACGACTACCGCGGGACACCCATCCTCGAAGCCGACCATCAGGAAGCGAAGGATCTCGCGATCGGCTTTCTCTACTGGTTGCAGAACGAGTGCCCGCGCGACGACGGCGGCAAGGGCTACCCCGAAATGCGCCTGCGCAAGGACGTGATGGGAACGGAAGACGGCCTGTCGAAGCGCCCGTACATCCGCGAAGGCCGTCGCCTGAAGGCGCTGACGACCATCGTCGAACAGGACATCGTCGCGGGCAAGACGTCGAAGACGGGCGAGTCGGTGCGCGGCACCCTTTATCCCGACACCGTCGGCGTCGGGCTTTATCCCGTCGACATCCACGTGTGCTACGGCGACACGAAGGAACACCACGGATCCGGACTCCCGACGAAACCGTTCCAGATTCCGCTCGGCTCGCTGATTCCCGAAAACACGCGCAACGTCTTGGCCGCGGGCAAGGCGATGGGTGTGACGCACGTCACCAACGGTTCGTATCGACTTCACCCGATCGAATGGAACGTCGGCGAGTCGGCGGGGCGGACGGCGGCCTACTGCATCCGCAAGGGCCGCTCCCCCGCGGAAGTCCGCGCCGATCCCGATTCGATGCGCGCCCTGCAACAGGCGATGCTCGAAGCGGGAACACCGTTGTTCTGGTACGTGGATTTGAAGCGCGACACGCCTGAATGGGTGGACGCGCAGCTCGAGGCGATCCGAAAGGGTGCCGCGGTGGACCCCGCGTCGCTCGGCCTCAAGTCGAAGGTGAAATGATCCAATGCGGGGCCCGGCCCCGCTCGTGATCCATGCGATCGATCAAGGCGAGCGCGCCGAGCCCGACGTCGATCGCGCGGGCCTCGGCGTCCTTGCGTCGTTCGGGCGCCAGGAACGTGTCGTCGACGCGATTCGCGAAGGCGACGCACACCGCGCCGACGCGACTCCCGAGCAGGTGACCGATCACGAGCAACGCCGAGGCTTCCATCTCGAGGTTGAGCACGCCTTGGCGTCCCAAGTCGGCGGGCAAACTTTCGAATCGACTCTTCAAGACCTCGTGGCGACGCCCCTGCCACCCGTAGAAGCCCGGGGCCGTGGCCGTCAGACCGACGTGATGCGCGTGGCCCGCATGGGCCGCCGCCGACGCCAGAGCCAACACCACTTCGTGATGCGCCACGGCGGGATAGCCCGCTTCGACGAACGCGGACGTCGTGTTCTCGAGACGCACCGCTCCGGTGGTCACGACGAGATCGCCCGGACGAATGCCCTTACGCAGCGCTCCGCAGGTTCCGACGCGGATGATGACCGGCGCTTTCACGCACTGATGCAGTTCGACGAGAGCGATCTCGGTGTTGTCGGGACCCATCCCGGTCGCCATGACCGTGACGTCGAGCCCTTTCCAAACGCCCGTGTACGTCACGTATTCGCGGTGGGCCTTCGGAAATCCGGGTCGCACGGAGTCGAAGCGTTCGGCGATCAGCGCGGCACGCGCGGGATCGCCGACGAGGAGGATGCGCGGAGCGACGTCCTTCGGACCCAAACCGATGTGGTACTGGACGCCCTTCTTGCCCTTCGGGGCGTGAGCTCGCTGCGCCTTCATGCGTCCCCCTTCAAGATCTTCACACCCGCGCTCGCTCCGACCCGGGTCGCGCCGGCCGCGACCATGCGCTCGAGCGTGGCACGGTCTTTGACGCCGCCCGACGCCTTGACGCCCAACGACGGCCCGACTTCGGACCGCATCAGAGCGATGTCGGCGACCGTCGCGCCACCGGTCGAAAACCCCGTGGAAGTCTTGACGAAGTCGGCGCCCGCCTTCACGGAAAGCCGACACGCGCGGCGCTTCTCGTCGTCGGTCAAAAGACACGTTTCGAGAATCACCTTCACGAGCACACCCGCGCGGCGAGCGGACGTGACCGCTTCGAGGTCCCGAAGGACGTCGTCGTCTTTTCCGGACTTGAGCATCCCGATCGCGAGGACCATGTCGATTTCCTCCGCACCGAGATCCTGCGCCCGCCGCGTTTCGAAACCCTTCACGTCGGCCAACGTCGCCCCGAGCGGGAATCCGACCACGGTGCAGGTCTTCACGCCCGTGCCGCGAAGTCGCGCGGCGCAACGAGGCACCCAAACCGGATTGACGCAAACGGACACGAATCGATGTTCGGCCGCCTCGTCGCAGAGTCGGTCGATGTCGCGCTCCGTCGCTTCCGGCTTCAGGATGGTGTGATCGATCAGCGCGGCGACGTTCGGTGCGGGGTTCTTCGGCGCGGGCGACGTCCCGATGCGATCGGCACCGGCGTTGACCAACGCGTCGGTCACGGCGTCGACGAGACGTTCGAAAGCGGCGGGGTCGAGTTTCCGCGTCATGACTTCGAGGGCTCCGATTCGATGCCGTCGACGACGGCTACGACCACGGCCTGCACCGGTGTCGACTCTTGTCCAAGCATCATCCGCGCGCTTCCTCCCTCTCGAAGGATCACGACGAGATCACCCGGGCCCGCGTCGACACGGTCGACGGCGACGAGGGGTTTGCCGACGGGGGTGCCGTCGGGAGTCACGGGCATGGCGAGCAGAAGGCGCGCTCCGGAAAGTTCCGGGTCCGCAATCGTCGCCCAGACGGGCTCGATGATCCGAGCGAGGATCATCGGCCGGCTCCGCGCGGCCCGAAGCGATCGAGAATCGCGACGACCGAAGCGTCCGTCGCGGCGAGATCCACCGGATGTAGACGTTTCCAAGGGATCGCCGCTTCGTAGGCGGTGGTCCACAGAACGCGATCGCCGGTCCCCGCTCCGACGGTATCGGTCGCGGCGACGACGGCGCCCTTCGGCGTGCCCGAGGCATCGAGAGGCTGAAGGAGGACGAGACGTCCGCCGCCGAGAGCGGGCTGTTTGACCGTCGCCCACACCGATCCCACGACGCGCGCGAGTTCCATCAACGCGCCTCGATCATGTCGACGCGTCGGACGTGGCGTCCGGCCTCGAACGGAGTGGCGAAGAACGCGTCGACGATCGCACGGGCCGTTTCGGGCGTCACGATGCGCGCACCGAGGCAGAGGACATTCGCGTCGTTGTGTCCGCGTGCGGACACGACTTCCGGAAGGCACGAACACGGTGCCGCACGCACTCCCGCGTGACGGTTGCACGCCATCGCGGAGGCCACACCGGAACCGTCGACGACGACCGCACGGGAGACCCGCCCGGACATCACCGCCACGGCGGCGCGATGGGCGAATTCGGGCCAATCGACGGTCGCCGTCGAGCGGAACACCTGCTCGAAGTACCAGGCGACGT
>JAFMJN010000258.1 GCA_017853435.1 Planctomycetota bacterium | reverse complement strand
CGGACCGACCGGCGTCGGGCGTTCAACCACGCGCTCCGTCGTCTTCTCGATCATCTGGATCATCGTCGTCGACGCGGTGTTCACCCGTCTCCTTCTACTGTCGGGTAATTGATCCA
Source organism: Planctomycetota bacterium (assembly GCA_017853435.1). Taxonomy (GTDB): domain Bacteria; phylum Planctomycetota; family CAIWVZ01; genus CAIWVZ01. Next base: position 3,478 of record JAFMJN010000258.1, on the reverse strand, counting down.
TGACGACGCGTCCCTCTCCGCATCCCACACCGATCGAGCTTCGCAACCTCGACGCGGGGTACTCGCGCATTCTCGTCCGCGACGTGAACGTCGCCTTCGGGCGCGGGAAGATCACGTGCATTCTCGGGCCGTCGGGAAAAGGCAAGTCGACGCTCCTGCGCCACATCCTTCTGCTGAATCGTCCCCTCGGCGGGCGCCTTCTGATCGACGGTGCCGATCTCTTGACGGCCTCCGACGAAGCGGTCCGCGATTTCCGGCGTCGCGTCGGTGTGCTTTTCCAAGGGGCGGCCCTCTTCAACAGTTTGACGTTGGCCGAAAACGTCGCGTTCCCGATTCTCGAGCGCGGCGGAACGACCGAGTCGTTGGCGCTCGACATCGCCCGTCAAAAATTGGCGTTGGTCGGCCTCGCCGACTTCGCGGAGTACCGTCCTTCGGCCGTCTCGGGAGGCATGAAGAAGCGCGCGGGCATCGCGCGTGCGATGGCACTCGACCCCGAGTTCCTTTTCCTCGACGAACCATCGGCGGGTCTCGATCCCGTCACCGCGGCGGATCTCGACGTCCTGATCAAGGACGTCCGCGATCGATTCGGCACCACGATCATCGTGGTGACGCACGAACTCGCATCGCTGCACACGATCGCGGACGACTTGGTGATGCTCGGAGACGGAGCGGTGCTCGCACAAGGACCGTTGGCGAAAGTCGCCGCAAATCCCCATCCGGATATCGTCGCTTTTTTCGAACGTCGTCCCGCGGTCGAACGCGCCGCCGCGGGGACGTTCGCCGGTCGATTGGGGCCCGCAGGGGGCCCGGATAGGATGCGCTCGTGAATCCCACGGCCTCGGAAAAACGCGGCGCCCAGTTCTTTCTGATCTGGGGTTTGGCGCTGGCGGTGGTCGCCGTGCTCCTCGCCGACAAGGACATCATGAAGCGCCTCCGGCCGATGCCGATGCAGCGCTATCGGCTCGAACTGCGCAATTCGATCGTCGGCATCGAAAAAGGTACGCTGGTGCGCTACCTCGGAGCGCCGGTCGGCGAAGTCGTCGACGCCCGAGCCTCGGCGACGAACCTCGAGATGGCGGAGCTCGTCATCAACGTCAAGCAGGGGCAGCACATCTCGGCGAGTACGCGCGCACGCCTCGCCTCCGAAGGCCTGATCAAGAACTACTACGTCGAGTTGTTCGGATCGAAGTTGAGCGAGCCCGCGTTGCCCGTCGACTCCGTCATCGCTGCGGACTCTTCCACGATGCGCCAAATCATGGAAGCCGGATCGGACACGGTCGAGCGGATCGACAAGGTCCTCACTCGCCTCGAACAGTGGCTGTCCGGTGAGAACGAGGCGAAGATCCGCACCCTCGTCGAGACGACGACGGCGGCGATCAAGACGATCGACGACACCTTCAAATCCCTCGAGCCGGATACGAAACGCATGGTGTCCGGGATGGCGAAGACCGCCGAAGACCTCGACGCGTTCTTCATGGAAAATCGCGAGGCGTTCCGCACCATGGTGACGGACACGGCGGGAGTCGCGACGCGGCTGCGAAAATTCCTCGAAAGCGGGCGTCTCGAGACCACGACCGACGCGATGGCGGGTTCGATGGCGTCGGTTTCGAAGGATGCCAGTGCCCTGCGAGGCGCCGCCGTCGATTGGATGCAGGCCAATCGGATCGGCGAAGACTTCAAACGCGCGGTCGATGCATTGACCGCCTTCGAAAAGAATGCGTCGGCGACGCTGAAGTCGATCGACAACGAAACCGCGACGATCGCCCGTTCGGAAATCGTTCCGACGTTGCGAAGCCTTCAGGAGGCGAGCATCGCCCTCGAAGCACTCATGAACGTGTTGCGATCCAACCCGTCGCTCCTTCTGTTCTCGAAGCCCGCGGGTGAGATTCCTCTTCCCCGTTCGCAGGAGCCCCCGAAGTGAAACTCGACCGCATCGCCCTCATGGCCGCCGTGATTTGCTTGGGCTGCACGTCCACCTCCACGCCGTCCACTCCCGAAGCGTGGATCATTCGCCCGCCGACGACCGGCAACGCCGTCGTGCCGGCCCCGAACGCGCCGGTATTGCGGATCGCGTCGACCGAAACGGCCCCGCACCTTCGCGGACTCGTCGTGACGGCGAAGGACGGCCGGGTGCGGACGTTCATCGGTCACGACTTCGCCGCGCCGATCGGCGTAATGGTCGAAGACGCCCTCCGCGCGGGGCTGGTCAACTCGGGGCGCTATCGCTTCGTCCTGTCGTCCACGTCGACGGGCCGCGCCGACGTTTTGGTGCGCCTCCGGATCAATCGCTTCGAAATCACGGAAGCGGACGTCGGATGGGATGCGGTCGTTTCCCTTTCGCTCACCGTCGAAAACGACGAGCGCAAGGTGACGGCGACGCCGTCCATTTCGGGGACCTCGCGCTGCGAAGGCGAAACGCCGGCGGCCTTCGTCGCCGCACTCGAACGCGCCCTCGGCAATGCTCTCGAACTCGCTCCGAACGCCGTGACGCCTTGACCGCGGGCGTGCCTCGGCCTAACGTCGGGTCCGAGTCACCGCTCTTTCCGGGAGTCGCGCATGCCCATCGAACCGCTGTTTGACCTGTCCGCCGTCGATCTCAATCGGGATGTCGTCCCGTTGGACGAGATCCGCGCGTGCGTGCCGCATCGTTTCGAGTTCGCGCTCCTCGACGGCATCGTCCATTTCGATCCGGTGACGCTGAACGCGGTCGGCTACCACGACGCCCGAGAGGATGGTTTTTGGGTTCGCGGGCACATTCCCGGCGACCCCATCTTCCCCGGTGCCCTCATGATCGAATGTGCGGCGCAACTCTCCTCGTACTGCTACCGCAAGCGCTTCGGCCTCGAACAAGGGAAGTTCTTCGGATTCGGCGGCATCGACAAGGTGAAGTTCCGCTCGATGGTGCGCCCGGGGAAACGTCTCTACGTCCTGTGTAAAGACATCAAGCTCGATCGCCGACATTCGCGGTTCGCCGTGCAGGGTTTCTCCGAAGATCGGTTCTGTTTCGAGGGCGAGATCATCGGCGTGCAGATGGCGGTTTCAACCGCCGCGACTCCGGGCTGACCCATGCCCGACGCCGTCGCGCCCCGTCCGCGTGTCTCCGTTCGGGGTGCGGCGTTGGGCCTCGCGGCGTTGGCGGTTCCCTTCTTCGTCGGCTCCGTCACCTCGCACGGCGGGTATCGCGCGACTGAAGCGACCGGTCCATCGACGCTCGAGACGGCGTGGGTCGCGACGTGCGCGCACCTCGGGATCCCTCCCGAGCGCTTCGCCGCCGCCGCACTCCTGCTCGCCACCGCCGCTTCGGCGGCCGCTTTCGCACCGGTTCTGAGGCGTGGAATCACCGGTCTATTCGCCCTGCTGATCGGCGCGGCGCTCACCGGGACGTGGGTTCTTCCGATCGACCGCGGTGCGGCCCCGGCGATGTTCGCGACCGCCCTCTTCGCGACCGCCACGGCCTGCGCGCGGGCAAGCCTCGGGG
>JAFMJN010000257.1 GCA_017853435.1 Planctomycetota bacterium | reverse complement strand
GGTGCGTCGCTCGAAGCGTCGGTTCCCGGATTGCGCGTGATTCGCAGTACGGAACTGCGCGCGGGCGGTGGTGATTGGTCGTTCGCGACGGAACCGCGCGTGGTGGTGTTGCTCGACGACGGATTTCAGCGACAGTCCGTGCGGCGCGATCTCGACGTCCTGCTCATCGACGCTTCACGACCTTTCGGCAACGGATGGACGTTGCCCGCGGGCCCGTTGCGGGAATCCGTCGCGTCCGCGGCACGCGCCGATCTGATCGTCGTGACGCGTGCCGACGCGCATCCCGAATCGGCTTCGGACGTCGTGGATCGGATGCGGTCCGCGGCGCCGCGTTCGGCCATCGTCCTTGCGCGGCATGCGCCGACGATCTTGGTGCGTTCGGGAACCTCGCCGGAATCGCTGCGAAATCGCAAGGTGTGGTTGCTCTCCGCCGTCGGAAATCCCGCGGCGTTCGAATCGACGGTCGCGGGGTTGGGCGCCGAAATCCTCGGGCACTCGGTGTTCGCCGACCACGCCGATCCGCCGCTCGTCGCATGGACTTCGGCGGCGAAACGCGCACGTGCCGCGGGTGCCGATCTCCTTTTGACCACGGGCAAGGACGCGCCGAAGATTCCGGACGCGACGTTCGAACTTCCCGTCGACGCTCTCGAAGTGCAGGTGGAACCGATCGGCGACGCCGACGCCTTCGACCGCTTGATTGCGAACGCCGTCGCGAAGGAGCGGTCTTCGTGAGGACCCGCGAGGCGCCGATCCGCAACGCGCTCGAATACGGCGCGGCTCGCATGCTCGTGGCCGTGGCCGCAGTGCTTCCGCGCAGATGGATCCCCGGTTTCTGCGCGGCGTTGGGTCGGGTCGGGTGGTGGTTCCTCGGAGGGCGTCGCCGCGTCGTCCGCGACAATCTGCGCCTCGCGTATCGCGGGGCTCCCGAGGCCCCGCGCGCGGATGTCGTCGGCCCCGCGTCGGTCGCCAATCTCGTGCAGTCGTTTCTGGAACTTTTCCTCATGCCCGTCGATCCGGATCGGGTGCGAGCGACGCTGATGCAGTTTCGTGGTCCGACACCGAAGGAGATCGAGGCGCGCTTCGACGGTGCGCCGTGCATTTGGGCCGCCGCGCATTTCGGAGCTTGGGAAGTCTTGGGGTCCGCCGGACCCCTCCTCGGATTCGATGTCACCACGTTGGTACGACCGCTCGACAATCCGCTCCTGCAGGAATGGGTGGCGCGCAAGCGCACGCAGTTCGGGGCGCAATTGGCCGCGAGCCGCGGGGGATTGGCGGATCTCGTCGCCGCCGTCGAAGACGGAAGGCAGGTCGCCATTCTCGCGGACCTGAATCACCGAGGACGCGGCGCGGCCTTCATCGACTTTTTCGGCGTGAAGGCGGCGACCGCCCGCACGATCGCCGTGCTCGCGCTGAAGTACGACCGTCCCGTCATTCCGGTGTTCTGTCACCGCATGCCGGACGGTCGGTTCGGATTCGACACCGGAACCCCGATCGTGCCGAATCGTTCGGCTCCCTACGACGCCGAGGTGCACCGGATTCTGCAGGAGGTCGCCGACACGATCGAGACGCGTATCCGCGAATGTCCCGGCGCGTGGCTTTGGACCCATCGCCGTTGGAAAACGCGACCGCCGGAATCCGCCGCGCAAGAATCCGCCTGATCGGTCGGTTCGCGCCTTCTCGCGCATCGAATCTCGGGGCACCGCGCGTAACATGGGGAGACCCCGCCGGGTCCTTCGCATCGAAAGTCCTTTTCCGATGGATCGACGTCCTCGCCTCGTGATGCGCGCTTCTTCGACGTCCGACGTCTTCCGTCCCGAAGGGGCGGGGCCGTGGACGATCGGGCGGTCGGTCGCATGCGCGTGGGTCCTGACGGATCCGTCCGTGAGTCGCCTGCATGCGCGGCTCGAACGCGCGCCGGGAGGTTGGCGTCTGTTCGACGAGGAGAGCGCCAACGGAACCCGCGTCGACGGGTCCGCGATCGAGTACGTCGATCTCGTCGACGGGTTGCAACTGGCCCTCGGCGACGTCGTCGTCGACTGTGCGTTGACCGAAGTCGCGGATGCGACGGACGACGAGGCGTCGGCCGCCGCGCGGTTGGACGAAGTCGCCCGACTCATGCGTCGGCTTACGTTGTTCGACGACGAGGACGCCTTCTTGTCGGACGTCGTCGACGCCGCCGTGCGACTGGTCGCCGCCGAGCGCGGATTCGTCATCACGACGACCAAGTCGGGGATGGAAGTCCGGGCGTCGCGCAATCTCGCCGAGGAGGACCGTCGCGGACCGGAGTTCGACGTGTCGTGGAGCATCGCCGTCCGCGCGGGATTGCGCGGCGAAGCGTTGCTTTTGGTCGACGCCGGCGCCGACGGAGCCTTCGCGTCGTCCGCCAGCGTCGAAGCGTTGAAACTCCGCTCCGTCGTCGCGGTGCCGATTCGCGCGCCCGGCGGCGTCCTCGGAGTGCTTTTCCTCGATCATCGCGGCGGCGCGGGACGATTTTCCTCCGATGACTTGGTCGTTCTGGAAGTGTTGGCGCACCAAGCCGGTGTCGTCATCGATCGTGGACGTCGCGGTCGCGCGGCGAGCCCGCCATCCGCTTCCAACGCGGACTCCCGTGAGGCGCCGCCTCTTCTCGTCGGCACCTCGGCGGCGATGGAATCCGTCCGTGCACGCATCGCGAAGATCGCCGCCTCCGACCATCCGGTCCTCGTCACCGGAGAATCCGGCGTGGGCAAAGACGTCGTCGCCCGACTGATCCGTGCGGGAGGGGCGCGCGCATCGGGCCCATGGATTCCCGTCAACGTCGCGACGTTGCCCGAATCGCTCATCGAATCCGAACTCTTCGGTCACGTGCGCGGTGCGTTCACCGGAGCGGACCGAGCGCGAACGGGACTGATCGAAGCCGCGTCGGGCGGGACGTTGTTTCTCGACGAAGTCGAAGCGATGTCGCCGGCGCTCCAAGCCCGGCTTCTGCGCGCGCTCGAATCCGGTGAGATACGACCCGTCGGCGCGTCGAAGGCCCGACGGGTCGACGTGCGGGTGATCGCGGCGACGAACGTCGATTTGGCACGCCTCGTCGCGGCGGGCACGTTCCGTGAAGACCTTTGGTACCGCCTGCGCGTGCTCACGGTCGAAGTGCCCCCGCTGCGCGAGCGACGCGACGACGTCCCCGAACTCGTGCGCCACTTTCTGGTGAAGTGGGGCAAGCCCCTCTTGCGGGTGGACGACGAGGCCATGACGTTGTTGCGGGAGGCGCCGTGGCGGGGCAACGTGCGGGAACTCGAGAACGAGATTCGGCGTCTTGCCGCGACTGTCGAGGGACGGATCGCCCCGAATGACGTCTCGGACGCGGTGCGGGGGGAAACGCGCGCGGAGGCCGGGGCGGTCGACCTTGTGGACCTCGTCGCGGGCATCGAGATTCGGGAAATCCGACGTGCGATGGCTGAGGCCCGCGGGAACAAGTCCCGCGCCGCCGACCGATTGGGAATCACGCGGTTTGCCCTTCAGAGGAAGATGGAGAAGTACGGCCTCGTCGAGGCCGGGGAGTCGGACGCGTGACGAAGCGGAATCTGTGTGTCCTGTGGATGGTTCTGTGCCTCGCCG
>JAFMJN010000047.1 GCA_017853435.1 Planctomycetota bacterium | reverse complement strand
ATACCGACGACGCGTCGAACGCCTTCCTGATCTCCGCGCTGCTCGCGGTCGGCGGATTCGCGATTCAAGTGCCTTATGGGGTGCTGATCGCCCACGGCAATTTCCCGCTTTCCAATCTCGCGCAGATCATCGCGTTGATCGGTCGGTTCATCTTGAACTGGATCGTGCTTTCGGTGTTCACGCCGTCGCTGACCGTGGTGGCCCTCGCCAACCTCGCGATCAACATCGTGGATTTGGCGATCGGCGTGGCCTTCGTGAAGTGGAAGCATCCGAACGTCACGTTCGTCGGCGCGAAGGCGGGTCCCGTTTTCGGTAGCGGAATCTTCTCGTTCAGCCTCTACGTCCTGATTCTTTTGGCCGGCGGCAAACTCACCTATTCGCTCGACTCGATCATCATTTCGAAGGCCCTCGGTGACCATGAAGTGTTGGCTTTCGAAAATGGAAAGATGTTCGTCGTTTATCTGACGGAGATCATGGTCGGCATCGGTTCGGTCATGCTTCCCGCCGCCGTGAAGTTCAAGGAGCAGGGACGTATCGACGAGATCCGTCGGATGTCCCTTCCTTGGATCAAGATCGCGACGGGCGTGTCGATGCTCGCGGCGATCGGACTTCTCGCGTTCGGCGACGGATTCATCGCCCGTTGGATGATCAACGCCCGCGGCTTCAATCACGTCGCGGCGGGGGACACGATGCGCGTGTTCACCATCTCCCACATCTTCTTCCTGCCCGCCTACGGCGTGATCGTCATGTTGCTCATGGGGCTCGGGAAGCCGAAGGGGCCGTCGTTGATCTACGTCGCAGCGGGATTGCTAAACGCGGGATTGTCGATCGCCCTCGTCCCGCGTTTCGCGACGGCGGGCGTCGCGTACGGCACCGCGATCGCGAACGCTCTCTTCACGCTGGCGATGTACGTGACCTACTGCCGCGAGATGAACGTCGGACTCGACGAAGTGATTTCTCGGACGGCGGTGAAGCCGCTCCTCGGTGCGTTGCCCGTCGCCGCCCTCGCCTGGTGGCTACGTGGAGTGCTCATCCCCGTAGGCACCGCCGACGTTCCCGCGCCGCCTCCGTCGTGGATCGCGTTGACGGTCGGCGGCGTCGCCGTCACGGCCGTGTTCGCGGTGGTGTGGGTCTGCTTCGTACAGCGCGGCGAGGGCGAATTCGATCTTTGGGCGCGGTGGCGCCGTCAGTCCTCGTCCGACTCGTAGGGCGCGAGGATCCGATCCTCGGTGCCGCGGGGAATGCGCACCATCGACGCGCGGAGGTCGAGGAGATCGCGAAGCCGCACCGTCGGAGCGTCGGATGGGATCGTTTCGGTGGCCCGCCGAAGGAAATCTTCCGCGGAAGTGGCCGAAACGCGGAGCGCGTAGCCCAAGCCGACTTCCGCGAGATCGGTCGCGACGGCGACGACGAGCGCGAGACGCGCGTCGGGAGGAAGTAGCGCGACGTTACCGAGACGCTTGTCCGTCGGCCCGCATCCCAAGGTGGCGGCGTCTTCGAAGGAAAACGCGGTCGCGAAGGGCATGTGTCCTTCCGCGCGCGCCCAATCGACGAGACGGCGCGCCGTGGCCGCGAGGGGTTCGGGCGCGTCGTATGTCTTTGCGCGGACGGCGGCGAGGAGTTCCGCGCACGCGCGTTCGGTCGCCGCTCCCGCGAGATCGGCGTCGCCGCAAAGGTGGAAGGCGAGATCGAACGTCGGGGCGAGCGTCTCGGTGACGAGAGCCTGTGCCGCCGCGTCGTCGCCGCCCGCGAAGCGCGTGATCGGGTCCGGTCGCGGCGTCGTGCTCACGCCTTGGCTTTCTTGAAGAGGTCGGCGTACTCCGGAACGATGTCCGCGACGAACGCCTTCATGCCTTCGACCGTCTTGTGGTGTTCGAGCATGAGTTGAAGGACGTCGAACGGGATCGTCGCGACGTCCGCACCGGCCAAGGCGCATTCGCGCACCTGTCGCGGATTGCGAAGCGACGCGGCCAAAACTTCGCAGTCGAAGCCGTAGTTCGCGAAAACCTGCACGCAGTCTTCGATGAGTTGAACGCCCGACCGCGTGCCGCCGTCGTGTGCGAATCCGTCTTCGTCACCGCCCTGCGCGACCTTCTTGCCGAGGATGGGGAAGTAGTCGGTCTTGCCTCCGGGCAGGCCGAACTTCGCGCGGAGATCGTCGTCGATGCGTCCCGCGAACGGAGAGACGTAGCGGGCTCCGGCCTTCGCGGCGAGCATGGCCTGTTCGGCGGTGAAGATGAGCGTCGTGTTCACCGGGATGCCGCGATCGGCGAGGGTCTTGATCGACTTGAGGGCGTCGAAGCGGACCTTGGCGTTGGCTTCGAGCCCCGGATTGACCGGGATCTTCACCACGACGTTTCCGGCGATGCCGTTGAAACGGTCGAAGAGGTAGAGACCCTGCGTCGTCATTTCCGCTTCGGTGGTTCCGATCACTTCGAGGCTGACCGGAGTGTCGCCCGCCACGGCGAGGATGCGTTCGATCTGCGTCTCGAGCGACGCGGAATCGCCCTTCTTCTTCGCGTTCTCGACCGCCTTCTTGATCAGGGACGGATTCGTCGTGATCCCGTCCACGATGCCCCACGCGTAGGCTTCCTTGATTTGGTCGATGTCGGCGGAATCGATGAAAATGCGCATCCTGGCTCCTCGGGGCTCCGGTCTCGGACGTCCCTGCGGCGGGGATGCTAGCAGGGCGTCAGCGGAGGCGGACTTCCACCCGGCCGTCCGCGATGCGGACGTCGTGGATCGGGAGGCGGGAGTCCCGATCGCCCATGGTGCAACGACCGTCGGAGAGCTCGTAGCGCCACCCGTGGGCGCGGCAGATCACGGCACCTTCGAAGGGGTAGCCCTGAGACAGCGGGTCGGAGGCGTGCGGACAGAGGTCGTCGAAGGCGGAGAGTCGGTCGCCGTCCTTGAGAACCGCGACACGCCGTGTGCCGACGCGGACCATCTTCGGAACCCCGTCCTTCAGGGCGTCGGCGGAGAGAACGTCGGTCCAGTCGGAAGGGGTGGTCATCGGACCGCGACGACCGTCTCCGCGGGAATCCCGCCCACGAAGGCCGCCACGGCGGCATCGACGGCGGAAGCGTCCTTCGATTCGAAGGTGACGTAGGCCGTGTAGCCGTCGGCCCCGTCGACGGGATACGACCCGAAGGCGACCGTCGGGAATCGGGCGGCGACCTCGTCGAGGGTCTTCGAGAAGTGTCCTTCGTCGGCCACGAGGTCGACACGACGCAGGACGAAGGGCGCTTGGCGGAAGCGCTCGCGGATCATCGCGAATTTGCGACGCACGAGAGACGGCGTTCCCGGGAAAATGTGGACGTTGCGCATCGCGACGACGGGCCAGATCGACACGTCGCCTTGCACCAACACCGCGCCGTCCGGAAGGTCCGACATGCGAAGGAGCGCGTCCGTGATGGGGGGCGTCGCGCGTGTCCGAATGATGTGCTCGAGGTCGGGGTTGCGGACGAGCGGAACGCCGAACGCGCGTGCCGCCGCGGCGATGGTGACGTCGTCGAGGGTCGGACCGACGCCTCCGGTGGTGAAGACGTGCTCGACGTGGGTCGACGCGCGTCGAATTTCGGACGCGAGCAGGTCGAGATCGTCGGGGAGCACGGTCAGGCGGTGAAGTTCGACGCCGATTTCGCGCAGTCCCGCGATCAGGAAGGGCCCGTTCACGTCCTGCACCTTTCCGGTCAGGATCTCGTTGCCGATCACGAGGACTTCGGCGCCCGTTCTCATGCAAGGATCGTAGCAGGGGCGCGGTTGCGCGGCGCTGCCCTCCCGGCGACACTCGGCGTCGGAGACTCCCTTGGCCAATTCCTCCATGTTCCGACGCAAGTCCCCCGATCAGGTCGTACCCGAAGGATCCCACGGGGAAGGGTTGAAGCGCTCCTTGAGCGCCTTCGACCTCACGATGCTCGGGATCGGCGCCATCATCGGTGCGGGTCTTTTCTCAAGCATCAAAGAGATGATCACGGGCCGCGTGCTCGCGGACGGATCGCTCTTCGTCGGCGCCGGACCCGGGGTGATCCTGTCGTTCGCGATCACCGCGATGGCCTGCGGTTTCGCCGCGTTCTGCTACGCCGAAATCGCGTCGATGTACCCGGTGTCGGGGAGCGCGTATTCCTACTCCTACGTCGCGTTCGGCGAAGTGATCGCTTGGATGATCGGTTGGGATTTGATGGTCGAGTACGCGATCGGCAACGTCTACGTCGCCGCGTCGTGGAGCGACTATTTCACCAACTTCCTTCGAGGCATCAGCAACGGAGCGATCCACGTTCCCGAGTGGCTCGGGATGGACTTCCAGTCCGCGACGATGAAGGTGAAGGCCGCGACCGATATGCTCGCCGCGGGAACGGCGTCGGCGGCGGACTTGGCGTCGGCGAAGGAGACCCTCGCGGCCTTCGCGGACGCGCCGCGCATCGGCCATTGGGTGTTCTCCGTCGATCTCCCGGCCGCGCTCATCACGCTTCTTCTTACGGTCCTGCTCTTCGTCGGCGTGAAGGAAAGCGCCCGCCTCAACACCTTCATGGTGATCTTGAAGGTCGGTCTCGTCGTCGCGTTCATCGCGATCGGATTCGGCCACATCGACACGAACAACTGGACCCCGCTCATGCCGAACGGGTTCACGGGCGTGTGGCACGGTGCGGCGCTCGGGTTCTTCTCCTACATCGGGTTCGACGCCGTGTCGACGGCGGGTGAAGAGGCCAAGAACCCTCAACGCGACCTTCCGCGCGGCATGATTTGGTCGTTGATCATCTGCACCGTGCTCTACATCCTCACGGCCGCCGTCCTGACGGGCGTCGTCAACTGGAAGCAGCTCGAAGGCAACGATCCGCTCGCGGAAGCCTTCGAGAAGATCGGCATGCACGGCGCGTCGACGGCCATGGCTTTCGGCGCGGTCATCGCCATGGCGGCCGTGCTCCTCGTCTTCCAACTCGGACAGACGCGCATCTTCTACGTGATGGCCCGCGACGGCCTGCTCCCGAAGGTGTTCTCGAGCGTCCATCCGAAGTATCAGACGCCGCACGTCAACACGTGGCTCGTCGGCATCGTGGTGGCCATCCTCTGTTCGGTGCTGACGCCGGATCAGGCGATCGGGCTCACCAACATCGGGACGCTCTTCGCCTTCGTCCTCGTCGCGCTCGGCGTCATCGCCTTGCGCATTCGCGAGCCGCATCGCCCGCGTCCCTTCAAAGTCCCGGGATATCCGGTCACTCCGATTCTCGCGGCTCTCGCGTGCCTCGCGCTGATTTTCGGACTCGAAGCGTCGAACTGGTGGCGCTTCGTCGTTTGGCTCGGGATCGGCCTCGTCTTCTACTTCTTCTACGGTTACAGGAAGTCGAAACTCGCGTCCTAGCCGTCGAAGATGACGGCGCGCTTCACGGTGACGAAGAGGAGGCGCGCCGCGAGCACCAAGGCGGCGCCCACGACGCCGAGCCACGGCGTCGCGCCGTCGCCGAAGAGCGTCCAACCGACGACGAGAAGGCCGACGACGCCCCAGGCGACGACGGCGCGGAGGCTGTTGGCGATCGGGATCCGCCGATTCTTCAGCACGTGCCGGGCGATCGTGATGGACAGCACCGACTGACCGGCGAGCGTCACGACGGCCGCCGCGACGAGCGCCCACGTCTTCGCGCCGAGGACTTCGATGAAGACGCGCCGGAACGGATCGTGCGACGCGTAGAACATCCAGAAGACCAAGGTGCCGATATGGACGGTCCCGGCGATCGCCGCGGCGCTTCGCAGAAGCCCGGGCGGATGTTCGCGGGCGACGCGCACGGGAGGCGCGATCGGAATATCCGACCACTGCATGCGCTGCACCGGTATTTGATGGTGCAGGTCGGTGGGGCGGTTCGAGGTGGAAGTCACGACGACGGCTCTCGCGGATGATAGCCTCGCGCGCATGAGTCGCCCCGCCGTCCTGCCGCGCACGCTCGGTTTTCGCGAGGGACTCGCCGTTCTCGTCGGAATCATCATCGGTTCCGGGATTTTTCGAGGGCCGGGGAAGGTCCTCGCCGCGTGCGGGACCCCGGGATGGACGTTGACGGCGTGGATCGCGGGCGGCGTTCTGTCGTTCATCGGAGCGCTCGTCGTGGCGGAGTTGTGCGCGCGCCTTCCGCGGGCGGGCGGGACCTACGCGTTCCTCAAGGAAGCGTGGGGAGCACCGTCGGCGTTCGCCTTCGCGGTTTCGGCTTTGATCGCCTTCAAACCGCTCGCCATCGCGGGGATCGCCCGCGTGTGCGGCGAGCATGCGCTGATCGCCTGCGGCGTGCGGGATCCGTCGGCCGCCCTCGTCGGCGCGACGTCGGTCGGCTTCGTGGCGGCGCTGACGTTGTTCAACATTCGCGGCGTTCGCGGGAGTGCGCGGTTGCAGGTCGTCGCGACGGTCGCGAAGGCGGTCGCGTTGGGGGCCGTGATCGTCGCGGCATGGTGGTACGGCGACGGCGGAGGCTTCCGGCCCGTGAGCGGAGCGGCGGCGATTCCGTCGGCGACCGCGTTCGCGGGGGCGCTCGCCGCCGTCTTGTGGGCCTACGACGGTTGGGCCGATCTCGGGTATCTCGCCGGGGAAGTGAAGGAACCCGCGCGTGTCCTGCCGAGATTGTTCGCCGTCGGACTCATGATCGTGGCGGCGTTCTATCTCGCCGCGAATCTCGCCTACCTGAGCGCGTTGCCTCCGGATCGCATGGCTGCCGGAAAAACGGTGGCCGTCGACGCCCTCTCGGGACTGCTCGGAAGCGGTGCCGCGGTCACGGCCGCCGCGGCGGCCATCGCGGTGTCGACGTTCGGAGCGTTGAATGCCTCGATCTTGAGCGGCGGGCGGATCCCGTACGCGGCCGCCGCCGACGGACTCCTACCGGCGAAGCTCGCGCGGCTCGACGCGGCGGGGACACCGACGGCGGCACTCGCGATTCAGGGGGGGCTGTCCGCCGTCCTCGCGGCTTCGGCGACGTTCGAAGATTTGGCCGACGCGTTCATCGTGACGACGTGGGCGTGGTATGTGCCGATGGCGATCGCCGCCGTGAAACTGCGGCGTACCGCCGGGGCCCCGATCGCGGGCAACTACGCGATGCCGTGGTACCCGTGGCCCGTCGTCGTCTTCGTCGTGGCGGCGACGCTCTTCTTGGGGCTACGTTTCGCCGCCGATCCGCTCGCGAAGGTCGCCGCGGGGTTCACCGTGGCGACGTGGGTGGTCGGCCACCTCGTTCACGGGCGAATCAAGGAATCCGGTGCATCCAACCGCGGGGATCCGCGGCGCGACCTTCCTGAAGATCCACCAGTCGGTTCCTGAGTTCCATCGCCACCGGGCCGACCGGCTTCGGGATGTCGTGATAGCGATCGTTCACGTGGATCTGTGCGACGGGACCGACCACGACCGCCGTCCCGCAGACGAAGAACTCGACCGCGTCGGAAAGTACTTCCGCGATCGGCAGCGGGCGTTCTTCGACGGTCAGGCCCAAGTCTTCCCGCGCGATGGCGATGAGCGAATCCCGCGTGACTCCCGCGAGGATCGTGCCCGAAAGCGCGGGCGTGACGACGCGTCCGTCCTTCATGACGGCGAAGACGTTCGATCCGGCGGTTTCTTCCACGACGCTGCGCGTGTGGGCGTCGAGGTAGAGGGCTTCGTGGTCACCCGCCGCCGCGACGTCGCGCCGCGCGCGCAACGTGGCGGCGTAGTTCGCGCTGCACTTCGCGTAGCCGAGACCACCGGGAGCGACGCGAGCTCCGTCCTGCACGCGGAGGCGGATGCCTTTCACGTCGCCGGCGAAGTAATTGCCGACGGGGGAGCCGAAGATGTGGAAGCGGAAACGCGACCCCGACGAAACGCCGAGGATGGGTTCGGTTCCGAACTGGAGCGGTCGCAGGTAGAGCGACCCTTTGCCCGGCGCGGGGACGACCGCGTCGCAGGAGCGCGCGACGAGTTCGCATCCGCGAATGAAGACCTCTTCCGGAACGCCGGGCATGGCGAGGGCGTCGGCCGAGAGGACCATGCGCGCCGCGTTCTTGCGGGGGCGGAATACAGCGAGGCCGCCGTCGGGCTGACGGAAGACCTTCAGACCTTCGAAGCAGCTGACGCCGTAGGACAAGACCGCCGCCGAAGGATGCATCGCGAACGTGGCGACGTCCTCGAGAGCACCTTCCGAGAAGACCGGGTCGCGATCGGCATCGCCTTTCGAGACGAAGATCTTGCCGGACGGAGAGAACATGAAAGCGGTGGCGGCCATGCGAAAACCCTAACGTCGAAGCGCGGCTCCGTCACCCGTTTTTCGGGGCGGACGTCGTGTAGTCGGCGACGATTTTCCAACCCGTCGGCGGACCGAAGTTGCGAAGGATCAGCAGGAATTCGCCGTGGGGAGCGTCGTCTTTGCGGTCGAGTCGCCAGCGGCCGCGCGTCAGGATCGTCTCGTGATCGAGTCGGGACGATACGAGACCGTCGAAGGTGAGTATGCCGAACGCTTCGGGCGTCTTGTAGGAGGCTTTGTAGCGATCGCGAACCGCGTCGAAACCGCGATTCGATCCGTGGGACCCCATGAACACGGTGTGTTCGTTCGCCGCGTAGCCCGCCATGTAGCCATCGAGATCGGCGCGATTCCACGCGTCCCGTTGCCGGAAAAGGACGGACTCGACGTCCGCGAACGCGGGGTCCGAAGCGCAAGACGTTGCGGCGACGCAGAGAAGGGCCGAAGCGGCGACGCGGCGCGTCAATCCGATCCGGCGACGCGGCTTTGACGGCGTCGCGGAAATGGTGGCATGCGGCATGCGCGAATCCTAGACTTGCGGAAACGACTCGGTAGACCCAACTCGTGAAGCCTCGGCGACTTCTTTCGATGGGCGCCGCGCTCCTCGCGGTGCTGTGCGGCGGTACGTCGGCTCAACAGCCGAACGCTCCGTCGTCGGCGTTGTTCGTTCAGTTCCGCGACGGTGCTCCGTGGCCGCTCGTCGCCGATGCACCGAACAACGGCGTCCTGAACACCTTCGTCCGAGGCACGCCGAACGTTCCGTGGGCGTTGTTCCTCGGGCCCCTTCATCCGTCCGCACTCGTGTCGGCGGGTGGGCAGCGTCTCGACGTGGGAACACCTCCCGCGTTCTCGGATGTCGTTTCGGTCGGATCCGGCGGCGGAGATCCCTCGGTGACGGGTTGGTTGTCCGTCATGCCGTCGGGGATCGCGTCGGTCAATTGGCCGATCGGTACCGGTCTCATGGGAACGTTGCCGGGGATTCAGGCGGTCCTGCTCGACCCGACGTCTCCGGAGGGATTCCGGATGACCGGAGCGTCCCGCATCACGCTCAAGCCCGCGAAGAGCATCGTCTTCGTGCAGGGCGACTACAACCCGGGGCCGATTCCGAATTGCCGTTTGGCGGACGTCTCGCCCTACGGATTCTCGACGTTGCGCGACACGCTTTCGGCCGCGGGATTTTCAAGCGTGACGGAAGTGATCGACACCGCGACGACGCTGAACGCGGCGTTCACCGCGGGCAAGGGCGTCATCGTTCTCGGCTCCAATCAGCGCACGCTGTCGTCCACGGAAATCACGACGTTGCACAACTTCGTCCGCACCGGAAACGGCGTCGTCGCCTACGCGGACGCACAGTTCGGACCGAACAACTGGAACAGCGACAACGGATTCCTCGTTCCGTTCGGATTGGCGGTCGCGCCCGACAACTTCGGTGGGAACACCGCGTTCGGCTCGTTCGTGACGCATCCCGTGACACGCGGTTTGACGACCGGAATCACCGCCGAGGGGATCTCTCTCATTCAGACCGGGACGCCGACGCTCGCCTATGCGTTGCCGCCCGTCGCGCTCGCGCCGTGCGCCTCCAATCCGGGGTGTGTGCCGACGCCCGCAAGTCCGCCGATGCCGTCCGCGAACCCCGCCTACACCGCGATCGCCGTCGCGTCGTCGAGCGGCGGAGGACGCGTCGCGGTCACCTGCGATCGCAACACGTTCCTGAATCCGCCCGGAATCGGCACGAGCCTCGAGGCGGCGGACAACCTGCTCTACGCGATCAATCTGTTCTACTGGGCCGCGGGCTACTGACCGATCAGAGTCCCGACGTCGACTTGAGCACGATGCTCGGATAGGTTTCCTGGAAGTACCGCAGTTCCCATTCGCTGCGGAAGAGCGTCACGACGTTGCCCGCGACGTCGTCGAGAATCTTCATCTCGCGCATTTCCAACGTGGGAACGTCCTTCTTCTCGACCCAACGCGCGGCGATGTAGGGGAGTTTTTCGAGACGCACCGGCGTGTCGTATTCGTCGAGCATGCGCGCGGTGACGACTTCGAACTGAAGGGGACCGACGGCCGCGAGGACCGGTTCGCGCCGTCCGTCGCGCGGGTTCAGGATCTGCACGACGCCTTCGGCGGCGAGCGCGTCCAATCCTTTTCGGAAGGACTTCTGCTTCGCCGGGGAGTCCGGAGCCGCCGACGCGAAATGTTCGGGTGAGAAGCGCGGGATACCTTCGAACTTCGTTTCGGGGCCCGTATGAACGGTGTCGCCGATCACGAAGATGTCCGAGTTGACGAGACCGACCACGTCGCCCGCGAATCCTTCGTCGAGCGTCACGCGCTCCTGTCCGAACAAAGCGTTCGGGTGGGAGAGTCGTACTTCGCGTCCGAGTCGCGGATGTTTGACCGCCATGCCGCGTTCGAATTTGCCCGAACAGATGCGCAGGAACGCGACGCGGTCGCGATGGGCGCGGTTCATGTTCGCCTGAATCTTGAACACGAAGCCCGAGAATCGCGGATCCGTCGGCTCGAGCGGACCTTTCTCCGTCATGCGGGGGCGCGGCTTGGGGGCTTCTTCCAGCACGGAATCGAGAAAGAGTTCGACGCCGAAGTTGGTCATCGCGCTGCCGAAGAACACGGGCGTCAGTTTTCCGGCGAGGACCTTTTCGCGGTCCCAGGCGGGCATGCCGCCGTCGAGAAGTTCGAGGTCGAGCCGCATCTGTTCGTAGAGCGGCCGTTCGATGATTTCCGGAAGGCGCGGGTCGTCGACGTCGATCACGGTGAGTCCCGCCACCGATGCGCCTTTGCGGACGCGTTCGAAGAGGTGGACCTTCTTCGTTCTCAAATCGACGACGCCTTCGAAGGACGGACCGTTGCCGATCGGCCACGTCACGGGCGTGGAAGCGATGCCGAGGACCTTTTCCAACTCGTCGCAGAGGTCGAGGGGTTCCTTCGCGGGGCGGTCCATCTTGTTCATGAACGTGAAGATGGGCACGCCGCGCGCCGCGCAGACTTCGAAGAGTTTCTCCGTTTGCGCCTGAACACCGCGGCCCGCGTCGAGCAACATGACCGCGCTGTCGACCGCGGAGAGGACGCGATAGGTGTCTTCGGAGAAGTCTTGGTGTCCCGGGGTGTCGAGGAGATTGACGCGGTAGCCGCGGTACTCGAACACGAGCACCGTCGACGTGATGGAAATCCCGCGTTCCTGTTCGAGCTTCATCCAGTCCGAGCGCGCGAAGTTCCCGGTTCGACGGGCTTTCACCGTTCCGGCCGTTTCGATGGCGCCGCCGTAGAGAAGGAACTTCTCGGTGAGCGTCGTCTTGCCGGCGTCGGGGTGGGAGATGATCGCGAACGTGCGACGGCGGCCGACTTCGCGTTCAAGGACGGGATCCATGGGCCGGGATGGTACGAAAAAGTGGGAGCCGTTCCCGTGGCGGGATGCGAAATCCGCACGTCGTGTACGCTTGTCGCGCTTTCGAGCCGCCGCGCGGCCCCGGAAAGCTCGGAGAATCCCATGCGCATGTCGCTCGTCCTCGGTTTCATGGCCGCGATCGTCGCGGCGCAGGTCCCCGCCGAACTCGTTCCGAAGATCCGTGAAGAGGGACAGGCGCCGAAGAGTCAGGTGATGAAACACCTCGACGAACTCGTGAACGGCATCGGTCCGCGTCTCACCGGTTCGGAGAATCTCACGCGTGCCTGCGACTGGGCGCGGGAGAAGTTCGAGTCCTTCGGTCTGAAAGCCCGCGTCGAGCCGTGGGGAGAGATCGCGGTGGGATTCGACCGCGGACCTCACGCGGGCGTGATGTTCACGACGGACTCCGACGGACGTCGCAAAGGCGAGAATCTCGTCTTCGGAACGAATGCGTGGACCCCGGGGACGGACGGTTGGACCGAAGGTGCCTCGGTGTTGGCGCCGAAAGTCGAAGCCGAGGTCGATGCGTTCGTGAAGGCCGCGAAGGGAGCGTGGATCGTGGCGCGTCCCGGAGCGTTTCTGCGCGGGAAGTCTCTGACCGACAAAGCGGTCGAAGCGGGGGCGCTCGGCATCCTTCGGGACGGCGGCGAGAACGTGACGACGTCCGGCAACCATCAAACCCAGTGGGAGAAGTGGCCCAAGCTCCCGAGCATCAACGTCATTTCGCGTCAGTTCCGCGCGATCGTCGCCCGTCTCGAGGGCGGCGAGTCGGTCGCGTTCGGATTCAACGTCGACAATCGCTTCAAGAAAGGTCCCGTCGTCGTCTCGAACGTGATCGCGGAAATCACGGGCACCGAAAAGCCCGACGAATACGTGATGATCGGCGGGCACATCGATTCGTGGGACGGAGCCCGGGGAACGACCGACAACGGCACCGGCACGGCGACGACCATCGAAGCGGCGCGCATCCTCGCGGCGGTCGGTGCCAAACCGCGCCGCACCATTCGCTTCATGCTGTGGAGCGGTGAAGAACAGGGATTGCTCGGTTCGGACGCCCACGCGGAAAAGAACCGAGCGGAGATGGATCGCATTTCCGTGTGCCTCGTGCACGACGGCGGAACGAACTACCTCTCCGGCATCATCGGTATCCCGGAAATGGTGCCGATCTTCGAGGAGATTCTGGCGCCGGTGAAGGATCTCGATCCGATGAAGCCGTTCGCCATCAAGAAGGTGGACAAGTTGCCGGTGGCCGGAGCTTCCGACCACGCGTCGTACACGGTGCGCGGCGCACCGGGGATCTTCTGGAATCAGGCGGGTGTCGCCAACTACGGATACACGTGGCACACGCAGAACGACGTCTTCGCCGCCGCGATTCCCGAATACCAACGTCACTCGTCGATCGTGATCGCCCTCAGTGCCCTCGCGATCGCGAATTGGCCGACCCTTCTTCCGCGCGGCACTCCGGCGCCACCGAACGTGGCCACCGCGCGCCGTCGGCTCGGGGCGCAATTCGACCGTTCCGCCAAGGGCCTCGTCGTCGAAGAGGTGGTCGAAGGGTCCCGCGGTGCGGCCGCGGGCCTTCAGCCGCAGGACCGCATCGTGAAGGTGGACGACACCGTGGTGGACAATCGCGATCAACTGTCGTCGGCCATCAACGTCGGCGGGACGAAGAAGACGTTGACCGTCGAACGCGGCGGCAAGACGCTGACGTTGACGCTGGACTTCGAGCCGAAGAAATAGTGCGATCGGTTCGGTACGACGAAGAACCCCCGACGGACGCGCGTCCGTCGGGGGTTCTTCATCGAGAGGATCGGATCAGAAGTAGGTGAGGCCGAAGACGCGGTCCGACACGTAAGGCGCGCCGAAACCGATCACCCACGCGCCCGCTCCCGTCACGAGCATGTTGCCGAGGTCGAGCTGATTGCCGATCGCACCGGCGACGGGCGCCGCGGTGAAGCTCACGAGCGGGTTGCTTCCGGACGTCACCACACCGCCGTAGAGGTGGATGTTGCCCGCCGTGATGCCCGTGCACGGTCCGTTGTCGACGATCACCGCCGTCTGGTGGGCGACGCGCGTGCCGATCGACGGATAGAACTGACCGGCGGCGGGCGCGAGGGAGTGGGCGCCGAGGGAGAGCGACCGCATTCCGGTCGGGAAGATGCCCGGCACCGGCAGCGTGTTGAAGGGAAGCACGGCTCCCATGCACGCCGCGAAGCCGTTCAACTGCATGTCCGAGCTGCGGAGGCTGGCCGGAGCGGCGCCGGGCGGGAGGCACGCGCAGAACGGGGCGCCGTTCGTCACCGAGCCGTTGATCACGGGCGTCTCCGACTGCGTGAAGTACACGCCCGCGGCGCTCACGGCGGACATGCGCAGCGATTCACCGAAGAGCGTACCGACGGGGGTGGGACCGACCGCGGCGAAGTTGAAGTTCGCGGGGGCGACGAAGTGGTAGGTGCGACGCGCCCAGGCGCCGGCCGCGGGGATCGGGCGCGCCGACCACGGAGCGTGCATCTCGACCGGGCAGCCGTGCGTCAGCCAGTAGGCGATGTTCCACTGTCCCGTCGCGCAGTTCTTCGCGTAGTCGATCGCGCCGCTGAAGTGCACGGGGAGGTTGTAGGGGGCGAACGCCGACGTCGGGACGGGAAGTCCCGGCACGGCCCCGGCGGGGATCGTGTAGGTCGCGTCACCGTTGACGAGGAAGCGCCACACCTGAACCTGCCCGCCGCCGGTGTTCTCCATCCACGTGCGGGAGTACTTCCCGAAGAAGGTCGAACCCGGGATCACGGCGCCGCCCCCGTTGATCGCGAGCGTGAACAACCAGTAGTCCGCGGCGACTTGGACGTTCGTCACGAGGTTGCCCGTCGGGAATTGTGCTTCGACCCCGCAGTCCTTCAGGACGGCGCCCTTCCCGGCCAATTGCATCGGAGGGAAGACCGGGATCGCGAGTTGGGTCGGAGCGCAGCAGGGGCCCACGGCACCGTCGTCGATGCCGCATTGTGCGGCGATGGGGAGTCCGAGAAGAGCGACGAGGGCGAGGGTCAGGACGACACGGATGGAACGGATCATGGCGGTTCTCCGAAGCCGCGGGAGACGTGACCCGGGGAGGCTTCAACCGTTGATCCGTCGAGGAGAGGGGAGCGGAAAAACGCGTCGAAAAAAATCTTCGGATTCGGATCTACCCGAAAAAGGAACCGCCCCACGCCGGGTGGCATGGGGCGGTCGTACGGTCGCGAAGGACCGAAGGATCAGGTGCCGAAGGTCAGCTGCACACCGTTCGAGGCCGAGAGGACCGTGCCGAAGGTGAACGCCTGCGTCATGATCTTGAGGCAGTTCATCGCCGGGTCGGAAGGCATCGTTTCGGTCAGGACGTACGAGCCGGTGCCGTCGGTCGTAAACACGTTGTAGAACGCGATGCTTTCCTGCTCGAGGTAGAGCGTGCAGCCGCCGAACGGAGCCGGCACCCCGTTGGGGAACGAGACCGCGAGCAAGCCGAGCGTGTTCGCCGTGCCGCCCGTGAGGGTCAACGTGCCCGACTGACCGAGGATCGGCAGCGTCCCGTCGAGCGCGAGGCCGTTGCAGCCCGTGCCGACGACGGCCTTCGCCGCCGTGTGCATGGTCACGCCCACGTTGAAGGTGCCGACCGTCGTCGCCCCTGCGGTGGTTCCCCATCCCGATACGCGGATGAGGTAGGTCGTGCCCGCCGTCACGGCGAGGCCGGACACCGTGGATTGATATCCGTTGGCGCCGCAGGTCGTGCCGTTGGCGTCATCGCCGCACCCGAGGATCGTCGTCCCCGACCACACCGAAAGCGTGGTATCGGAAAGTTCACCCGCCACGTTCGTGTTGGTGCCGTTGCAGGTCGTGACGTCGAGGGTGCCGTTGCACGTCGGCGTGTAGCTGAAGAAGACGTCGTTGACGCCGGCCGAGCCGCTGAGGTTGCAGGTGCCGAAGTTCGGGTTCGCGTAGCCCGGGTGGGCCGAGCCGATCGTGCCGACGTTTGTGAACGGACCGTTGCTGCCGATCGACAAGGCGATCGCGCCGCTCGGGATGTCGTTGGCCACCGTGTAGATGTTGACGTTCGCGTTCGCGGTGGTCGGGAGGTAGCCACCCGTGACCGAAATCGGACAGACGTACGTGCCGCCCGTCGCGACGTTCGGGACCACGGTCAGGGACCACACGTTGTCACCCGCCGTCGCGTCGCCGTTCGTGCCGTCGTCGTACATGACTTGGCCCGCCGCGCCACCGATGTT
>JAFMJN010000256.1 GCA_017853435.1 Planctomycetota bacterium | reverse complement strand
GCGGTCGCCGTCGCTGAAGAGTTCCGGGCGGGAGAACAGGTTGACGACGAAGCGCTCGAGATCGACGTCGAACGCCCCGAACGCGAAGGTGGACGACGGCAAGAGCGGCGCCGCCCGGTCGAACATGGAGCCCAAAAGCGCCTTGGAAAACGGTCGAAAGGCCGTGGCGAGATCCGTATCGCTCGGCACCGCTTCGGTGCCGGAAATCGAGGCGGCGAACGCATCCCCCACGTCGATGCGGAAGACGAGGTCTTCCCCCGCCGGACGCGGCACCGACGCGCGCGCCAGCGAGAGATTCGACGGCCCCCAAAGGTTGTGGAGCGTGGTCGACAGCCCCGTTTGTGCGTCGGCGACGTCCCGACGGACGAGAGCGCGCACTTCCCGAGACCCGGCATCGGCCCCCAAAGGCCCAAAACGCATCTCGGGAATCAACGGGATGCCGTCGCGGCCCACGGAAGTCCGCAGGCGAACGATGCGTTCTTCGTCGGTCCCGACGATCACCGCGTCACGGACGCGCGCGACCGTCAGCGGCGGGGCTTCGGGAATCGTCAGCGTCGCAGTATCGCGGGTTCGCGACACTTTGATCCCGGACTTCGCGAGTTCGGGGTCGACGAATCGGGCGCCGAGGTCTTTGTCGAGGAGGAGATTCAGTCCGATGATCGGTTTCACGCTCTCCGGACGAAACACGGCGAGCCACTGCCACGACTTGGCGGCCCCCTTCGGCGCCCACGCGGACACGACGGCCTCCTTGCCGGAGACGTCGCCGAAAAGGTCCAAATCCAACGTCTTCTTCGCACGCTCCACGTCGAGTTGGTGGAACGTCTTCGACAGCGCCTGAACGACACCCGTCCGACGGGCGAAATCCGTCTCCAAGAACTGCGAAAAGCCGCGGCTTTTGTCCAGAGAGGTGACGAAGCCGCGATCGCGGATCCGACCGACCCATTCCGGCACGTCGGGGATGAAAAGCACCGCGTCCGCGTCCGTCGGCGTCAAAACGAGAAGCGAACGCCCGGACAGACTCTCTTCGAACGGGTTGTAGACGTGATTGAGGAGGTAGATCGCCCCACCCGCCAAAACGATCGCGGTGAGCACGATCACGATCCACCGGATGACCTTTCCGCGGACGAAGCGGCGATGCATCCTCTCGAAGGTGGCGGCCTCCTTCGTGCGCGAATCGGGGGTGCGTGAAATGGGTTCGTTCAAAGCGGCGTTCCGGGACGGGATCTTATCTCAACGGCGGGGAACAACGACCCTACGGATCCCGTAGCGCCGCCTTCCCGGGGGTGATACCGTCCCAAGCGGATTTCGATCCGTCAGGAGCCGTCCGTGTCCCACCCCCGCCCCCTCACGAGCCGACGCATCGGATTGGTCGGCAACTCGCTGACTCTCGAGATCTCCTCGAAGGCCGCCGAACTGAAGGCGGCGGGCAAGGACGTCGTCGCGTTCGCCGCGGGCGAACCCGACTTCGACGCCCCGCCCCACGTAAAGGCGGCGGGCATCAAGGCGATCAACGAAGGCCGCGGCCGCTACACCGCCGCCATGGGTCTCATGGACCTCCGCAAGCTCGTCGCGAAGAAGCTCGCGGCGAACGGGTTCCCCTACACGGCCGAAAACGTCATCGTTTCAAGCGGGGCGAAACACGCGCTCTACAACGCCCTCTACGCCTTCTGCGATCCGGGCGACGAAGTGCTGTTCGCTTCTCCCTACTGGAATTCGTACCCGGACATGGTGCGCGCGGTCGAAGGCGTGCCGGTTCCGTTCCCCACGCGCCTCGAAGACGGCTACGAGATCGACGCGGACGCCCTGCGCCGGGCCCTCACGCCGCGCAGCCGCTGCCTCATCATCAACAGCCCGAACAATCCGACGGGCGCCGTTTATTCGCGCGCTTCGATGGAAAAAGTCGCGCAGGTGGTGCGCGACGCGAACCTCGTCGTCATCTGCGACGACATCTACGAACACTTGGTCTACGCCGACGCCAAGTACGTGAGCCTGCTCCACGTGGCGCCGGATCTCGCCGATCGCATCGTCGTCATCAACGGCCTTTCGAAGAGCCACTGCATGACGGGATGGCGCGCGGGGTATGCCGGCGGCCCGAAGGAAGTCATCGCCGCGATGGGCCGCTTCCAATCGCAGGCGACGAGCCACGCCAGCGCGATCACGCAGATCGCGTCGATGGCGGCGCTCGAAGACGGCGGCCTCCCCGATCCGACGATGATCGCGGAATACGACCGACGCCGTCGCCTGATGCACGCGCGCCTCAACGCCATGCCCGGCGTGAAATGCCCCGAACCGAAGGGCGCGTTCTACGCCCTCCCCGACATCAGCGCCCACCTCGGCAAGACGCACAACGGGCGCCTCCTGCGGTCGGCGGCCGACGTCGCGCAGCTTCTTCTCGAAGAAGATCTCGTCGCCACGATTCCGGGTGATTCCTTCGGAGCTCCGACGAATCTGCGATTCGCCTACACGTGCTCCTACGAGAACATCGGCAAGGGGCTCGACCGCGTCGGCAACTTCTTCGCGAAGCTCGGCTGATCCGAACGACGCGCGGCTACGTTTCCTTCGAAAGCCGCTCGATCTCCGCCATGATGCGGGCCGCGAAGTCCCGCGTGCCGTCGCGATCGAGTTTCTCCGGCGGGATGATCGGCGTGCCGAAGCGCACGCGGATCCATGACGCACGCGGGAAGTTCGCGCGATGCGGCAAGAGCCGATACGCGCCGATCACCGCAACCGGAACGACGGGGACGCGCGCCTTCACCATCAGCGCGACCACTCCCGGTTGACCGGGCTGCATGACGCCGTCCCGCGCGATGGCTCCCTCGGGAAAGATTCCGACGGGCTTCCCCGACCGCATCGCCGATAGCGCGGCCTTCATCGCGTCGATCTTGAGCGCCGCGCCGTCCGGGACCGGAATCGCTCCCCACAAGTCGAAGAACCATCGCATGAGAGGCACGCGATAGATGGTCTCCGTCATCAGGAACCGCACATCGACCGGAATCACCGATTGCACGAGAATCGGATCCGCGAAGGACGCGTGATTCGGAGCGACGATGCACGGCCCGAGCGTCTTCCAGTCCGGAGCATTCTCCACGGCGGGGCCGATCCACGGTCGGATGAGCGTATTGATCGTGAACCGCACGATCTTTCTCAACACCGCGGAACTCTTCGCATCCGGATCGAAGATGCGCGGTGGTATCGGAACGACCGACGGCGTTTCGGTCGAAGCGGCGGGGGCCGGAAGCGCGACGTCGGTCATCGAACGGGTGCCGTGAGTTCCTTGTGGATTCTTCGCGCTTCGTCGACGGCGGGCACGTCCCACGCGATGTCGGCGGCGCGACGGTGGAAGTCTATCGCCCGGTCCCACCACAAACGCCGCTTCTCCGGGTCGATATTGGCGTCCACGAGGCGACGCGACGATTTCCCCGCGAGAACGAGAGCTTCGGCCAAAAGGGGCTGTAACTCGATGGGCAGTGCGGGTGCGGAAAACAACCATCCACATTCGGCGACCACGTCTTCGTCCCGACGCGCGTCGAATGCCTGACGCGCCAGAGCCACGCGCGCGGTGGCGGCGTCGAGATCCGACGCGGCGGCATCCGTCGCGACTCCACGAAGTTCGATGGTGACCGCGGCCGAGGCGTCGCGGGCCAACGCACGTTCGAGCCGTGCGCGTGCC
>JAFMJN010000255.1 GCA_017853435.1 Planctomycetota bacterium | reverse complement strand
CCGGCGACGGGAACCCCGGTTGCATCGGCCAGTTCGATGCGGGTTCGCGCATCCGTACCACTTCCCCGACGTTCTCGAACGAGGACACCGGCGACGACTTCTCCGCGCCGAGGATCCACGACGACGACGGACTCCCTCGGAGCCACGGCCCCCGCCTCGACGGCGCGGCGACGCAGGAGAAACCCCGGAAGCTCGAGGGCGGATCCCACGGGGATCAGTGAACGGCGCTCGTGACCGTTGGATCGCTCGACGACCTCGATGCCGCCTGGACCGAACGTCGCTTCCGTCGTTCGAATGACGCCCGATGCGATGAACCTCACCGCGTAGGCTTTCGGGACAAGCCCACCATCGACCCACTCCGTGACGGTCAGATCGATATCCGGACTTTGGGCACCCCCTGGGATGACGCACCGGTCCCGTCGCACGTGGGTCGGAATTCCGGCGCGAAGCTCACGGGAGAAGGTCACCAGACGCCATCCGATGCGTCGAGAACCCTTTTGGAGGAGGTACCACTCCTCGGCGTCGGGAATGCGACTGAGGGCCTCCAGCGCCGCCGGGGCGCCCGGACGGGTGGTCGGGGCGCCCCCACGGGTCACGCTCCCGATATCCTCCCGACGAATTTCCATCGCCCCACCCGGAAACTCGAGGGTCAGCGTTGCACGGGATTCGGCGGCGATCCGCCCCTCGAGGCGTGCGCCGGACCTGAGTACGAGGACGTCCTGCCCCCCGAGACACCCCGCCAACGTGCACGCGATCCCCCACCAAAATGCCTTCACGACGGATCTCCGAGCCGAATGGTGGCTCCGGAGGAAGTTTCGGACGAAAAGGCGCGCGGGCTTGAGCCTATGGCGGTCCCGCCGCATCCCGTAATCTCTTCCCCCGGGAGTCTTTCGATGCGCCTGACGCTGATCCTCGCCCTGTTCGCCGTGCTTTTGACCGCCCAGTCCCAAAAGGAGGACACGGCCCTCGTCACGGGAGACGCCGTCCCGTCCGGAGCCGTCGCGGTCCTCGACCAAATCGTGATCGGCGAACCCGAGTTCATCGCGGAGGCGATGCGGCGCCTCAACATGCCGAACAACACCGACGGTCGACGTCTCCTCGACGGGTTGGTTCAGGAAGCGCTGATCACGGCCGAGGCGACGCGGCGCAACATCGGTGTTTCGGACGACGACATCGCGAAGAAGGTGGCGATCCTCGACGAGGCGTTGAAGGGACAAGGTACGTCCCTCGACGCCGAGATGGCCAAATCGGGAGTCTCTCGCGACATCTTCGTCGCCAAACTTCGAACGACTCTCGCCCTCGAACAACTCGCCCGCGAGGACTTGAAGATTCCCTCCGCCGAAGTCGTCACCGGTGCGCAGCAGCAGGCGTGGATCAAAAATCGCGTCTCGCAGGTCACGATCGTCACGGATCGCACGAAGCTTCCCGAAGGCGTCGTCGCGACCGCCGACGGTCAGTCGATTTCCGCGAGGACCCTCGTGCGGATGGCGTCCCAAACGGGAAGCCGTCGCGAAATGGTGAAAGCCGTCGAGACCGTGATGCAGCACGCGCTCGTCCAGACCGCGTTGAAGAGCCGCGCGATCACTCTGACCGAGGCCGATCTCGAAGCGAACGTCGCGCGGAAGAAGGCCGCGTTCGCCGCCAATCCTCAATTCGCCGCCATCGATTTCGCGGAGTTCATCCGCCAACAGACGGGCGCCGACATGGACGGCTACCGACACAGTCTTCCGTTCGTCATCGACGCGGCGATCTGGCGCCTCGGACAAAACGCCTTCAACGAAACCGACGTGAAGAAGGCGTACGAAACCGACATCGATCAGTTCGGACCGTTGCGAACCGTCCGTCACATCCTGATCGCCGCGTCGGACAGCGGCCGCAAAGGGCCCGACGGAAAGCCGCTTCCTTCGATCGACAAGGCTTCCGCGCAACTCGTCGCCATCCGTAAAGAACTCGAAGGCGGCAAGACGTTCGAAAGCCTCGCCCGGCTCTACAGCGAAGACAAGGGAACCAAGTTGTCGGGCGGAAAACTCCCGCCGTTCGCGCCCGGAGCCTCCCCTTTCCACGCCGCGTTCACCCAAGCCGCGGTCGGTCTCAAAGTCGGCGGTACGTCGGATCCCGTCGTGACGACGGACGGCGTCCACTTGATCCACCTCGAGAAGATCGAGCCGGCGCCCCCGATGAAGGACGTCGAGGGGACGATCCGCGAAGCGCTCGCGCGCAAGCTCCTTCAGGAGTCTTGGCTCAAGGCGCGGCGCGGATGGGATATCCGCCTGAACTGAAGGCTCAGAGTTTCCCGGCTTTGCGAAGTTCCAAGGCGCGCTTCGCCGCGAATGAGCCGGCGTTTTCGGTGAGCCACGCATCCACCTTGGCCGCGCGCTTCTTCCGATCGTCCTCGGTTCCCGCGGGCAACGCCTGCAGTTCTTCGAGTTCGCGCTGTTGCCTCAGGCCCTTTTGCGCCGCGGGATTGTTCCCGAGGTTCAGGAGCCGATCGCGAGCGAGTCTCTCTTCGACGAGTCCCGCGCAGGTCTTTTGTAGCCGGGTGTACGCGGCCTTCGCCCCCGCCCAGTCGCCGGTCGCCGCCAAACGGTCGGCGGAACGGAAGGAGCCGTCGAGCAAAACCTGCAGGCCGTCCCGCAGCATCTTGGCTTCGATGGGTGGATCTTTTTCGGCGAGCAGCACGAGCAACGCCTTCATGGCCGCCCCGTAATCGACGTCCGCCAACCCACGCTTGACTCCGTCGAACTTCTCGGGAAGTTCGGAGAGCGGGACACGAAGGGCGACGCCCGCGATCTGTTGGATCTTCTCCTCGGTCACCTTTCCCGGGTCACCGAAATAGGCGACTTTCCCGTTCGCATCGACGAGCACGGCGAAGGGAACGCGCGGCGTCCCGCAGGCGCGAAGGAATCGCTTGTCGGGATCGAAGGCGTACGGGTGTTCGACCCCCTTCTCCTCGGCCCACGCATCGACGAGGCCCGGCGGCTCGAAGGAGACGGCGACGAGCTGAAGCCCTTCCTTCGAGAACTTTCGGTGCAAGCGGTTGAAGTGCGGGATGGACAGCACGCACTGCTGATCGCCCGTCGTGAAGTACTCGTAGAGCACGGCACGACCGACGAACTCCGCCGTGCCGCGTGCGGCGGTCTTGCGGAATTGTTCGAGTTGCGGCGGCTCGAAGGGCATGCCGACGCGCAACGTCTGCGCGCGTGCATCCACCGGAACTGCGGCGAAGATGAACGCGACGAGCGCCGCCCGCACCAAGACGACCGGCCCGATCATTCGCGCGGCACCCGTTCGGTGTAAGGATCGGCCTTCCACGCATTGAAGGCATCCACGTGCTCCTTGGTCGTGACGGGCATCGGCGTCAGGGACCACGAATCACGAGGCCGACGTCGTCGGGATTCCGACCCTTCGGCCGGTGCGGCCGCACGCTTCTCCAAGTTCCAGCCCACCGTCGCCAACATCTCGACCAGGGGCAATTCGTCCATTCCGTCGACCCACTTCGACAGTTGAGGCGTCACATCGACACCCGCACTCTTCGAAATGGCTCCGAAAAGTTCGTCCTCGCCGAAGCCCGGCTTCGGGAGACCGTAAGCGGCGTAAAGGTCGCGCATCACGTCGTCGAGGGAGCGACGATTCTCGGTCTCGCGTCGGATGTGGAGATCGAGACAGAGGCCGATGAGCTTGCCTTTGTT
>JAFMJN010000254.1 GCA_017853435.1 Planctomycetota bacterium | reverse complement strand
ACGAATGCCGCAAGGTCCTCGAACGCCTGACGCAGATGACGTTGGGCTACAACGTCGACAACTGGATGACGTGGTGGAAGCGCGCCGAAGCCGACTGGAAGTTCCCTCCTCCGAAGAAGGAGGAGAAGGAAGTCGGCGGCAAGGATCAGTACGGGCGCGGCGTTCCCGTCTATCACAAGATGCCGATCGTGACGAAGAAGGTCCTCTTCGTGATCGACATCTCGAATTCCATGTTGGACGAAATCCGCGTCAAGCGCGGACGCGGCGAGGCGAAGGACCTCCAGTTCCAATCGAGCCCGAAGCTCGATCTCGCTCGTGAAGAGTTGGCGTCGGCGCTCCGTGCGCTCGACGACAACACGTTCTTCAATCTGTGCGCCTTCGAAACGGACGTGCGTCCGTGGCAGAAGGAACCGGTCAAGGCGACGAAGGAACGCATTCAGGAAGCGATCCGCTGGATCGAAGGACAAAAACCCGCGACACCGAACAACTCGCGTTCGATGCGTCAATCCGACGGGCTCAATTCCGACGGGATGATGGCGGGTCGCACGAACACCTACGCGGCCCTGAAGTACGTCTTCGGATTCCCTCCGGGCAAACCGAAAACCGGAACCGGCGGCACGACGGGCAATCCGCGCAAGGCGGGCGGCGTCGGCGGCATCGACACCTGCTTCTTCCTCACCGACGGCGAACCCACCGAAGGTGAGACGACGAACATCGACGAGATCCTCGCGGACGTGAAGGTTTGGAACAAGTCCGCCAAGATCAAGATCAACTGCGTCGGCATGAGCGAAACCCGGGGGCTGCGCACGCTGCTCGACGATCTCGCGAAGTCCACCGGCGGACAGTGCATCTTCGTCGGAGAATGATGTGGGGCGTCGCGGCCGTCGTTCTCGCGACGGCCTGCGACGACGCGCGCCCTCCCGCGGGCATGGGACCTCCCGGCCCGCAGCCCGCTTCGCGCCCGGCCGCGCCGGCATCGACGTCGTCGATCGTCTTCACCGACGTCTCGGCGACATCCGGGATCGACACCGTTCAGACGAACGGCGATCCCGACGGGAAGTGGACGATTCTCGAATCGCTCGGCCAAGGGGCGGCGGTCCTCGACGCGAACGGGGACGGGCGTCTCGACGTCTTTCTGCCGAACGGCGGGACCTTCCGCGGGAAGCCGGAAGGCGTCGCGACACCGCGGTCGGCGTTGTGGCTCGGAGCGGAGAAGCCCTTCACGTTCACCAAGGCGCCCGCGGGGTTCGGCCTCGATCTCGAAGGTTGGTTCCAAGGCGCCTACGCGGCGGACGTCGACGGTGATCGTCGGACGGACCTGTTTCTCACCGGATGGAAGACGACGCGCCTTCTCCTGAATCGCGGCGATCGCTTCGAAGATGCGACGGCGACGTGGGGGGCGGCGATCGATGGATGGACATCGGGCGCCGTGTTTTTCGACGCGGACGGCGACCTCGATTTGGACCTTTTCGTCGCCCGATACGTCGTCTTCGACGCGGAAGCTTTGCCGAACGGAGGCAAACCGTGCGATTGGCGCGGCATCGCGGTCGCCTGCGGCCCCCATGGGTTGGTCGCGGAAACGGACGTTTTTCTTCGGAACGTCGGTGGACGTTTCGAAGACGCCACGAAAGCATTCGGATTCGATCGCGTGCCGCCGCGCTACGGGCTCGGTGTCGTCACGATCGACATCGACGGCGACGGCGACCTCGACCTGTACGTGGCGAACGACTCGCAACCGAACGATCTCTGGGAAAACCGCGGCGGGACCTTCGTGAACGTCGCCGACAAACTCGGTTGCGACCTCGGCGAAGGCGGGCGGCCCCAAGCCGGCATGGGCGTCGACTGCGGCGATCTCGATCTCGACGGGCGTCCCGACCTCGTCGTCACCAACTTCGAACACGACACGAACACCCTTTATCTGAATCGGATCGGAGGGCGGGTGGCGGCCTTCCTCGACGCGGGGTCGATCTCGGGATTCTCGCCGCCCTCCTTTCCCGATCTCGCTTGGGGAATCCGAATCGCCGACTTCGACAGTAACGGTCGGCCCGACGTCCTGATCGCCAACGGCCACATCTACCCCCAGGTCGACGGAACCGCCCTCGAGACGTCCTACCGGCAGCCGATGCTCCTCCTCGAGCACCTCGGGAACGGAGGGGACGGGCTCCCCCGTTTCGGGGCCTCACGACGCGGTGCGTTCCTCGGCACGCCGCGCTGCGGGCGCGGGCTCCTCTTGGCCGACTTCGACGACGACGGGGACGACGACGCGCTGATGACCGTCCTCGACGGCAAGCCCGCGCTCGGCAGGAACGACACGCCGGGAGGCTCATGGATCGGGTTCGTTCTCGAAGGGAGCGCCCCGAACACGGACGCGATCGGCGCGACGATCGAAGTCACCCTCGACGACGGTCGGGTCGTCAAAGCGCGACGCGACAGTGGTGGCGGCTTCTATTCGACGTCCGATCCCCGGATGCGGATCGGAATCGGGACGGGAAAGCCGACGAGCGTTTGCGTACGATTTCCCGGGGGACGTACAGTCGTCCTGCCGAAAGTCGAGACGGACTGTTACGTCCGCGTGAACGCCGACACCGGCACCGCACTTCCGATCCGTCGTCCATGAGCTCACTTCCCACACGCATCGACGGCGCCACGCTGCACATCCTCGTGTCGACGTCGCCCGACCACGTCGATCTCGACGGAGCGATCGCATGGGCGCGCGAGATCCCCGCCCATCAAGGGCCGTGTGTGGTGACGCTCGGCGACGTCCCGCTCGCGACACACGGCGTGCTGGTCCTCGACCGCTTCTGCCGAGAATTAGAAGCACGTGGAGCCTCGGTGCGCGTGGTCCCGAACGACGCCGATCAGGAAAAGGCACTGCGCGCGTTCGTCGACTTCAAGGGACCACCACCGCCGCCGTCGGGCGGCCCCGCGCGCCCCACGAACATCATCGACGTCGCCCATACGGCGCTGGTGGAGTGGGCGCACGTCGCCAATCGCGGATTGTCGGGAACGCTCGGCGTCTTTCTTCCGCGTCCCCGCGTCCGAAGCGGCGAATTCCTGCGGTCGATCGCCGACATCGGCAACCTCGCCATCCCCCTCGTCGCCCTCATCGCCGCGCTGATCGGCGCCGTCCTCTCGTGGCAATCGGCCCCGATGTTCGAGCAATACGGTCAAGGCATCCTCGTCGCCCAACTCATCGCGATGTCGATGCTGCGTGAAATCGGCCCCTTGCTCACCGCCATCCTCGTCGCGGGACGCTCGGGATCGGCACTTGCGGCGGAACTCGGCACGATGAAAGTCTCGGAAGAACTCGACGCCATGGAAGTCATGGGGTCGGATCCGATCCGCGTCATCGTCGCTCCGCGACTATTGGCCTTCATGGTCGCGCTTCCGATTCTCGTGACGATCGCCGACATCATCGGCATCGCGGGGGGCGGTTTGGCGGCGGTCACGGCCCTCGACCTGCGTTGGGACAACTATCTGGCGGAAACGCAGAAGGCGATCGAGTTGCGCCACGTGGTGGTAGGACTCGTCAAGTCGATCCTCTTCGGGTTCGTCATCTGCACCGTCTCGGCTCGCGAAGGTTTCCTGACCTCCGGCGGACCGACCGGCGTCGGGCGTTCAACCACGCGCTCCGTCGTCTTCTCGATCATTTGGATCATCGTTGTCGACGCGGTGTTCACCCGTCTCCTTCTTCTGTCGGGTAATTGATCC
>JAFMJN010000253.1 GCA_017853435.1 Planctomycetota bacterium | reverse complement strand
GCGACGAACCGAAGCGGAAGGGCGACGGGTTGGTAGAGGGCGAGGATCTTGAGGCACTCTTCCTCGGTCTCGACTTCGTAGAGATCGACGGCCGCGTCGCGTTCGATGACCCAGCGGGCGGCCGCCGCATCGTTCTGTTCGACGCTGCGCACCGACTCCCGAAGCATTTCCTCCACCATGGCACCGGTGGTCAAGATGCGCTTCTTCAGGACGGTCATCTCTCGATCGAAGTGCTTCGTCATGTCGATTCTCCCCAACGCGACCGAATCATCGTACGGACTTCGGACCCGGGCCCCAAAGGGGGCGCGCCCCTCCGATCGGCGGAGGAGCGCGCCCGAACGTCACGTCCGGTCGATCAGAAGATCAGCTGGAACTGGAGGCGGAAGCGCCACTCGTCCACGTTGGATGACGCGTTGACGGAGTGGTCTTCGACCCGACCGAAGTCCGCCTGCAACTTGCAGGCGTGCTCGTTCCAATACCAGCCGGCGGTGACCAACCATTCGGTGATGCCGTCCTTGGAGATGCTCGTCGACGCCGTGGTGTTGTCGAAATCCACCTCGCTCCAGCGGAATCCGACGTCGAACTTCTGCGGAATGATGCAGTAGCCGAGTTGGGCGAACCACCCGTCGGTGCCGATGTCGTCGTAGCTCGTCGTGACCGCGGGAGTTCCCGCCGTCGAGTTGCGCTGAGCGCTGTCGCGCCAGTGGGCTTCACCGGTGAAGAACCAACCGTCCCACATGGCGGTCAGGTCGACGCCGTAGGACGCCTGGGCGAACGTATCGCCGTCCGCGCGACGGTTGTCGTCGTCGTGGAACCATGCGTTCGCCCCGACCGCGAGAAGGAACGTCCCACGATCCTCTTCGGGGCGTAGGTCCGCCTGCGCGTACGGGACACCGCCCATGGGGTTCCACGCGACGCGGGCGTTGTAGAGGAGGCCGTTGTCGTCGTTGGCGACGTTCTCGCCCTCGAGATAGGCCGTTCCGGACATGTTGCCGCCGTTGAACGCACCGGCGTACCACTCGAACATGTCTTCCTTTTCGCCGCCCATCGTTCCCCACGCCGAAAGTCCCGGTGCCCGACCGGGAGCGAACCAGGCGTCGGTCGGGCCGCGATCCACGAACTCGAGACGGCCCGAGGACGTCATCTGTTGGCGCGAGTACTGGATCTTGTATTGACCGAACTTGACGTTCAGCGCCTTGTCGTCCGTCACTTGGTAGTCGACGTAGGCATCCTTCAGTTCCGCGAGCCGATTGGCGTTCGGCTTGGAGGAACCGAACTGCACGCCGTTGTAGGACGTGCCCGAAGCGCCCGTCGCCTGATCGCCCGCGACGTCGAATTGCAGTTCGTACTTGAGGCGCGGGTCGAACGCCACGCCCTTGAACCACAGACGCATGCGGGGAACCGAGAAGTCGAGGCGGTCCTCGCCGGGATCCGCCGCGGTACCCGCCGGCGTTCCGTTGGTCTCGTTCTCGAACGCATCGTAGGTGAAGCGCGCCTGAAGACGACCACCGACGTTCAGGGAGAAGTTCTTGTCGGCAGTCGCGAACGTGAATCCGGAGCCGGGTTTGTACCCGACCTTGGGCGCGTCCTGAGCGACACGGGCCACCATCTCCTCGATCCGAGTATCGACGGCTTTTTCGACGTCGGCCGACGTCCGGAGTTCCTCTTCGAGGCGACGGAGTTCGCCGAACTCGGCGGCCGAAATCACGCCGCGGTTCTTCAAGATCTCGAGAAGACGACCTTCGACGCCCGGCGCGCCGACATCCTGGGCGGCCGAGGCCGAAACGACGACGGCAGCCGCCAACGCGACCGCCGCCGTTCTTTTTCCTTGCTTCATCATCGTGCG
The DNA here is from genome assembly GCA_017853435.1 of Planctomycetota bacterium. Taxonomy (GTDB): domain Bacteria; phylum Planctomycetota; family CAIWVZ01; genus CAIWVZ01. Next base: position 1,880 of record JAFMJN010000253.1, on the reverse strand, counting down.
ATTCTCCCCCGACCGAAGGGCCGGTTGATGAAGAATCGCACGTGATTGCAAAGACCGCGTTAAGGAAGCCTCAAGACGCGGAAAGTACTAGAAAGAAAGGATGAACTGCGCGCGAAGACGCCATTCGTCCGTGTCGGAACTCGACGTCGTGAAGTGGTTCTCGACACGGCCGAAGTCCGCGAGGAGTTTTTGCGAATGCCCGTTCATGTACCAGCCCGCGACGATCAGATACTCGCGCGAGGCGGTTCCATTTACGTTCGTCGTGGCGTTGGTTCCGTCGAAGTCGACGGCCGAATAGCGAACGCCGATGTTGAATTTCTGCGGAACCACGGTGTAGGAAAGTTGCGCTGTGTAGCCGGAGATATCGACGTCGTCGTTGGAAACGACGACGGCAGGCGTGCCGGTCGTCGCGTTGCGCTGCGCGTCGGAACGCCAGTGCGCTTCACCGGTGAAGAACCACCCGCTCCACATCGAGGTCACGTCGATACCGAAGGACGCGTCGTCGAACGAATCGCCGTCGGCACGACGGTTGTCGTCGACGTGATAGAACGCATTCGTACCGACCGCCAAGAGGAACTTGCCGCGCTCCTCTTCCGAACGCAGGTCGGCCTGCGAATACGGAACCGCTCCCATCGGGTTCCACACGGCTCGAGCGTTGTAGAGAAGACCCGAGTCGTCGTTGGCGACGTTCTCGCCCTCGAGATAGGCGGCTCCGTTGATGTTCGGGCCGTTGAAGGCGCCGACCGTCCACTCGAAAGCGTCACCCTTCTCGCCGCCCATCTGCCCCCATAGGGAGACACCCGGCGATCGGCTCGGTCCGAACCACGGGAAAATCACCGATCGATCGACGAATTCCATATCGAAAGCGGCCGTGATCGCTTCGCGCGAGTACTGGATCTTGTACTGACCGGCCTTCACATTGAACGACTTGTCGTCGGAGATCTGATAGTCGACGAAGGCGTCCTTCAACTCCGCCAATCGGTTCGCATTGGTCGTCCCGGAGTTCGAGAAGCTGACGCCACCGAATGACGTCCCCGACGCGGGACGCGCCTGATCACCGGCAGCATCGAACTGAACCGAGTACTTGAGCTTCGGATCGAACGCCGTGCCCTTGAAATAGATACGCGCGCGGCTCACGCCGAAATCGGTGCGATCGGCACCGGGCTCGGAGCCCGAGGGCGTCACCGTGTCACCGTCGTAGGCGTCGTACGTGAAGCGGATCATGACGCGCGCGCCCACCGTCATCGAAAAGTTCTTGTCCGCCGTGGCGAACGTGAAACCGGCACCCGGCTTGTACGACGTCTTCGGTGCGTCTTGGACGGCGCGAGCCACCATCTCTTCGATCTTTGCGTCGACGTTGCGCTCGAGGTCGGCGGAGACTCGGAGATCGGCTTCGAGTTTCTTGAGTTCCGTGTACTCGTCCGTCGTGATGACCCCGCGCGACTTCAGGATCTCAAGCAGGCGACCGTCGACGGTGGACACGCCCGCGTCCTGAGCGAACGCGGGAAACACCGCCAACGACATGCCGAGAAGAAACATGGGAGCGACGGGCAAGCGAAAACGCATCAGAAATCTCCGTTGGGCGAAAGTTCCGGCGCGTCGAGTCGATCCTCCGCGCCGTCGAGAAACTGTAGAAGAACGGAAAGGATCCCGAGGCGAACCGAAAATCCTGCCCGTCCCCGCGGGGCGAACGATGCGTCGGCTCGGAATCAGCGAATCACGCAGCGCGACCCCTGCCATTCGACCGTCGTGGCTTCCGTCGTCAGGTGCCACTTTTCGCCGATTCCTTCGATGAGATCGCGCGTGGTGTAGGAGGGCGACTCGATCCGCACCTCGCTCGCGAGCGTTTCGATGCCGTCGACGAGCACACGCCAGTGATG
>JAFMJN010000046.1 GCA_017853435.1 Planctomycetota bacterium | reverse complement strand
GAGGCCGCGTATTCGAGGGCGAGACGCGTGACCTTGACCGGATCGACGATGCCGGACTTCACCATGTCGACGACTTCGCCGGCGCGCGCGTCGAAGCCCCACGTGGACTTCGAGGCCGGGAGTTCCAACACGGATTCGACCGTCACGTCGCCGTCGAAGCCGGCGTTCTCGGCGATCTGCGCGCACGGCGAACGCATCGCCTCGAGGACGATGGACACTCCGAGCTGCTCGTCGCCCTTGGCCTTGCGGCAGGCGTCTTCGACGGCGGGGATGCAGCGCAGGAGCGCGGTGCCGCCGCCGGCGACGATGCCTTCTTCGCGCGCCGCGCGGGCGGCGTGCATGGCGTCTTCGACGCGGAACTTCTTCTCGGTCAGTTCCTTCTCGGTGGCCGCGCCGACGGAGATCACCGCCACGCCGCCCGTCAACTTCGCGAGGCGCTCCTGGAGCTTCTCACGGTCGTAGTCGGACGTGGTGACTTCGATCTTCGCGCGGACCTGCTCGATGCGCTCTTCGATCGCCTTCTTCTTGCCTTCGCCGTCGACGACGATCGTGTCGTCCTTGCGGACCACGATCTTCTTCGCGCGGCCGAGGTCGGCGAGCGTGATGGTTTCGAGCGTCTTGCCGGTTTCTTCGGCGACGTAGGAACCACCGGTGAGGATCGCGAGATCTTCGAGCATCGCCTTGCGGCGATCACCGAAGCCCGGCGACTTCACGGCGCAGACGTTGAGCACGCCGCGCAGCTTGTTGATCACCAGCGCCGAGAGGGCGTCGCCCTCGATGTCTTCGGCCACGATGAGAAGCGGCGCGCCCTGCTGGGCGACGGCTTCGAGCACCGGGATGAGATCGCGGACGTTCGAGATCTTCTTCTCGTGGATGAGGATGTAGGCGTCCTGCATCTCGGCCGCCATCTTCGTCGGGTTGGTGACGAAGTAGGGGGAGATGTAGCCCTTGTCGAAGGACATGCCCTTCACGACTTCGAACGTCGTCTCGCGGCCCTTCGCCTCTTCGACGGTGACGACGCCTTCTTTGCCGACGGCCTCGATCGCCTTCGCGATGGTGGAGCCCGTCTCTTCGTCGTGGTTCGCGGAGATCGTCGCGACCTTCGTGAGGTCGTCGAGGCCGCGCACGGGCTTGGCGAGCGCCTTCAGCGCTTCACCCGCCGCTTCGACGGCCTTGTCGATGCCGCGCTTGAGCGCGACGGGCGACGCGCCCGCGGTGACGTGGCGGAGGCCGCCGGAGAAGATCGCTTCGGCGAGAACGATGGCGGTCGTGGTGCCGTCGCCCGCCTTGTCGCCCATCTTCGACGCCACTTCGTTCACGAGCTTGGCGCCCATGTTTTCGAAGGGGTCCACCAGTTCGACCTGCTTCGAGACGGTCACGCCGTCCTTGGTCGCGGTCGCGGCGCCGCCGGTGCCGGAGAAGATCACGTTGCGGCCGCGCGGGCCGAGGGTGACCTTCACCGCTCTCGCGAGTTTCGTGACGCCTTCGTGCATCTTCCTGCGCGTGGCGTCGTCGAACATGAGTTGCTTAGCCATGATGTGGGACTCCCGCGATCATTCGAACTTCGCGAGGATTTCGTTCTCGCGAAGGATCTTGTACTCGGTGCCTTCCACCGTGATGTCGGTCCCGGCGTACTTGCCGTAGACCACCTTGTCGCCCTTCTTGACCGCGAGGGGCAAGCGAGCGCCGTCCTTCGAGAGACGTCCGGGGCCGGTCGCGACGACCTTCCCGTGCTGCGGCTTCTCCTTGGCCGTTTCCGGAAGGAGGATGCCGCCCGCGGTCTTCTCTTCGGCGGCGGTGTTCTCGACGACGATCCTGTCGTCGAGGGGGCGGATGTTCAGTTTCGACTGGGTCTTGGTAGCCATGAGTGTCGTCTCCTGGTGAATCAGTAGTCTTCGAGGCCGGCGTCGTTGCCGGCACCCGCGTTGTCTTCGTCCTTCGCCTTCGGTGCTTCCGTGATGAGGCAGTTGGTCGAAAGGAGGGTGGTCGCGACGGACACCGCGTTGACGAGCGCCGAGCGCGTCACCTTCGCAGGATCCACGATGCCCTTTTCGACGAGGTCGCACATCACGCCCGCGTCGGCGTCGAAGCCGTGTTGGAACTTGGAGTCGTCGAGCACGCGGCGTTCGATCACCGCGCCCGACATGCCCGCGTTCTCCGCGATCTGGCGGAGCGGCGCGCCGAGCGCCTGCTTCACGATCGCGTAGCCGGTCGCGACGTCGGATTCGCCGTCGCCGACCTTCGGAGCCTTGACGGCCGCGGCGAGACGCGCGAGCGCGGTGCCGCCGCCGGGGACGATGCCCATCTCGAGGGCGGCCTTGACGGCGGAGTGGGCGTCCTTGATGCGCGCCTTCTTCTCCTTCATCTCGGTCTCGGTCGCCGCGCCGACGTTCACCGACGCGATGCCGCCGGAGATCTTCGCGAGGCGCTCCTGCAACTTCTCCTTGTCGTAGCTCGATTCCGTCGTTTCGATTTCACGACGGATCTGCTTCACGCGGGCGGAGACCTCGGCGGGCTTGCCCTTGCCTTCGACGATCGTGGTGTCGTCGGAGGTGATCGTGATCTTGCGGGCCGATCCGAGATCCTTCAGCGTGACCTGCTCGAGGTCGATGCCGCGGTCCTTCATGATCGGATTCGCACCGGTGAGGAACGCGATGTCTTCGAGCATCGCCTTGCGGCGGTCGCCGTAGGCCGGAGCCTTCACCGCGACGCAGTTCACGATGCCGCGCAGCTTGTTCACCACGAGGGTCGCGAGGGCTTCGCCTTCGATGTCCTCGGCGATGATGACGAGGGGGCGATTGGCCTTGCTCACCGCTTCGAGAAGCGGGATGAGCTTCTTGATCGCGGAGATCTTGTCTTCGTGGACGAGGATGAGCGGGCTCGAGTACTCGCACTCGAGGGTCTTCGTGTCGGTCGCGAAGTGGGGGGAGAGGTAACCGCGATCGAACTGCATGCCGTCGACGACGCGCACTTCGGTTTCGGTGCCCTTGCCTTCTTCGATGTTGATGACGCCGTTCTCTCCGACGTCCTTGAACGCCTTGAAGAGGACTTCGCCGATCGAACGGTCGCCGTTCGCCGCGATGGTCGCCACTTGGGCGAGACGGTCGTGGTCGCCGATCGACACCTTCACCGACTTCTTGGCGAGTTCGGCCAGCACTTGGTCGCAGGCTTCCCGGATGCCGCGTGAAAGTTGCATCACGTTGGCGCCGGCGGTGAGGTGCTTCAGACCTTCGACGTAGATGGCTTCGGCGAGCACCGTGGCCGTGGTCGTTCCGTCGCCCGCGATGTCGTTGGTCTTGCTCGCGGCTTCCTTCAGGATTTGGGCCCCGAGGTTCTCGTACTTGTTGCCGAGATCGATCTCGTCGGCGACGGTGTAGCCGTCCTTCGTGATCTGGGGGCCGCCGTAGCCCTTGTCGATGACGGCGCAGCGGCCGCGGGGACCGAGGGTGCTCTTGACGGCACGGGCGAGTTTCGTGACGCCCGCCTTGAGGGCGTCCCGGGCGTCGCTGTCGAAGCAAAGTTGCTTGGCCATGGTGTCGGATCTCCGATTGGCTCCCGGTGCGGGGGCCAGGTGGGCGATGACCGCCCCGTCGGGGGCGGGACCCGGGAGGGAACCTCTCCGGGCCCCTGACGGAAGCAACGGCCGGGCCAAGGGAGGCCCGACGCCGGTCCGCGACTTCCGTCGCCGAATCCCGAGGGAGGTCATGCCATCGTGTCAGCCCGACCCGGGATCCCCCGAGAGGCGCTGACAGGGTGGCAGGAGGCCGGAGCGCCGGGGAGATCCCGCCCGTTTGTGGTACGAATCACCCCGATGAGCGCGTGCATGCGGATCCTCCTCTTCGTTTCTTTGATGGTCGCGGCCGTTTCGGCGCAGATGACCGCGCTTTCCACGTCCGGCGGCCGGACGGCGGGGGCTTGGGCGGGGGTGTCTCCCGAAGGCGCTCCCATGCTCAAGGCCGGTGAGTCGGCCGTGGCGCTGCCTCTGAAGTCCCTCGTCGTGATCGCGGGGGATCCGACGCCCTTGGCGCCGGTCGCCGGGAGCCTTCGGTTCGAACTCCGTGACGGGGGGCGCATCGTCGGTCGCATCGCGAAGGGTGGAGACGAGGACGTCGAAATCGTGGCGGTCGCCGCCGGAACGCTGCGTCTCGCCATCGACGACGTCCGCATCGTCCGCAATCCGTCGATTTCGGATTCGGGACGTCCGCTGCCGGACGTCGGCGACCGGGACGGACTTTTCGTCGATCGCGACGGGCGTATCGACGCGCTCCCCGGAGAGTTGGTGTCGCTCGGGTCGGACGGCGTCGTGTTTTCCTCCGCCGCGGGATCGAAGCGCACCTTCGCGTGGTCGAAGGACCGGGTGGCCGCGGTCGCGGTGTCGGGAGAGGCCCCGTCGAAGTCCGCGATCGGTCGCACGGAAATCGCGCTGCGCGACGGGTCGCGTCTCTACGGCACCTTGGTTCCCGGCGTGCGCGGCACCGTGCGCGTCGCCCTCGGCGGAGGCCGTGAGGCCGATTTCGACGCGTCCGCCGTCGCTTCGCTCACGTTCGCGGGCGGCGACTTCCGGCATCTTTCCGACATGCCGTTCCGTGTGGTCGACCGGCCGCTTCTCGCGACCGAACTGCCGCGCGCCGTGCGCCGCGACGCGGGTTCCGCGCCGGGGGCACCCCTGCGTTCCGGTCGTGCGACGTTCACGAAGGGCGTGTCGATTCCGGTCGACACGGACCTCGTGATCCCGCTCGACGGACGCGCCGGCGCGTTCCGCGCCGAAGTCGGCGCCGAAGTCGGAACGCGTTCGGGCACTCCCGGTGTTCGCGTTTCCCTCGTCGTGGGCGGACGCTCCGTCGCGTCGACGCCGTGGTTGCGTCCCGGCGACGAGCCCGTCGTGTTCGCCGTCGAAGGACTTTCGTCCGCGACCGAAGCGACTCTCCGCGTCGAAGCGGCGTCGCCCGCCGGATCGGGCACCCGCGTCGTCGTCGGGAACGCCTGGTTTTCTCCGTGATTTTCGAACATCCCGAACGCCTGTGGATGGTGGTCGGGATCCCGCTCGCCGTCGTCGCGTCGTTCGTGTTTCGCAAGTCGCGTCCCGCGCACGTCGAAGTCCTTCGGTGCCTTTGCCGTTGCGCGCTCGTGGCCGTCGCCGCGATCGCCGCGGCCGGTCCGACTCGGCTCGTTCCCGCGGCGGGAGCGGGCCGAACCGTCGTCGTCATCGACGCGTCGCGCAGCGTTGATGACGAAAGTCGACGCGCGGTCGTCGTGGCCGCCGCCGAGCGCGCGAAGTCCGGAGGTCCCGTCGACGTGTGGACTTTCGGCGACACGGCCGAACGAGCGTTCGCGTTCGACGCGAACGATGCGGGTGTTCCCGAACGCGTTCCGGGAGGCGCCCGCGCGTCGCGACTCGGCGACGCCCTCCGCGCCGCGCTCGGTTCGGCGGCTCCCGGAGCGATCGACGAATTGGTCGTCGCCACCGACGGCGCCGTGCCCCCGCTCGGCGAGATTCCGAAGCCGCCGACGCGGACGTCGATCGTGCCCCTCGCGTCGACGTTGCGCGGCGCCGTCCGTCTCGACGCGGTCCGAGCGACGTCCGCGATCCTCGACGGCGAGCCTTTCGAACTGACGGTTCGCGGGCATGCGACCGACGGCGTCGAAGGGGCGCTCAAGATCGCGGTCGACGGACGCGTGGTGGGAACGGCCCCTTTCCGCTCGCCGCCGGGAGCGTTTTCCGTGTCTTTGCCGATGCGCCCGCTCGCCGCCGGACGTCATGTGGTCGGCATCCTCGCGGAGCCGAGCGATCGGGAGGCGGACGACAACGCCGTCGGATGCGTGATCGACGTCGCGGGCAAACTCCGCGTCCTCGTCGTCGGTCCGGAAGGGGCGAGCGACACGGTCGCGATGCTCGCGGCGCAGGGCATCGACCCCGTGCGGGTCGACGGCGAGGGATTCGTCGGAGCCCTCGATGCGTTGGACGCCGGCGGCACCGTCGTCTGCGACCGGATGCCGGTGTCGTGGCTGTCGGCGGAGGGCGTCGACCGTCGACTGAAGGCCCACGTGCGCCGTGGTGGGGGACTCGTCGTGCTGCCTTCGGGGGTCGCGGACGCGCTCGCTCCGACAATCTCGGGGCGTTTGCCGGGGTGGTTGCCTTTCGTCGGTGTCGACCCTCCGCCGCCTCCGCCGCCGAAGGAGGAGAAGAAGCCCGATCCTCCGAAGAAGGATCCCGACGAGGGGCTGAAAGCACCGGATCCCGAACAGCGCACGACCGAACGTCGACGCGCTCCGACTCTCGGGCTTCTCATCGTGCTCGACGCGTCGGGTTCGATGAAGGGCGCCAAACTGCGGCTCGCGAAGGAGGCCGCGATCGCGGCGGCCGAAGTGCTGCACGAGGACGACCGCATCGGCGTCATCGCGTTCAACGATCGCCCTCTCGAAGTGCTCGCGATGACGCGGGCGGGAGATCGCGCGGACGTGGTGGACCGTATCTCGCGCATCACCGCAGCCGGAGGTACGGACTTCGTTCCCGCTCTCGACTTGGCGCGCGACGTTCTCGAATCGGAGAATCTGTCGGTCAAGCACGTGGTGCTCGTAAGCGACGGGGAGAGCAAGCCCGGGCGCTTCCGCCCGCGTGTCGAAGCCCTGCGCGCGATCGGCGCGACCGTCACGACCGTCGGCATCGGCTACGAGGCCGATGCGAATACGCTGACCGACATCGCCGTCGCCGGAGGATCGAAGTACCTTCGCGCGGACAACGAACGCGAGATTCCCCAACTGCTCGTCGTCGAGGCGGAGCGCGTCGTCGCGTCGTCGGGAGCTCGGCGCCGCGAGCCTCCCAAGGCTCCCGGCGAAACCGAGGCTCCGAAGCGGCCTTCGGAGCGCGCACCGACGCCGCCCGAGGCGACGAAGCCCGAGCCTACGCCCGAACCGCGCGCCGACGTTTTCGTCGCGTTGCGCGCGGACGCCCCCGCCGCGTATCTGCGGGGGGTCGAATGGGCGCTCACCGACGGACCCGTCGTCCGCCATCCCGTCGTCGAAAGCGCGGGAGCGTGGGTCACGATGCGAACGTCCGACGGAAGCCCGGCGTTCGCCCACCGTCACGAGGGCTTCGGCCGCGTCGCGATGAGCGCGTTTCCGCTCGAGGGAGTCGGTGCGGGAATGCTCGTGAAGTTCGACCCGCTCGGCGCGTTCCTCGCGCAGGTGGTGCGTTGGGCCGCGCCCGTCGAGCCTCCCGTGCGTTGGCTCGCGGGGGTCGAAGGTTTCGGTCGGACGTTCCGCGTCTCCGTGGTCGATCTCGACGCCGGTTCGGGCCCGGTCCCCACCTTCTCCGTGTCCGCCCGCACGCCCTTCGGGGATGCGGTCCCGCTCACGTGCGTCTCGCGCGCGGCCGGCACCGCCGTGTTCGCCGTCGACACCGCCGCGCCTCAAGGTCTGCTCGATTTGGAAATCGATGCGGGCGGAAGCTCCGTCGTCCGGGCCGCCGTTCCGATCGCGGCGCCTCCCGAAGCGATCGCGCGCGGCGGCGACGCGGCGCGCCTCGAAGAACTGGCGAAGGAACTCGACGCCGAACTCGCACCCGTGTTTCCACCTTCGCCGCCACGGCGGGTTCCGGGGGCGCCCGGCCGAGAACCCGCCCCGTTTCCTTGGGTCGGGGCCTTGCCCGCGCTCCTCGTTCTCGACATCGTCCTCGGGCGGTTGTACCCGCCTCGATCCCGATGAAACCCCTCCCCGAATGCTGCGTTTCGACGGGCGATCCCCAAGGGATCGGGCCGGAGGTCTCCGTGAAGGCCGCGCGCGCCGCGGCCGCGGAAGGCATCGCGCGGATCGTGCTCGTCGGTCGGGACGACGTGCTCGCGAACGCCGGAGCCGACCCCGGATGGCCGCGCATCGAACCGGGGGAAGACGCGACCGCGCCCGTCTCCGTGCTTCGGGTCGCCGGAGGGGGGGCGTTCGCGGCGCCGCCGCCGTCGGCGGAAGGTGGGTCGGCGGCGCTCGAGGCCCTCGATGGGGCGCTCGCGCGCGTCCGTGCGGCGTCCCACCGGGCGTTGGTCACCGCGCCCGTCTCGAAGAAAGCGGTGACGCTTTCCGGTCGTCCCTTCGACGGCCACACCGGGTACATCGCCCGCGTCTGCGGAGCCCCGCTTCCGGTCATGCTGTTCGAGACGCCGACGTTCCGCGTCGCCCTCGCCACCGTCCACGTTCCGCTGCGCGCGGTGGCGGGCTTTCATACTCCCGCGTCCCTCCTCGAGCTTTGCCGGGTCGTCGCCGGAGACTTGGAGCGACGCTTCGGCATCGCCCGCCCGCGCCTCGCGTTGCTCGGGATCAATCCCCATGCGGGCGAGTCCGGGCTCTTGGGCCACGAGGATGCCGACGTCGTCGCCGCGACGGTCGCCCTCGGCGCGGCGGAGGGTTTGTCGTTGTCCGGTCCGCATCCCGCCGACACGTGGTTCCGTCCCGGATTCGAGGGAGCGGCGGATTGCGTCGTCGCGATGTACCACGACCAAGGCTTGCTTCCGGTCAAGTGCCTCGCGTTCGGATCCGCCGTGAACGTGACCCTCGGCCTGCCGATCGTACGGACGTCGGTCGACCACGGGACGGCGTTCGACATCGCCGGAAAGGGTTCGGCCGACGCGGGTTCGATGGCCGAAGCTCTCCGCTTCGCGGCCCGTCTCGCGGCGCGGTCCGCGGGCTCTTGAGGGGTTTTTCGGGCGGTTGAAACCCGGGTGGGAAACCCGCTAGAGTCTTGGCCCTCCCGGGGTGCGCGGACCCGGCCCTTTTCGGGTCGTCTTCCGGGGTGCCCCGTGGGTTGACCACCATGATCCCGAACAAGAAGCCCGCCAATCTCTTCGACGTCCTCGGTACCGACGGGTCCCCGAGGCCGACGACGAGCGTTTCTCCGCCTTCGGCGGGAGGCGTCGTCGGCGTCGCGATCGTGTTGGTGTTGGTGCTCGGCTTCGGACTGTTCTGGTGGTTCACCCGCGGCGATTCGACGCCGCCTCCGTCGCTCAACGGCACCACCGCGGTGCGGACGCCGTCTTCGCAGGTTCCGATTTCGGCTCCGTCCGTCTACGCGGTCGAAGTCGTCACGAAGTCGTGGCTCAACGATGCCGACCTGAAGGACATCGAAGGCGACGTCATGAACCTCTGTCTCGCGCTCATGGCGCGCAAAGATTTCAAAGCGGCCGACCCGCGCGTCCTCAAGGACGCCGAACGCCGCATCTACCGCGTCGTCGTGGGGCGTGCCCCGACGCGCGCGGACCCCGAGCTGATGAAACTCGAGGAAAAAGTCAAGAAGTTCGTGTGGAAGGGTCGTTCCTTCGACGATTCCGCGCGACGCATCGAAACCGGAGAGAAGTGATCCCATGACCGTCGACCCCAGCCTCATTTCCAAAGTCTCGATGGCCCGTGCCCGCAACGTGTACACGCGCGCCGAACGCATCGAGATGCTCTCGAAGGCCGGCCGCATCGCGGACGGCAAGGCCCTCGGTCTGCCGAAGACCCGCGTCGAAAAGGCCGTCAAGAAGGTGAAGGAAAAGAAGAAGGACGACGCGGCGGCCGACGACAAGAAGGCCCCGGCGAAGAAGTGAGGTCGCGGGGTCCGAAGGACCCCGTTTCCCAACTTCTCGTTTCCGGAGGCGCTCTCGATTCGAGAACCCTCCGTTTCCGTCACGACGTCGCATGACGGCCGATTTTGAACGTCTCGCCCGCGCCGAGCGCGCGGGCACCGCCGACCTCGTGGAGATCTTTTCCGCGATACAGGGCGAAGGTCCGCGCACCGGTGAACGCCACCTGTTCGTCCGGTTTCTTCATTGCGATATGAAGTGTGCGTACTGCGACACGCCGGCGTGTCATGTGCCGCTCGACGCTTGGCGTCTGGAGAAGACTCCGGGGCGCCGCGATTTCGAGCGCCGACCGAACCCGGAACCCGTCGATGCGCTTCGAGACATCGTCGTCGGTGCGCTTTCGGGACCCGTCCGCCACACGGCGGTCTCGTTCACGGGCGGCGAACCGCTGTTGCAACCGTGGGTGATCCGCGCGTTGGCTCCCGCGGTCCGCGCGCGCGGTGCGAAGGTCCTCCTCGAAACCGATGCGAACCTCGACGCGGCCTTCCTGTCGGTGCGTGATTGCATCGACGTCCTGAGCATGGATTGGAAGCTCGCGTCCGCGACGGGCGAGCCCGTGCGTGAAGGCGCCCACCGAAACATCCTCTCGGCCTCGCGCGGCATCGAGGCCTACGTGAAGGCGGTCTTCGCCGGATCGACCGCGGACGACGAAATCCTCGCCGCGGCGCGCGCGGTCGCCGAACTGCGCCCCGACATCCCACTCGTTCTGCAGCCCGCGACGCCGTTCGCCGGGTTCCGCGACGCTCCGTCGCCCGATCGCGTCCTCGCCGCTCAGGAGGCCGCGATGGCGGTCCACGGCGACGTGAGGGCGATTCCTCAAATCCACCGCCTCTCGGGGCAGATGTGACGCCATGACCCGCCCCTCCGTCGCCATCGTCGGTCGTCCGAACGTCGGCAAGTCGTCCCTGTTGAACGCGCTCGCCGGAGCCCGCATTTCGATCGTCGATCCGACGCCGGGCGTGACGCGCGATCGCATCGGCGCCGACATCCGCCATGCGGAACGTTGCTTCGAACTCGTCGACACCGGCGGCATCGGCATCGTCGACCGTCACGATCTCGAATCGCACGTCGAGATGCAGATCAACGCCGCCGTCGCCGGCGCCGATCTCGTCCTCTTCACGGTGGACGCACAGGACGGACTCACGCCGCTCGATCGTCGCGCCGCCGAAGCCCTCCGCCGTTCGGGCAAGGAGACGATTCTCGTCGCGAACAAGGTCGACGACGAACGCTTTGAAGGATTCCTCGGCGAGTTCCACAAACTCGGTTCCGGCGAACCCGTGTGCATCTCGGCGAAGTTCAACATCGGTCTCGCCGAACTCCTCGACGTGATCGTCGAGCATCTCCCGGAACGTCGCGACGACGAAGATCTGCACGCGACGGACGACCTGAAGATCGCCATCGTGGGGCAGCGCAACGCGGGCAAGTCCACGTTGCTGAACGCGATCCTCGGCGAAGATCGCGTCATCGTGAGCGACGTACCGGGGACGACCCGCGATTCGGTCGATGTTCGCGTCGAACGCGACGGCCGCGCGTTCGTCGTCATCGACACCGCGGGCGTCCGCAAGGCGAACCGACTCGCCGACTCGATCGAGTTCTACAGCCAAGTCCGCAGCCGCGAGGCGGTCGAACGGTGCCAAGTCGCGGTGTTCCTCATCGATGCGGGCAAGGAAGTCTCGCAGGTCGACAAGGAAGTCGCCGACTGGATCCTCGAACGGCGTCGCGCCTGCGTGCTCGCGATCAACAAGTGGGATTTGGCGGAAGCCTCGGGCGTCGACACCGATGCCTATCTCAAATATCTCGAGACACGACTTCCGCTCCTGCACTACGCTCCGGTCGTGTTCCTTTCCGCGAAGGAGCGGACCCGCGTCGAAGAGATCGTCGACGTCGCGTTCGACCTGCATCGGCAGTCGGGCACCCGCATTTCGACGGCGGACGTGAACAAGGTCCTCCGGAAAGCCTTCGAGGTCCGGAAGCCGTCGCGCTACGAAGGCAAGTCGGGCAAACTCTTCTATGGAACTCAGGTGGGTACCCATCCGCCTTGGTTCGTGATCTTCGTCAACGAACCGAAACTGTTCCGCGACGACTACCGCCGTTACCTCGAAAACCGACTCCGCGAGGCGTTCGGCTTTTCCGAGGTCCCGCTCCGGATTTCGTTCCGGGCGCGGGCTCCGATGGAATTGGAATGACCCCCGGGGAGGGAAACCGCATGAAGCCGTTGATCGCCCTTTGCGTCGTTTTCGCCGTCTGCGCCGGATGCGCTTCGAGTCCCGTTCCCGCGGTGGAGTCGGGGTTCTCGAAGTACAAGAATTCGCGCGATTATCTGCTCGAATGCGTCCGCGAAGAATTGAAGCCGCTCGGCGGCGTCGCTTCCGAAGACATGGAGGCGATGACCATCACGTCCGAATGGCAGGTTCGGTTGTCGCCGTTCGATCGCGAGGGGATGCGTAATCGGATCATCGTGGCGTGGAAGGGGACCGATGCCGACGGTTTCGACGTCACCGCCACGCAGGAAACCGAGATGAACACCAATCAGAAGGCACCTCTCGATCGCGAGAAGGCCGATTGGAAGGGCACGACCAGCGACGGAAATCTGGCGGCGCGATTCCTTCAGAATCTCGATCGTCGTCTGCGTCCGAACGAAGCGTGGAAGGAACGACGCGCGCGTTGACGCGCTCGCGGGGGCGTGAGCGGCATTCGAAAAAAATGTCGTCGAGTGCTTGCAGGCACTTGCGCGCACGAATCCCCGCGCCTAATCTCCTCGTGTGCACAGGGTGTGCACGAAGAGGTTTACGGGACCTTTTCTTTCACAGGTACTTCCATTTCAGGAGGTAGTGCTTTGGCTAAGAAGGCTAAGAAGGCCGCCAAGAAGGCGACCAAGAAGGCGGCTAAGAAGACCGCCAAGAAGAAGTGAAGAGATCGTCACCTTCCCGGTGACGAACTCCAAGGAAGGCCGCGCGCAATCGCGGCCTTCTCGCTTTTTACAGGGTGTTTTCTTTGATTTTCGAAGCGGCGCGATCGGCGCCGCACGTGCGCCCGCGAGAGATCGCGCACCGTCGTCGCGACGTCGTCGTCGAACGATGAACGGTCGACGCGCCGCCGCGCGCACGACGTCGATCGGACGTCTCTCGGCATCGTCGTTCGCGCGTTCACGGACTCGACGTCGCCTTCGAGGTGCTTCGCGGTGCGACACCGGAACACGCGGCACCGAGGGGCGCGAGGGGTGGCGAAGACGGAAATTTTTCGATCGTCGCGAAAATTTTTTCGCGTGAGGTGATCCGTCGATCGGCGCGGCGACGGCTACTTGACGGGCATCGGGTCGCCGACGGGTTCGCCCCATCGGGCTGCGAGCTCGCGTGCGGCGCGCAGGCCGTCGTCCTTGCGGAGTGCGAGGCGGAGGAAGCGCAACGCTCCGGCGCGATCGCCCGCGGAGTCCGCGTCGATCGCGAATCGCAGGCGCGATCGTGCGAAGGCGCGGTTCGCCTCGCGCGCCAAGAGCGCATTCGTGCCCTTTCCGAGGGTGTAGTCGGTCTCCGCCAAGGCGGCGAGCCACCCCCCTTGGTCGGGATTCGCGGCGATCCCCGCCAACAGTTGCTCACGGTGCCTTCGGAGGGAGGTTTCGCGGTCTCCCGGCGGGATTTCCGGCAGCGGGATGGAAGGCTTCGACGACGGCTCGTCCGACAAGGGGCGTCCGCGGAGGGCCTCGAGGGTCGCGCGGCCCTTCAGGACCGCCAAATCGGGCCCCCCGCCGAAGCGAAGTTCTTCCTCCGCGACCAACCGGAACGGGGCATCGGTTCCCGCATCTTGGTCGAGGAGGACGGCGGCGAGGTTCCGCCGGAGTCGGGGGGCGTTCGGGAGCGCGTCGATCGCGGCGCGCAGCGTGGTGACGGCGGCCGCGATGCGTTCGGATTCGACGGCCCGTCGAGCTTCGAGAACCGCACATCCCGCGTGACCGGGGACGGCCCGCCGGGTGGCGGTGATGAGGGAGTCGGTGACGGCACCGTCGGGGAAGTCCGCCAGGATCTCCGGGGCGATCCCGGCGGCGGCGAGTTCGATGCGCGCGTGCTCGAGGTCGTCGGCGGCCAACGCGGCGCGGAAGGTGCGCCCCGGGTCCTTGAGCGGGGCGCCGGGAAGTTGCGACACGGCGCGCCCGGCGCGACGGAGGGCATCGCGAGCGCCGGCGGCATCCCCGTTCGCGAGGGCGGCCTTGCCGTCGTTCAGGGCGCCGACGGCGTTTCCGAGCGCGCGGTCGTCGGCGAGGATCACGAGGGCGGCGATCATCCCGGGGATCGCGAGGGCCCAGGCGACGCCGCGCGCGATCCGGTCGAGTCGGCCGACGTCGGGAGGGGCGATGCCCGTGGCGCCGAGCAGGAGTCCGAAGGCGAGGGTGCCCCCCGCGTGGCTGAACGGTGAGCGAACGCAGGCCGTCACGAGCAGGGCCAAGCCCGCTGCGACGAGCGGTGCGCCCGCGGGATCCCCTTGGCGCGTCGCTTTGAGTCCGCGTCCGATGCCGAGGAGGAGAAACAGTGCGAGGCCGGCGAGACCGAGAACACCACCCTCCGCGGCCGCCCGGAGGAACTCCTGATGCGGATCGTCGGCTCGGGTGTCGGCACCCGACAGGCCCCACTCCTCGGCGGTGCGATAGGGAAGGAACGCCGATTCGAAGCGCCCCATGCCGACGCCCGTCGGAGCTTCGGCGACCGCGAGCTCGGTGGCGCCTCGCCAAAGCCCGAGGCGCACGCGATTCGTCGGAGCCCGGGAGTCGACGACCGATGCGAGCGCCTCGCGCGCGGGAGCCGCTTGAGGCAGGATCGTCATGAACAAGGCCGCGAGGGCGACCACCAAGGTCACGATGCCCGCCCGACGGGCTCGGAGCGCGCCTCCCGCCGTCAGGATCCACGCCGCCGCGGCGACGGCCGCCCCGACGCCGAAGGCCAACGCTCCGCCACGGGAGCGGGAGAGGAACACGAGGGCCGTGCCGCAGCCGGCGACGAGGGCGGCGCCGAAGGGGGCGTTGGCTCCGGCCGCGAGACGGGCGAGGCCCGCGGCCGCCAGCGGGGCGAAGACCTCGGCGAGGGCGTTCGAATTACCGACGAGACCCGACGGGGCGACGTCGAGGCGGTCGGGGATCCACGTGAAGAGGTCGAAATGGCGTCGCCCGACGGTGACGACGAACGACAGCGCCGTGGCGACGGCGACGGTCGTGACGAGCCGCGACCTCCATGGCGACCCGGAGAGGGCGGCACCCGCGACGACGAACGCGAGGGGGATGGTGGTCCGGCAAAGCCCGATCGCGAGCGCGTTCGCGTCGAAATGTCCGAGGACGTGGGGGACGAATCCTCCGAGCGCCGTCAGGCCGAGGGCGAGCACGGGGAGTCGGATTCGGGGGAGGGCTCCGGGGGTGCGCTCGGCCGCGAGAAGGGCCAAGGGAAGCACCCATGCGACGGCGAGGGCTTGCCGCGGGGTCGCGAAGCCGTCGAAGAAGGGCCCGGGGAACGCGACCAACGGGATCGCCCCGACACCGAGCAGCAGCAACCACCGAAGCGCGTTCATCGGCGCCGACTAGCCCTTCGTCTCCGGAGTTTCGAAGAGCGCTTCGACGAATCCGTCGGGATCGAAAGTTTCGAGGTCGTCGACCTTTTCACCGACGCCGACGAACTTGACGGGGATCTTCACCTGATCCCGGATGCCGATGATCGCACCCCCCTTGGCCGTCCCGTCGAGCTTCGTGAGAACGAGGCCGGTCAGGTCGAGCACCTTGCCGAATTCGACGGCTTGGGAAATGGCGTTTTGTCCGGTCGTGGCGTCGAGGACAAGCAGCGTTTCGTGGGGCGCGTCGGGGATGCGCTTGCGGATGATGCGCTTCACCTTGTCGAGTTCCGCCATGAGGTTTTCCTGCGTGTGCAGGCGCCCCGCGGTGTCGATCACGAGCCACGCCGCCTTCGACGACAGCGCCGCTTCGACCGCGTCGAACGCCACGGCCGCGGGATCGGCGCCCTTGTCCTGTCGGATCAATCGAACGCCGATACGGTCGGCCCACAGGGCGAGCTGTTCGGAGGCCGCGGCGCGGAAGGTGTCGCCCGCCGCGAGGATCACCGGGCCGTCCTTCTTCAGGCGGTTCGCGATCTTCGCGATCGAGGTGGTCTTGCCGGTGCCGTTCACGCCCGCGACCAACACCACCGTGGGCCCCGACGCCGCGCGACGCAGTGCGGTGCTTTCGCCGGAAAGGATGCCCTTCACGTGCGCCTTGAGGAACGCGAAGCACTCGTCCGTCGTCTTGATCGTTCGGTTCTTCCAGGCGGCGCGGACCGCTTCCATGATCTTGCCGACCGTTCGCGGGCCGATGTCGGCCGAATAGAGGTGCTCTTCGAGCTGGTCGACCAAGTCCGCGTCGAGATCGCGACCGAACGGAAGGATCGCGCGGATCCCACCGAGGATCTTTTCTTTGGTCTTGCGGAGCCCTTCCTTGAGGGCCGCGGTGAGTTTGCCGAACACCCTAGCCGCCTTCCTTCGCGGGTTTCGTCCGCGCGGCTTCGTCCTTCACGCGATCGAGCACCCCCGTGAACCGCTCCACGCTCTCGACGGC
>JAFMJN010000252.1 GCA_017853435.1 Planctomycetota bacterium | reverse complement strand
CTCGTCGAAGACGATGGGCCCTTCCGGTGCCGATCCGAAGAGCGTCGCCCCATCTGCGAGATTCGCGAGTGCGGGGTCGTCCTGCATATTGCGCGACGCACGAAGAACCACGCGTTCGACGGCGAAGCGCCGAGTACAGACGTCGACGAGGGTCGCGAGATGAGGCGCCCATGCGGAGGTGTAAAGCTTGACCACCGCCGTCTTGGCGTACAGATCGACGACGAGACCCGGGAGACCATCGGATTCGCCGTAGACCGCGCGCCAGCCCGAGTGACGTGCGGGAAGATCGCCGCGCCGTGCCACGGAGTCGGCGATGCGGGCGTCGATCCAAGCGGCGTCGAACCGGAACTTCCCCGTTCCGAGCATGCGAAGTCGGATTTGCGAACGGCTATCCCAAAGACCGAGTCCGATCATCCGATCGAAGCGATCGAAGACGATGGCGGTCGTTCCTGTGGAGGCGTTGAACGATGCGGACTTGATTCCGTCGGCGAACACCCAAGGGTGGCCTTGCTTCACCGCGTGTTCGGCGGCGCCGGTCAGCGTGACGGCGAGGCGGCGGGTGTTCGGCGTCGATGGCGACACGCTCAGACGCTAACCGAGGTGCGCCCACGCGACGACGCGGTCGCGCTCGCGGCGCAGATGAGCGAGGTAGTCGGCCCCTTCGATCAACGTCGCGCCGAACTTGCGGATGTGCTCCGTGTCCTGCTGGCAGTCGATCAACGTGATGCCGGAAGCGCGTGCGCAGGCGACCATGCGAACGAACGCGACCTTCGAAGCGTCGCGCTCGGCGAAGTACATCGATTCGCCGCAGAACACCGACCCGATCTTGAGCCCGTAGAGTCCACCCACCAGCCGGCCGTCACGCCATGCTTCGAACGAGTGCGCCACGCCGCGGCGATGCAGCGTCGTCATCGAAGCCCGCAGTGCGGGATAAAGCCACGTGTCGCGAAGCGTGCGACGCGACGGCGAGGGCGCGCCCCGCGTGACGCACCCCATGAGGACATCTTCGAACGCGGTGTCTCGCCGGACTTCGAATCGGTTCAGCGCGGGTTTGAGAGACGACGGCACATGAAGACGCGCGGGATCGAGGACGCATCGCGGGTGCGTGAAGAACCAAAGGGTGCGTTCGCGCTCCTCGTTCCAAGGGAAGATGCCTTCGCGGTAGGCGGCAAGGAGATGGTCGGGAGAGATGCTGCCGTCGACGCCGATCAAGCCGTCGGGTTCCGCCGTCAGGGGATCGGGAAAGAGGACTTCATCGGCGGGGAGCCGCCAGATCGTCACGCCGAGGTCTCCGACGCGCGAAGGAGTGCTTCCACGCGGGCGTCGAGCGTCGCCAAGTCGGGCGAACGCAGGATTTCTTGCCGCGTCTCCGGCGAAATCGGCACCGCGACGTCGAAACGTCGCCACCACTGTTTGAGTTGGCCGAGAACGCCTTCCTCGCCTCCCGCGGCCGCCATGGCAGCCTTGTAGGCGTGGTGGAACGCCCGGACTTCGGCGGCACCGACGTTCGGAGCGATCGTCCCCCGGTCGTCGGCGAGCAGCCGCGCGAAGACCCAAGGGTCGCGGAGCACTCCACGGCCGATCATCACCGAGTCGACGCCCGTTTCGCGGCGCATGCGGCGCGCATCGTCGGGGGTGAGGACGTCGCCGTTGCCGGTCACCGGAAGAGACGTCCACGCGACGACCTTCGCGAGCCATTCCCAACGCGCCGGGTGCGTGTAGCCGTCGGCCTTCGTCCGGGCGTGGACCGTCAGGCGGGTGGCGCCCGCCCCTTCGACCGCCTCCACGATGTCCCGCAACCGAGACGGGTCGTCCACGCCGAGGCGGATCTTCGCCGACACGGGCACGTCGACGGCGCGCGCGACCGCTTCGACGAGTCGTCCGACCCCGCAAGGGTCGCGAAGCAGGGCCGAGCCCGCGCAGTTGCGGAAGACGGTCGGCGCGGGACACCCGAAGTTGATGTCGACCGAAGGGGCCCCGGCGCGCACCGCGTTGACCGCCGTCGCCGCGAGCAAGTCCGGCTGGTTGCCCATGAGTTGCACGGCGACCGGGCAGCGGTCGGGCTGCGGGCCGAGTTCACGCCGGATGGTTTTCTCCGGCAGCGGCGTTTGAGACACTCGAAGGAATTCGGTCCACGCCGCGCCGACGCCTCCGATCCCGATGATGAGATCGCGGAACACCCGGTGGGTGACCCCTTCCATCGGGGCGAGCACCCACGGCGTCGTGAATCCGAGCGGCGGCACCCTCTTCGTCGGCGATGTCGAAGCGGGTGCCGTCATGGGAGGCGATCAGCCCCCGGCCGCGAGCGCCGCGTCGACCGCCGAGAGGAGTTCGTCGCCCATGGGCTTCGCGCCCGACGCGTAGAACTTGATCGGCTGACCGTCGCGACCCACGAGGTACTTGCAGAAGTTCCATCCCGGCAGCGATCCCGTCTTCGTTCCGAGGAACTCGTAGATCGGTGATTGGGTCGCGGACGGCTTCGTTTCCAGTTTGGCGAGCAGCGGGAACGTGACCCCGTAGTTCTTGGTGCAGAAGGCTGCGATCGTCGACGCGTCGCCCGGTTCCTGGCCGCCGAATTCGTTGCTCGGCGCACCGAGGACGACGAGCCCCTTGTCCTTCCGGGACTTCCAGAGGGATTCGAGGCCTTCGTATTGGCCCGTGAAGCCGCATTCGCTCGCGACGTTCACGACGAGGACGACCTTGCCCCGGAGCGCGCCCAAGTCGTAGGGCTTGCCGTCGAGGGCCGTCGCCGGGAGGTCGAATAGGGACTTGTCCTTCCACTTCATGGTGAGCTCCGGGGTCTTCGGGGCTTGCTGGGCGCAGGACATGAAGATCGCGGCGATGCCCGCGAGTGCTGCTTTGAAGGCCTTGATCATGGGATGCTTCCGCTTCTCCGGCCGCGCCGGCCAGCCCCGGATCGTCTGCGCCCCGATCCACGTTCCATTATCGCACGTCTTGCTTCGGGCACCCACGAGGATGCGAGTTCTTGGAGAGGTGGGTTTCGGGCGGAATCGAGATTGTAAGGTTATGGTGGTGCGTCAGAAAGTAGATACCAAGCACTATGTCCATTGATCCGACGGAAATCGAGGACGCGGTAAGACACACGCGCGAGTCGATCAAACTGTTCGAATCCATTCGTGCTGTGAATGTGCCGCGAGCTCTCATGACGCGAGTGGTGACGCCGTTGCTTGCGACTCTGGGATGGCGGGGCGGAGATTTCGGCGACCCGCCTGAAAAGGTGGGCGCACCCGACTACGCCTGCGTCACCCTGATGGCGAAAAGCAAGCCTCGCATCGTCGTTGTAGCGGTGGAATCCGCCCGGCTCGAAAGTTGGGCGGATCTCATACGCCGAGCTTCCACCTCGTTGGCACGTAGCAATCTGACATTGGGCATCGTCACGGACGGATTGGTGTTCAACATCGTCAGAATCGACTTTCAGAAGTCGCAGAGAGAAGATCTCCATCTGATTCGGAAAATTCATTTGGGTGCCGGAACTGTTGAGGCCGTCGCAAAAGCACTTCATCCGCTCGCGAAAAAGACGTTGGTCCAAAGTTCCTTTTCGATCGAGGCCGACCCGGATGCCGTCAAGGTCCGACTGGAGGCTGCGCTTGCTGATCCGGAGAAAAGGCGGAGATTCAACCGGGCAATTCTGCCTATTTTCAGGGATGTGTTTCTCGGCGCGCGAGATGTCGAGGGTAAGGCGGTTGGGGAACTCTTGGAGCGCGTGAAGTGGTCGATCGC
>JAFMJN010000251.1 GCA_017853435.1 Planctomycetota bacterium | reverse complement strand
CGAACGCCGAGCCGACGAAGCCCGCCACCGGGGCGATCAGCGCATTTCCGGCCCCGAGGACGGCCTCGTGTTTTCCCGCACCGTCGGCCGCCGAAGCGGGCACGGCCAACGACAGGACGAGGCTTTGGACGTATCCGACCCCGATCCCGATTCCCGTCAGCACGGCGGCGACCACGAGCAGCGGGACCGTCGACGCCACCAAAAACAGGCCGACCGCCGCGATGAGAAAGACGCAGGCACCGAGCAAAAGTCCCGTGCGTCCGACCGTGTGCGGGCGACGACGAAGCCCTTCGAACACGATCATTTGGACGCCGACGATCGTCGCGAGGATCACGTTGCCGACGTCCGCGGTCATTCCGCGCGCGCGGAGAATCGGCGCGGCTTGATTGAGCACGATGACGCCGACGCACGCGCCGAGGAACATGACGAGGCGCGCGACGGCGAGCCGTTGCGGCAACCCGTTCGGAGGCGCGGCGCGCGACGTACGACGTTGAACCGATTTCGGACGCACGACGTCGCGCGGAACGCAGAACGCGGTGACCGCGGCGGCGACGGCGGCCACCGCGCAGGCTTTCGCCGGCGTCCAATCGACTCCCGGAATCCACCCCGCGAAGAGAATGGCGTTCAATGCGTACGACACGCATTTTCCGGACGCCCACGCGATGTTGAACGCGCAAACGGCGGACCCGAGGTCGGCGGGCGCTTCGTCCGACAGGCGCGCCTGCAGGACCGGCCAAAAGAGCGAAGAGCCGACACGGAAGACCATGAAGGCGCCCGCGAAGAGGACGAGCGACGGCGCGAAGGACCCGAGCGTCAGTCCCAACGCCATCAGGAGCAGGGCCGCCGTCGTCACGCGACGGCGCGACATGGGATCCCACCAGCGACCGAGAAAGAGGGCTCCGACGACGTAGATGCCGTCGCCCGCGAGACCGACCAAACCCGTCGTGAACGGATCGGCGCCGAGATCGCGCGCGCGGAACGACAGCGCTCCGAAGAACAGATGCGACGCGAAGTCCCCGACCGCCGCGGTCAGGAAGACCCGAAACGACACCTTGCCCGTCCCCGAAACGGGTTCGGGTGCGGAAAGAAACGCGGTTTGACTCAAGTCGACTCCGTGGAATCCCGCCCGACGAGCAGAAGTCCGATCATGCCCGCATGGCCCAAGCCGGACCATGCCGCGAGAAAGGGAAAGCGCAGTGTTTCGGACATCGCGGCGACGTCGACGCGATCCGGCCAACCGCAGGATTCCGGAAGCCAAAGGTGACGGGAGACCCACGTCCATTCAAGCACCGCGAGACCGAATGCGACCGCAAGACGCCCGAGCCTGCGTCCGGGATGTCGCGGAACGGCGGCGAACAACAGCACGCCGAAACCCAGTCCGACCCACGGAGCGGCGTCGATCGTGCGCATTCCCGCGCCCACGTCGCCGAAAGCGGTCGCCGCGCGTGCGTCGGCGAAGGTCGGCAACGCGGCGATTCCCGCGAGGCCCGCGACCGTGGCCAAAGAGCGGCGACGCCCTCCCCCGACGTACGCCCCGACGCCGAGGAGGGCCGCGAGCAGCACCACGAAGACGGAGCCGGTGCGCTGCAGGAACGCGGCGTCACCGTCGCTCGACGCCCAAAGACCGATCCCGACGCCCGACGCGAGGAGAAAGCCCCCGTACGTCGAACGACGGACATTCCATCGCGCCGCGGGCGGGGTGAGGAATCCCTCCCACATCGCGGTCCGCCCGATGCACCATCCGACGAGTGCGCACGTCCAACCCGGGCTGCCCTCGATCACGCGAGCCAGTCCTCCTTCGAACCGGCAACCACGCCGATCGCCTCCTGCGCTCCGCGAACGCCGGACACGACCGCCGTGTCGAACCCCGGTGCACCGCTCGCATCGGAGCCCGCCAACACCACGCCCTTGCGCATGGGCGTCCTCTCGACCCACCCGCGCCCTCCGCCGAATCCGGGCCGCACACCCGCATGTCCGACCCGCCACAGATCGAAGCGAGTCGGGATGACGTCGCCCCCGACGACACGTCGCAAGCGTTCGAGGGCGAGGTCCCGCCCCGTGTCGTAATCAAGCGCCGTCAAGAACGCCCGAGAAGGCCCGGTCGCGCGATACGGGAACGCCGTCCTCACGATGAGGAAGCCGCCGCCGTCCCCCGTCGGATGGACGGTGGCGTACGTTCCGTCGTCGTCGCCGGCGTCGATGCGGGTCCCGGGAGCTTCGGCCCCGATCGGCAATCGCCGAACACCGACGGCGGCGACGAACCGCGTCACCGATTCGGGCGCGTGAAGCGACGGACGCGATGCGCTCGCGGCGGCGGATAGCCGCATGGCGACGATCGCAGGGACCGCGAGAACGACGCTCGACGCACGGAGGCGTGTGGTCAATCCGCGGGCGGCGTCCAACGCATAGACCGAAACTCCGTCCGACTCAGATCCGACGAGCCCGACCACCTGGCGGGGGCGCAAGCGCTCGCCGAGACGGGTAACCACGGACTCGAACCACACCCCCGGACCGCCGACGGGTGCGACGAACGCCTCGGGACGACGGCGCATGGCGTCGAGCAACGCCTTGACGGGCGTAGCGTCGAGATCGGCCAGTTTGCTCGCGAAGCGACGCCGAACCTCGAGGTCGAGCCAGCGGAGCGTTTCCGGCGTCGCGCCCGCCGCCACGGCGGACGCTCGCGCGTCGGGAGCGCTCTCATCGGTCGCGATCCATCGATCGATGAAGGAATCCCTGTTCGCGTCGGCGCCGGAAGCGACGAGACGACCGTCGCCGCGCCGCATCGCGACGACGCGCGGCAAAGCCGCCGACGCGTCCGCAGGTCGCGACGCGGCCGACGAAGCCGCGAGGCGCCGCAGAACGCCGGTCGACGACCCACCGAGATCCACTTCGGTGGCACCGAAAGGCAACAATCCCGCATCGCCGCATCGGAAGCGTCCGAGAAGTCCCCACGGTTCTTCGCCCAGTTCGAGCACGACGACGTCGTCCACACCGGCCTCGAGAAGGCGCCACGCGGCGGCGAGCCCCGACGGACCGGCACCGACGATCACCACGCGCGCCTTGTCGTCTTTTTCGAACGATGTCGTCGGAAATGCACCGGAGAGCACGCGATGAGCCCGCGACATCGTCTCGCCGACCCACCGCACGGTGGGAGGATCCCGCCGTGTGGCGGGCAACGCCGCGACCGTACATCCGGCGAGGAACGCGCGTCGGGAGAACGTCGCCCCGTCGTCGATCATCCGCGCCCCTTGATCTCGGCCCAGGCGGCTTCGATCAGCCCGCGTTGTTCGGACGTCAACACCGGGAGGAATACGCAACGCTTCAACGTCGATTCGGGAGGGTTGACGATCGGATCGTCGAGCAACTCCTTCGGCAGCAGCGCGCGCGCCGCGGCGTTCGGGTTGCCGAACTTCATCTCACGCGTGATCGACGCGGACACGTCGGGACGAAGGAGATAATTCACGAACGCGTGCGCAAGTTCCGATTGCCCCGTGCCCTTCGCGACGGCGATGTTGTCGACGAAAATCGTACCGCCCTCCTCGGGAATCGCGAACCCGATGTCGGCGACGCGCTCGGGAGCGACGGCCGCTTGACGAGCGTCTCCGGAAAACGCATGCGCCACCGCATGGTCGCCGACGACGAGACGCGTCTTCGGCGCGGAATCCCACCCTGTGGGTTTCGCCTTCGAAACCCGATCGGCGGCACGTCGAATCGTCTCCGCCGTGGGCTTCCGAGGATCGTCCCCGTTGGCGAACATCGCCGCCACGAGCAC
>JAFMJN010000045.1 GCA_017853435.1 Planctomycetota bacterium | reverse complement strand
GACCGCGCGATAACCTGCCCGTCCGCGGTCACCACGACATGCCCGCCGACGCCGACCGGGAGCGGCGGGAGGGCGTCGGGCCAAGGACGTCCCGCCGAAGGCAAAGTCCCCCGCCAGACGGTTCCGTCGTCGAGGGTCAGCACCATCCTCAACGCGGCGGTCGTCGGAGCGGCCGCGACCAACGGGGGGCACGGTGATTCGGTCGGGCCGTTCGGCGACAACACGCGGGCCGCATGTTCGGCCCATGCCACAACCGCCCACGCCACCACCCGACCGGCCCTTTTCATCACCACGAAGGACGCCGGAGACGCGAGCAACGTCCCTCCGATTCGACACGCCGGGCGGGAATCGAACCCACAACCGTCGGATTAGAAATCCGATGCTCTATCCAGTTGAGCTACCGGCGCAGACGGCGGAAATACCCTCGTCGGGACTCGAACCCGAAATACCGGCTTCGGAGGCCAGTGGTTTATCCAATTAGCCTACGAGGGCGTCCCGCCAATCTAAGTGAGCCACCCCCGGAGTCAAGGCGAACGCTTGAAGGAAGTCGCGGTGCCTCGTATCTTCTCCGCCCTACGGTGGGTGTAGCTCAGTTGGTTAGAGCGTGAGATTGTGGCTCTCGAGGTCGCGGGTTCAAATCCCGTCATCCACCCTCCGGGCGTCGCCTTGGGAACTCCCGAGGCTACGCTAGATTCCCGGCCCCGCTTCTGTAGCTCAGTCGGTAGAGCAGGTGATTCTTAATCACCGGGTCCAAGGTTCGAGTCCTTGCAGAAGCATCCGCGGCGACCGTTCCTTCGAGGATCGGTCGCCGTCGTCGTTTCGGCGACGCGCGTCAACCGAGCGCGAGACGCCGCGCGAGATCGGAGCGCCAGCGGCCGTGCGGGTCGAGGCGTTTCTTGATCGCGGCCAACGCGTCCACCTCGGAGCCGAACATGCGACGGACGTTCTCCGGGGTCGACGTGGCATCCTTCGCGAAGTAGATACGCCCACCCGCCTCCGCCACCCACGCGTCGTACTCGCGACAGAGATCCCAAAGAGGACCACGACGCGACGCGGTGACGCGGAAGTCCATCGCCATCGAAAATCCGTCGACCGCATGGGTCATCAACCCGCGCTCGGGAAGATGCCGCTTGTAGACCAGAAGATACGGAGTCAGTCCGCGCGCCCGGGCTTCGGCGATCATTCGCGAATGAACCCGTTCGGCGGCGGCGACGGGTACGAACGATTGATACTGAATGAGCCCCCCGGCTCCGTACGCACGCTTCCAACCGGGGACGTAGTCGAGAAGGAACGCGAAAGCGGCGTGGCTCTGCAGATACGTCTTCCCGACGGCGGCTTCCCGTCGCGCCGCGATGTCCTTCGCGCGGTTGATCATCGACATGCCGAGGTCGTTGAGGAACGGGCGCAGAAAGGCCCACATGACCGACTTCGGCACGACGCCGAACAGGGTCGACGGAAGGTCTTGGCGATCGAGCGCCAAGGTGGCCGTCGCTTCGTGGTCCTCGTCGGGGCCTGCGTACACGGCTTTGTGGATCACGCCCCGTCCGAGTTCCGTTCCGCCGGCGAAACCGTCGATCCAGCCGACGAGGTAATCGGACCGATCCTTCTCGCGTTCGAAATCCGCGATCATGGCCCCGAGCGAGCGCGGAGCGAGCACCGACACGCGCATCCGCCCTCCCGGAACGGGCTTCAGGCGAATCACGGCGTCGGTGATGACGCCCAAGAGCCCGAAGGATCCGAGAAACGCTCCGAAGAGTTCCGGATCCCGTTCGCGGTCCACCTCGATGCGCGAGCCGTCCGCGAGAAGGGCCCCGAAGCGGAGAACGTGGTTCGAAATGGTTCCGGCGTGAAACGCGTTCTTGCCGTGGATGTTCGCTCCGAGGATGCCGCCGATCGTCGGTGCGGCGGTTCCGCTCACCACGGGGGGCCACCACCCATGCGGGACGGCGAGCCGCCACAAGTCCCGCACCGTCACACCGGCGTCGACGTGGACGATGCCTGTCTTCGGGTCGAACGCGCGGACCCGATTCAAGCGGGTCAGATCGAGAATCACACCGCCGCCGTTCAGCGACGCGTCGCCGTAGGAACATCCCGTGCCGCGCACGGCGACGGACGTCGACGGAGGAAGCGACGCGAGAATCGAGCGGAGGGCATCCACATCGGCGGGACGATAGACCTTCGCCGACGACGCGACGGCGCCTCCCCACCCGAAAAGAAGCTCGTCGCGGCTCTCGTCAGACACGCAGACGCCTGAAAAGGAACGACGGAATGCAACGAATCGCGAGCGCCACGAGGCCCCACCACCACGGAACGAAGAAACTCTGGCGACGTCCATCGCATGCCGCGACGATCACCGCCGCACACGCATCGACGTGCATCACGCCGAACGTCTTCTCGACGCCCTTCAGCATGTCGGTCCCGATGAACCCGGGCTTCACGGTGACGACCGAAATTCCGTGACGGTCGAGGCGATTTCGGAGCGATTCGAGATACGACGTGAGCGCCGCTTTCGACGCGTTGTAGGCGGGGGCTCCGACGCGACCACGCTCTCCGGCGACGGAAGAAATCCCGACGATCTGACCGGACTTGCGATCGAGGAACTCGGCGGCGGCGAGATTCAGCCACGCCATCGCACCGACGACGTTCACCGACATCATCGACGCGTCCTTTTGGGTATCGAACTCGTCGAGGCGCACCTTCGGCATGATGCCGGCGGCGAAAATCACCCGTTCCGGACGTCCGCCGAGAGCCGCGGCACATGCCTCCCAGGCGGCGGGGGCCCCGGCGATCTCGGCGACGTCGTGCACCACGACGTGAACGCACGCCCGAGGACTTTCCGCGCGGATGGACGCGGCCACCTGCTCGAGGAGATCACGCCGACGGGCCACCAACACCACGGGATCGCCCCGGCGCGCGAACGCGCGAGCGACCGCGGCACCGATTCCGGAGGACGCGCCGACGACGACCGTGTTCTTCTGTGCGGACATGCTTCGATTGGTTTCGGCATCGGAGGGACGCCGAGCGTAGCCGACGCAATGTTACCTCCCGCAGAAGGTTAGGGCGACGCCGAACGCTCGGGTTCGAGCCCCGCCACCAACCGCAACGTGTCGGGGGCGTGTCCCCCGTAGTGATTGTTCGCCAACACCAACACGGGCGCATCGGGAGCGGCGTCCGCGATGCGTCCGATCACTCGACGCCATCGGGCGACGTCGTCCCGGCGGTCGACCACCGTGCGATCCCAACGCGTGGTCACGCGTTCCATCCCTTCCCGATCGCCCAACAATCGGATGTAGGCGAAGTCGGCGTGGAGCGGGGCGTTCATGTCGATCAACGCATCGGCGCCCGGCATCCACGGTTGCGCGGTCAACACCGGGGCCGCTGCGTGTCCGGCGAGGAGGTCGAGGAACGGTAGACCGAACCACTCGCGATTGCGGATCTCCACGGCCGCACGGACATCCCGCGGCACCGAACGGAGGACGCGATCCAACCGATCGAGGAACGTTCCGACATCGGCGAACTCCGATCGACGGAATCGGGGGAACTGGAAAACGACGGCCGCACGTTTGGACCCCAATGCGGCCGTCACGTCCAAGAACTCGCCCAAAGGTCCATCGACGTCGACGAGTTTCCGATCATGCGTGATCTCACGCGGGATCTTCAGCGTGAATGCGAAATGCGCGGGCGTGACGTCCCTCCAGCGCTTCACGAGGTCGGGAGACGGCGTGCGATAGAACGTCGTGTCCGCTTCGACGAGGTCGAACACCCCCGCGTACTGGGGCAACCAATCACGCGGCGGCGCCCCGTCGGCGTAGACGATGCCGACCCAGTCGGGGTACGACCAACCGCACGTTCCGAGCGATATCGCCATGAAACGACGACGGAGGCGGGATCGACGATCCCACCTCCGTCCGAGTCGATCTCAGGAACGAACGAACTTCACGTACGGGAAGTCGATCGACTGACCGTTGATGCCCTTCTGCGGGGGCGAGATCCAGTTGGCGAAAGCGCCGGGCTGGGTCACGGGCACCATCAGGCTGCGCACGTAGGCGTAATCCTCTTCCGAGGGCAACGCGGCCTTCTTGACGGCCTCCCACTCGCGCTCGTCGAGGATGTGACGGCCTTCGGGGTCGAACCACTGCCCCGCGTAGGAGCCGATGTGACGGTGGAACTTGCGATCGGGAAGGCGCAGGCGCTGCGAGCAACCTTCCTCGGCGAGGATGCGGTTCCAACCGTTCAGCGCGCGTTCGCAGTCGCGGGCGTATTCGTCGCGCAGCACTTCGTTCAACGCGTTGCGCATGGGCACGGCTTCCTTCACGACGCGACCGTCGCGAATGACGTCGAGCTCCATCATGTCGTTGGTGATGGCGTGATCCGTGTACTTGTCCATCTCACGGAAGCGCCCCTTCAGGCCCGCGCCGAACGCGTCCGAGGCGTTCGACGAGATCTCGCTGCCGAAGAGGTCGAGTCCGTAGGAGAACCAGAAGTTGAAGTAGCGCTGCACGATGTCGAGCGGGATACCGCCCTGAGCGCGCGCATCGCCGTTCGGGTCCTGCTTCATGAGCTGCGCCGTACGGCGCGCGACGCGACCGATACCGGTCTCGCCGACGAAGAGGTGATGAGCCTCTTCCGTCAACATGAAGCGGCAGGTCCTACGCATCGGAGCGAAACCCGACTCCGCAAGCGCGGCGAGTTGGTACTTGCCGTCGCGATCGACGAAGTGCGTGAAGCAGAAGAACGACATCCAGTCGTCGATCGGCTGATTGAACGCCTGGAGGATGCGGGGCTTGTCCGCGGACCCAGAACGGCGCGCGAGCATTTCATCCGCCTCTTCGCGTCCGTCGCGTCCGAAGTACGCGTGGAGGAGGTAGACCATCGCCCAAAGGTGACGACCCTCTTCGACGTTCACTTGGAACAGATTGCGGAGGTCGTAGAGGGACGGGCACGTGTGACCGAGACGGCGCTGCTGTTCGACGGATGCGGGTTCCGTATCGCCCTGCGTCACGATGAGGCGACGCAACACGTTGCGGTATTCTCCGGGAACTTCGTTGAACGACGGACGGGTCGCGTCGTCACCGAATCCGATGGAGCGGTCGCCCTTTTCTTCCGCGAGGAAGATGCCCCAACGGTAGTCGGGCATCTTGACGTGGTCGTAGGTGGCCCAACCTTCGGCGTCGACCGAGATCGCCGTGCGGAGGTAGATGTCGTCGTTCTGGTAGCCCTCGGGCCCCATGTCCATCCACCAGTTGACGAAGGACGGCTGCCACTTCTCGAGCGCCCGCTTGAGGCGTTCGTCGCGCGAGAGATCCACGTTGTTCGGAATCTTGTCGTAGAGGGACATCACGTTCTCCTGTAGTCGAACTGAGGCCGTTGCGGTTTCCCGTAGCAGGTGAGGGCGCCTTTCTCCCCGACGGCGTTCGGCCGTTGGAAGATCCAGTTCTGCCACGCCGTCAGACGGCCGAAGATTTTCGAATCGCAGTTTTCCGGACCGGCGAAGCGCAGAGAGGCTTCCATTCCGGTGAGCGCGTCCGGCGAAAGCGACGCGCGCTCCTCGACCGCCACGCGGACTTCGTCCTCGTAGTCGATGTCGTCGAGCAGGAAGGTGACGAGACCGAGTGCGTCGGCACGCACCGCGTCGAACGACGTGCCGCTCGCGGCGAGCACGCGCGCATCGGCACCGGGCTCGCCGTAGAAACGCACCGCGAGGCGCGAGAGACCGTGCGACATCGGCAGCGCTCCGCCGTTCAGCGACGAAACGCCGAAGCGCACTTTCGCGTCTTCGAGCGCGTACGTGCGATCGGACGCGAGCGAAAGTTCGAGGAAGCTGCCCGCGAACGCGGAACCGGCTTCGGCGAGCACGAAGAAGGACTTCGCGGTCGCGTCGAATCGACGAAGCACGCGCGCCATGTGCAGAACGACTTCGCGCGCGAACCAGTCCCCCGCGGCCTTGGCGCTCGCGAGCGCTTCGTCGACGCGGATGAGCACGTCCGCATCGCCGACGGTCTTGACGCGGACGATGCCGATCGTGGGTTCGTTCATGCGCAATTCGAGGAGCGCGCGGTCGAGTTCGCGCCACGCACGCAACGCCCAAAGATCGTTGCCGCGCGCGCGCATCTCGGCGGCGGAAACGGGCTCGTCCTTCGACGGTCCGCGGATTTCGAGGGTCGCGGTGCGATCGTCGCGTTCGAGAGTCAACGTGACGTGACGCCACGTGAACACGTCGCCCGACACTTCCGGAGACAGCGGGACGAGTTCGAGGCCGACGGCACCCGACGGCGCGGGCGACGCATCGGCGCGCGCCTTGGCGCGGGCCGCGACTTCCTTCGCGAAGGAACCCTTCGGAATGACGTCGTCGACGAGACGCATCTGCTTCGCGCGCTTGCCCTTCACGCCCTCGGCGATCGTCGAAAAGACGTCGGCGAAATCGCGACGCACCTTGCGCTTGTCGACGAGGCGCGTCAGACCACCCGTTCCGGGGAGCACACCGAGAAGCGGGACTTCCGGCAGCGATACGGCGGAGTTGCCGTCGTCGACGAGGAGGATTTCCTCGCAGGCGATCGCGAGTTCGTAGCCGCCGCCCGACGCCGTGCCGTTCAGGGCGGCGATGGTGTGGACGCCGGAGCCGTGCGCGAGATCCTCGAGCGAGATGCGGGTCTCGTTCGTGTACTTGCAGAAGTTGACTTTGAAGGGATGCGACGAGCCGCCGAGCATGTAGATGTTCGCGCCCGCGCAGAAGATGCGGTCGAACGCGCTCGTCACGACCAGGCAGCGCACCTCCGGATGACCGAACCGGACGCGGGAGATCGCATCGGAGAGTTCGACGTCGACGGAGAAGTCGTAGGAGTTGAGCTTGAGGGCGTAACCCGGCTTCATCGGGTGCTGTTCGTCGACCTTCATGGTCAACGTCGCGACGGGCCCGTCGAAAGCGAGGTTCCAGTGGTGGTAGCCCGACGGGTCGGCCTCGAAGGAGACGCGCATGTCGGTGCCGTGATCGTGGTCAGCCATGTCCCCATCCTAGCCCCCACCCCACCGGAATCAAGCACTTTGCTGCATTGGCTTCCATCACGACATGCAATATGATGCATGCATGCCGAGTGAACCACGCTCCCCCATCCTCAAAGCGTTCGGTGCCGTCGTCCGTCGGGCGCGCCACGATCGCGGATTCACGTTGAAGGACCTCGCGGCGGCCTCGGGGCTCTCCCAGCGTTTTCTCTCGCTCGTGGAGGCGGGTAGCGGCAATCCGTCCCTCACGAACCTCTGTGCGCTCGCGGCGGCCCTGGAAAGCACCCCCACCGCCCTTCTGTCGGAGGCCCTTCCCGCGGTGGATCGCCCCCTCCCGATCGCGCTCGTCGGGCTTCGCGGGGCGGGCAAGTCGACCGTCGGTCGGCGAAGCGCGGAACGCATCGGCATCGCTTTCGTGGAACTCGACGCACTCGTCGAGGCGAAGGCGGGCATGTCGCTCCCGGAAATTTTCGCGACGCACGGCGAGCCCTACTACCGCCGCCTCGAACACTCCGCCCTTCTCGACATCCTCCGACGCCCGGAGCCGTGCATCGTCGCCACCGGCGGGGGCATCGTCACGCATCAAGAATCGGCCGCTTTGCTGCGCAATCGCTTCAAGACGATTTGGTTGCGCGCGACGCCGGAAGATCACTGGGCGCGCGTGGTCGCGGAGCAAGGCGACCGCCGCCCCGTCGAAGCGCGTCCCGACGCCATGGGCGAGCTGCGTGTTCTTTGGCGGACGCGCATGCCGCTCTATGCACAGGCCCACCACACGATCGACACGTCGCGAACCGGAGTCGACGCGGCCGTTGCGGAGTTGGCGTCGCTCGCCGCACCTTCGTCAGACGGGCATGGAAACGACCCAATCGCACCGATCGCCACCGACGGGTAGCGTGAGTTGCACCTCGCCGGCGCCTTCGGTGCGCGGCTCGAGTTCGGCGAACCACGGGCGCGCCAACGCGCGACACAGGATGCGGCAGTCGTGCACGTCGGCACGTCCGGCGCGCCGAAGATTTTCGAGAATGGTGCAGCGCGTGATGCGCATGCGCACACGGTCGCCGAGATCTTCGACGACGTAGCGGTGACCGAAGACGTCGCCGATCGACTCCATGACCGCGCGTTTTTCGGCGACGCTTCCCGACGCATGAAGTTCGCGTCCCTTGACGGTGCGCGTCGCCACCTTGAACAGTCCGATGAAAACGCGGATGTCGATTTCGAGAGTTTTCTCGGGGCCGAGCGCCTCGAGCACATTCATGAACCAAAGCCCGTCGAGGGCGGTGAACATCTTGCGGGCGAGATCGGCGTCGGGAACACCCGTATCGTGACGGGAATCGGATGCGGACATGGGTCCGAGTCTACGACGCGCGTACGGGGACGTCGACCACCGAGCGCTCCGGGGCCGCGGGCGCTTCCACCACGTTCGACGGACGGACGTAATCCGCATGCTGCACGAAGAAGAGGTCGCGCTGCGACGACACCCATTCCCCGCGGCAGAGAAGCTGGCCGCCGCGGTAGTACCCGATCGGAAGCACACGGGCACCCGCGTCGATGTAGCGGGCCTTCATCGTCTCGTGGAAACGGGGCAGCTCGCTCCAGTGGACGGAGGGGTGATCGTGATGCTCGATGTGGTAGCCGATGTTGAACATCGTCAAATTGAAGAATCGATTGACGAAGGTGTTCGAGTGGCCGAACGGTGCGTCGGCGGTCTTGACCGAGCACCCGGCGTGCTGCGCGTACATCCCCGGCGCCATCACCGCGACGTTCGCGAGCCACTGAGGAAGCAACCACAGAAGAGCGACGGCGAGCGGATCGAAACCGAGGACGACGGGCGGGATCATCCAGATCGCGACGAACCACGCGAACTCGACGGCCATCTTCCGGCCGAACTTGGCACCGTAGCGCCCCGAAACGGCGTCGTCCCACAGGTGGGCGACGTAGCGGAACGGCCAATGGGCGAGGGCATAAACGTAGATGCTCTCCCACTCGCCGTTCGCCTTGCGTTTGGGCAAGGTCCAATCCACCGATTCGAGCAGATGCGCATGGTGGACCGTGACGTGCGAATGTTCCCAGTAGTAGGCGGGCCATCCTCCCGACACGGTCCAGAAACGTCCGAACCAACGGTTCATCCACGCCGCGTTGAACACCTTGCGGTGGGAATGGTTGTGGAAATTGACTCCGACGTTGATTCCGCTCGACCAACCGAGAAGCATCGCCGCGGCCACCGCGAACGCGTTGCGCCCCGCATGCCCGTATGACGCGAGCGACGGAACGGAATCCCACACGTTCCACATCGTGAATGCGAGCGCGAAGCCCGCGACGAGGAACAGTTGGAACAGCACGCAGTGCAGATCCTCGGGATGGGCGAATAGCCCCTTTCCGGAACTACGGCCCGCGGGGGTGCCCATGTTCATCCGATTCTCCCGACGAGTCGCCACCATGCGTACGTCGCCCCGAGCGTGACCCACGGCCCCCACACGAACGTCCCCGCGAGGAGGACGAGCGCGATCACGGGAAAGAGGGAACGCCCGATCACGGCCGCGAGGCCGGACGGTGATGCGGCTTTGTTCATGTCGCTCTGCGCCAATGGGACGTCGCGGGTCCCGAATCCCGAGGAGTCTACCCCGCGGTTCTCGGCCGTCCCAATATTCCCGGTACGCACGCACGTCATGCCAACCTCATCGGCACGAGGACGTTGCGACTCGAATGGGCCATCGTGCAAACCCGTGAATACGCACTTCGACCGAGGGTTTGTCAGAGGTGCTTTTCGGATCCCGCGCGTGTTCCGGGCGGTGCGCCGGTGCACGGGTCGTCCGCGGGAAGAAGGACGGCGAGCGGCGCGAGACCCGCATCGGCCGCACAAAGGGACCAATGTTCGGCGAGGGCGGCTCCGTTCACGCGCGGCCGCGACGAACGCGTGGACACCATGACCTCGCGTCCGACGCGAACGCGGAAACCGACGCGCTGAAGCGCCAAAAGCGCGGAGGAGCGTCCGAACGCCGGGATCTCGATTCGGAGGGTGCCGTCACCGACGATCGACGCGATCAAACGATGCATGCAGCCTTCATCGGAGTCGACGGCGAAATCGAGAACCGTCCGCACGTCGCCGCGATCACGGAGGATCGCTACCGCGTGCATCGTGCCGTCGCGGAGGACGGCGACGGCGCGATCTCCCGCCCAAGGGCCGCTCAGACGGAATCGGTAGAGCGCACCGTCGCGGAGCGTGCATGTCTCGGAAGGTCGGAACGGCGATGTCCAACGATCCATGAACGAGGCGTCGACGTCGACGATGTCGCCCTCCCCCGTCGGCACATGACACGAGGTACCGACATGGCGAACGAGCTCGACGTGAGTCCGCACGGCCTCGTGATCCGCCAAACGACGGAACTGCCAAAAATCCGACTCGGCGAACGTCGCGAGCGTCGTTCGGAATCCGTCCTCGTTCTCGAAGGCTTCGGCGAACGCGGCGTCGAGTTCGTGTGGGAGTCCATGCCAACCGCCTGCGCGAAAGTCGGGATGTACGAAACACGACGTCAAGCGACCGACGCGCAGATCGTTTCCGAAGACCGAGACGGGCAAATGGGTCGCCGCCATGTGCGCCACGACCGCCCCCGAATGACGCACGACGATTCCCGAGAAACCGAAGGGATCGGCGACGATCAGGTGACGCAGCCGTGCTTCCGTATTTTCGCGGTCACGCCCCGAAAAACTCGCCGAGACGGTCGCGAGATCCGCGACGTCGTCCAAGACGGTACGTGTGAAGGTCAGGCCCATGGTTCAGACGAGATCGAAGTCGGCGAGCGTGTAGTACCAATGATCGCGAAGCCACTGAGACGGAAGGCGTGCGTCGTACGGGCGTGCGGTCATGACGTAAGGAGTGGGTTCGGCTTCGAAGCCCATATCGAGGAACGTCTTCCACCACACCGACGTCGGCGGCACGATCGTCACCAAGTCGTTGAGTCCGTCCTGAGTTCCGCGTTCGACGACCCAACGCATCAAACTGGCGGCGGCTCCGGGACTGTTCGGGTCGACGTACCAATCGACGAGCAGCGCGCGGGTCGCCTGACCGAATCGCGCCTTCGCGTACACCGCAAGTCCGAGAACGTCGCCGCCGTTTCCGGGACGCGCGATCGCCATGCGATAGCAACCCCACGGGTGATGCGCGAAACGCCAATTGAGGAACGCGGCATCGCGTCGCGCCACGCACCGATGGGTCGTCGACTCGAGATGCCGGGCCAACGTCGCCACATCTTCGGGGAATTCCGACACCTCGATCGCATGGGTGTTCCAATCCCAAGCCGGAAGGCGCGATCCGTCGCGAAGCGTCAACTGAAACTGGGTTCGCAGCATCCAGTAGTCGAGATACTTCACCCCGATTCGGTAGTGCTCGGGAACCGGCAGCCCGTACATGACGGCGTCCACGCCGGGAACCGAATAGGTGGACGCATACGCCTGCGCGAGACGCACGAACGTTCCGGGATTTCGCAATCCGCGTCGAATCGCGGGATCGCTGTAGGCGTCGCAGTTTTGGCCGAAGGCCGTCGATGATCCGTCGACGCGCATCGCGATCGGCACGCCCCCGTAGTGAGCGACCACGCGACCATCCGGGTCCTCCGCGACGAGGCTGTGGAATCCAGCGGGGTTCTTCAGATACTTCCAGTCGAAGTAGGCGACATCCCGTGGACGGAACTCGGGGTCGGCGGCACCGAACACCCGATTGAACATGTCGACGACCACGCCCTCGTCCCCGCGACGATACGTGCGGATCGCATAACCGGACGCGGTCAAGCGAGTCCGCCGATCTGCTGCCGAGCGGCGACGACGGCGCGCATCCCCGCTTCACGTCCCATGGCGATCGACCGCTCGATGCGCGCACGATTCGTCTCGAGCGATCCGACGGGGCCGGACGGCGGCGCGATGACGGTGATCCGCACGCCGGGGGGCGGATCCTTCAGAACGGCCATCGCGCGAACACGCGCGGCGCGCCCGGACTGAACGACGGCTCCGACTTTGGGAGAGATCCCACGACGCTCGGCGAGGAACATCAACACCTTGGTTTCGTACCACGCGGGTGCTTCGTCGGGAGGAAGGGTCAGCGTCACCACGAGGTCGGTGAACCCCGCCTCCATCGCCTGAGCGACCATCAACGGAGCTCCGCAGGCACCATCCAACCACTGCGAACGATTCAGCTCGAACGCGTCGGCGAGTACCGGAACCGACGACGCGGCGCAGAGAGTCGGAAGGAGCATCTCCGGCGAGAGGGTTCGTGCGTCGAAAATCCGCGTTTCGAGCGAGCGCGCCTCGGTAATCGGGAACCAGATCGGATACGGATGATTCCGGACGCGATCCTTGCGGATCGGTTTGCGATGTTCCATCGCATCGGCGACGGCGAGCAGATTCATCACGGGCTGTCCGCGCATCAACCGACGGAAGAGGTCCCACGCGCCGCGAAACTTGAAGAAGGCGGGTTCACGCGGATCGGGAAGTTCCTCGGCGTAAACGCGGGTTCCGAGGTTCGCGAGGCCGGAAACCCAGTACATGAAATTGAACGCCGCCGCACTCGACCCCCAAAGTCCGTCGAAGGCGTCCGTCGGAATGCCCGCGTCTTCGAAGGCGGCTTGCACTCCGGAACCGAAGGAGCCGCGCATCCCGCCCCCTTCCTGAACCCATGCGACCTTGCGTCCACCACGCTCGGAGCGCGGAAGCAAGGCGGTCGCCAACGCCCCGAGAGACGGTGACGTGGGGACGATGAGCGGCGTGTCGATATCGACGGAACCCATGTGCGGTCCGGGAACTTATCGACAGAATCTAGCCCCGCGGGGGCTACCAAGTCGTCGGAACGGGATCGGGAAGTTCGGAAAAGGCGCGCCGAAAGTTCACATCGGGACGCGACGTCACGCGCACGTCCTTGCCCGTGATCGGATGTTTGAAGCCCAGAACGGCCGCGTGCAGCAGCAATCGCGAGTTGGTCGAACCGCCGTAGCGTTCGTCGCCCGTGATCGGATGACCATGATCCGCAAAGTGAACACGAATCTGATGTTTGCGTCCGGTTTCGAGACGTACGAGAACGGCGCTTCGACGCCGACCGATGGCGAGACGCTTCCATAGCGTCGTCGCCGACTCGGCGCGCTCCGCGATGTCCCGAGGGGCCCCCGGTCGCAAGACGGCGACCTTGTACGGCGGAAACAACGATTCCACCAGCGGCGCGTCGAAGCGACCTTCCGCTTCGGCCACGTCACCGTCAACGACCGCGATGTAAAGCCGCTCGATGTCGTGCGCGGCGAAGAGGCCCTTCAAACCGTCGTGAGCCTCCTTCGTCTTCGCGAAGACCAAAACCCCCGACGCCGCCTCGTCGAGGCGGTGCACGAGATGCGCATCGGCACCCTTCGGGGCCATCCGACGCCGCACGGCGGCCCAAGCCGACGTTCTCCCGTCGTCGCGGGGCGCCACGGTCAAAAGTCCCGGCGGCTTGTCGATGACGACGAGATGATCGTCCTCGAAAAGTACCGTGACTCCGTCGTCTTCGGACGGCAACGACTTCTTGCCGACCGTCACCTTCGCGTCCGGACCGATCTCGAGATCCGACCGAGTAGCCGCGACCCCGTCGACGAAGACACGGCGATGCTCCACCATCTGTCGGAGGGTGCGATTCGACGCACCGGGATGCATCCGCGCGAGATGTTCGAGCAATTTCACCATGGGGTGTGATGCCATCGGAATCTCGGGCACGCAAGCCCGGGCGACGCGCGCTACGATCGCGGCATGTCGGGATTCGGCAGGTTCAACCCGGAAACATGGGCGACGGTCGGTCGACTACGGCCGTTCGTCGAACCGCATCGCCGCCATGCCCGCGCGGTCGCTTGGGCGACGCTCGCATCGCTTCCCCCGGCGTGGATCCTTCCGATTCTCGTCAACGACCTCTTCTCCAAATCGGCCGAAAGCCATTTCGCCGGGGACCGATGGTGGTGGCTGGTCGCCTGCGTCGTGGCGGGAGCCGCGGCGTCGTGGTGGCGCGGAGCCGCGGTCGCACGTTTGCGTGTTCGCGTCCTTCACCGCCTCCGAGCGGCACTCATGCGCGCTCTCCGCTCCACGTCGCTCGACGCGGCGGTCGGATCCGCGTCGGGGGCCGAAGCACGCGTCACCGACGACCTGCTGCTCGCATCCGGAGCGCTCCCCGACCGATGGTGGGAGTTCGTCGGTGCCGCCGCACAGGCGATCGTCGCCGCCTGCATCCTCGTCGTCATCGCTCCGACTTTCGCCGGATTGTCGGTGGTCGGCGTCGTCGTCATCGCCGCCTACGGATGGGCCACCTATCGTCCTCTCCACGCGGCGAGTCTCCGCGTCCGCGAATCCGACGAACAGGCACGCCGGGAAATCGCCGAATCGATCCGCGGAGAATCCGCCCTCCGAAGTGCGAACGCCGAGATCGTCGATACGACGCGCGTCGTCCGCGCCGCGGCGGACACGGCGCGAAAATCCCTCCACCGCGATCTCCTCGGACTCTCGCTCGGAAACCCCCTGGTGGTCATGACGGGTTTGCTCCCGTTGGTTCTTCTGAATGCGGGCGCCGTCGACATCGCCTCCGAGAAGATGGGACCGGGCGTGCTGATCGCGGCCTTCATCTTGTTGGGGCAAACCGTGGACGGGACCGCGCGCTGCGTGTCGATGCATGCGGGCCTCGGCGACGCACTCGCGGCGATCAACCGCATCGCCGAAACGCTCGAAGGGCCGGTCAAAGCGCCCGCTCCGGTCGGCACACGACGCCTCGCCGACTGGCGCGTTCCGATCCGATTCGACGCCGTGGGTGTCGTGTTCGGATCCCATGACGCCCTGAAGGATGTTTCCTTCACGGTGCGTCCGGGAGAGACGGTCGCGATCGTCGGTCGCAGCGGCGCGGGCAAGTCCACGTTGCTTTCGCTCTTGTGGCGAGCTCGCGAGCCGTCGAGCGGACGCATCCTGTTCGCCGACACGCCTCTGTCCGATATCGACCCCCACGACGTCCGCGCGCACATGGCCGTGGTGCCGCAGGACATGCCGATTCTCGACCGATCGATGCGTGAAAACATCGCGCTCGCCGCTCCCGGGTGCCCGCCGGAGCGCCTCGAAGCGGCGATCCGCGACGCCCATTTGACCGACGTGGTCGCCCGTCTCCCGGAAGGTCTCGACACACCTCTCGGACAGCGCGGCGCACGACTCTCGGGGGGCGAACGCCAGCGGGTCGTTTGGGCGCGCGAGTTCCTGAAAGACCCGGCCATCGTGCTCTTGGACGAAGCGACGTCCGCTCTCGACCCGGAAACCGAATCCGCCGTGATGGGCGCCCTCGCGCGACGCATCCCGAAACCGACCGTCTTTCTGATCGCGCATCGTTTGGAAACGGTGCGCGCGCTCGATCGCATTCTCGTTCTCGACCGCGGCCGACTCGTCGGAGAAGGGACCCACGCGGAACTCCTCCAATCCTGTCCGACGTACCGGGAACTTCGACTCTTATCCACCATTTCGGAGGGCGAAACCCCGTGACCTTCTGTGTTCTCGAAGCGGCGGACTCCGCGACCCTGCGTGACGGCGCCTCCGCGAATCTCGCCGCGCGGGCGGCCGAGCGGCTGCTCGCGGCGCTCCTCGACGCGGGCCTTCACGCGGTTCCGGCCGGTGGCCCCTATCACCCGCTCGAACGCGTCGCCGTCGATGTTCCGTTGGGGAGGCGCCTGCTCCACGCCGGAATCGCGGCGGGCGCCGACGTGCCCGTCTTCCACGTCGTCGGAGATCCCGACGCGTCCCTGATCGACGGTTTGGTGCGCTACCTCGATGCCGTGGTGGCACCATCCCCGCCCGTCGTGATCGCCGCGAGCGCGGCCGGCGGCGCGCGCACCCTCGGGGCCGCCCTTCGCGCCCGAGAAGCCCTCGCCGCGCGGGGTCGCTCCTGCCTTCTCATCCGCATCTCCGACGTCGACCGAGACTGGATCGACACCCTTCGAGCGGTCTACGCCGCGACCCGCGGAGCGGGCGCGGTGTTCAAAGAGACCCTTCCCTTGCGTCGCCACGTCCACCTCCGTTGGGTCCTCGAGGCGCCGGATCACGAAGGACGCTTCCTCGACGGTGGGGCCCTTCTTCGCGACTTCGGTATCCGCTGCATCACTCGAGGGTGGTCGACGGTCACCGAAGCCGCTCGACGCCACCCCGACCACCCTACGTCGACCGAAGCGGGACGACGCCTGCTGGTCGCCCGATCGGCGCTGATCGAAGCGCGCAACGAAGGAGCGGGTTCGGTGACATTCCCGCGCGGACTCGCCGACGATGAACGCGTCGCGCTCCGATCGACCTTCGCATCGGCGGAGGATCGTCTCCCTTTCGGCTTGGACGGCGACGACCCGGGGGCCCTGACGTCCCTTTTGGTTCAACGA
>JAFMJN010000044.1 GCA_017853435.1 Planctomycetota bacterium | reverse complement strand
TTGAAAGGTTGAGTAGCGGCCAATTGAAAGGTTGGGTAGCGGCTATTTGAAAGGTTGCGCGAAAAACGTCGTGTAAACGACGGTTCCTAGCAGGAGCGCCCCGCTCGGTGCCGCGCCTGGCGATCCTGCCCCTTCGCGCTCTCGGCACGATGCGTCCGCACCTCGTCGCCGCCGATGAACGGCTTGATCGACGCCGGGCGGTCGCTGCGCCCCCCAAGGCGGTAGTCGTCCCACAGGATCCTCGCGACGGGTTCGGGATCGCGTCCGTCGCGCTCGGTCAGATACCGGAACAGGAAGTCGACCCATTTGCCGAGGGCGACGGCATGGGTCTGCCCGTGCACCTCGTGAACGAAGTCCGAAAACGCCAACACCGTTCGGAAGGGCGAGCGTCCCCCTTCCCAAAGAAGCGCCGACGCGCGGGGGAACTGGCCGCTGTTGCGAAGGTGCTCCCATGTCTGCGCGAAACGACCCAGTCGACGCATGGTCCGAAAGTCCACGGCGGAGTTCGCGAGAATCTCGTACGGCGGTTCCGGCGCATAGATCATGCCGAAGGATTCGGTGTGGCGGATGATGGGCGTGCCGCGCAACCTCTTCAAAATGCCGACTTGAATCTCCTGAGCGCCCATCGCAAACAGGCGATCGAATCCGTCGGCCATGCTGTCGAGTGTCTCACCCGGAAGACCGAGCACGAGATCCGCATGGACATGCACATGGGTCTCGTCGCGCAGGAAGCGCAGGTTGTCCGCCATCTTCG
The DNA here is from genome assembly GCA_017853435.1 of Planctomycetota bacterium. Lineage (GTDB taxonomy): Bacteria > Planctomycetota > CAIWVZ01 > CAIWVZ01. The sequence continues at coordinate 15,689 of JAFMJN010000044.1, read as the reverse complement.
CGACGTCCTGTCGTCGGGAGATGCGCGCGGACACGACGTCGTTCAGAGTCTGCACTCCCACCTCGAACTGAAGCACTCCTTCCGGAAACGCGGCGATCAGCCCACGGAGCCCTGCCGGCAGTCGATCCGGAATCATCTCGAAGTGAAGAAAAAGATTCGGACGCAGACGCTCGAGGAAAAATCGAAGGATCGCCTCGGCCGTCCCGAGATTCAGGTTGAACGTGCGATCTACGAACTTGAACGTGCGCGCCCCACGATCGAGCAGCCGCTGCATCGCCGCCAAGAAGCGATCCGTGTCGAAGGCTCTCACCGGGATGTCGAGCGCCGACAGACAAAACTCGCACTCGAAGGGGCAGCCGCGCGACGCTTCGACGTAGATCGTTCGATGGGCGATGTCGTTGTCGGTGTACGCCTCGTACGGAAGGACCACCTGCGCCAAGTCCGGCACGGGGGCGTTGATCACTTTCTCGGGAGGGCGCTCGCCGACAAGCAGTTTCCTCACGAGAGCGGGGAACGCGAGGTCCGCCTCACCCGCGACGACGTAGTCCGCCAACTCCGCGATGCGCTGATCATCGATTTCGTAGCTGACCTCGGGTCCGCCGATCACCACGGCGATATCGGGACGCACACGCTTCAAGATGGCGACGACTTCCGTGAGCGGCGTCACATTCCAGATGTAGACACCGAATCCGACGATGACGGGGTCTTCGTCCAAGATGCGTGCCACGACGTCGGCCGCCGCGCGCGTCAGGTCGAATTCGACGATGCGCGTCCGATCCGCCAAGTCGCCCATATTGGCGGCGAGGCATCGCAGCCCGAAGGATGTGTGCGACCATCGCGCGTTCATCGTCGCGAGAACGATGTGCGTCACGCCCGCGCCTTCCCCACCGCCCCGCGGCGCTCCGCGCGTCCGATGATTCCGTTGAGCATCCCGCGGAACACCCATTCGTGCAGCGGGAGAACGCCGTACCAGTAGGCGATGCCGAACAAGCCGAGGGGGCGGAACCGAGCGGTAAGAACGAGACGCGTCCGGCCCGTTTCCACGGGTTTGTCGCCCGCCTCTTCGACGGGATCGATCTCGAAGGACAGCGTCGCGATTCCGGGAAGCTTCATTTCCGCTGTCAGGACCAAGGTCTTCCCCGACTCGATGCGCGTCACGCGCCAAAAGTCGAGCGCGTCTCCGACGCGCAACTCGTCGTCGCTACGTCGGCCTCGTCGCAACCCGGGACCACCGACGAATCGATCGATGATTCCGCGAAGCTTCCACAGCCAGTCCGCCGCGTAGTAGCCGTGATTGCCGCCGATCACCGAAACGGCTTCCCAAACATCCTCGGCGGACGCGTTCGTAGTGCCGATCCGTCGATCCACGAAGACGGTTCCCCCCGCCCACGACGGATCTCCGGGGAGAACACCCGCATCCGACCAGGCCGTTTCGACGTCGCCGGACTCCATCTTCGCCAACGCCGCGTCCATCGCCTCACGAATGCCGAGGCACGCGTGGGGCATGAGTCGCCGCGACTCGTCGTTGCGGCACACCACGCGGTTGCGCAACCCCTCCGCCAACGGCCGCGCGATGCTCGCGTGAAGCGGCGTGACGAGATGAATCCACAACGAACTGAGGCGCGGCGTGAGAACGGGGACGGGAATGACGATGCGCCGACGCAGGCCGAGCGCCGCCGCCATGTCGCGCATGATGTCCGCGTAGGACTTGACCTCGGGTCCGCCGATGTCGAGCGTCCGACCGACGGTCGCGGGAACGTCGAGGACGGCCATCAGGTAGTGGAGCACGTCGCGGACGGCGATCGGCTGCGCTTCCGTATGAACCCAAAGAGGCGTAATCATGATCGGCAGCCGTTCCACGAGATAACGAAGGATCTCGAACGACGCCGACCCGGACCCGATGATCATCGCGGCACGCAGTACCGTGACGGGAACGCCCCCGGCGCCGAGCGCGGTTTCGACCTCTCGGCGCGATGCAAGGTGCTGGCTGAGTCCTTCGCCGGTCTCGCCGAGACCGCCCAAGTAAACGATGCGGCCCACGCCCGCCGCCGCGGCGGCGCGCCCGAAGACGAGCGCCAACTTGTGATCCCGTTCGCGATAGGCGGCCGTGGACGCGTCCATCGAGTGAACGAGGTAGTAGGCCACCGCACACCCGCGCAACGCGTCGGTCAGAAGTTGCTCGTCGCCCACGTCGCCGACGACGATGTCCACCGCGTCGGACCGCGCCCAAGGCCGAGACCGCAGCTTCGCTTCCTGCCGAACGAGACAGCGGACCCTCCAACCCGCATCGACCAAGCGCGGCGCGAGGCGCCCACCGATGTAGCCGGTGGCGCCCGTCACGAAAATCGTTCCTTTCGACGCTTCGGTCACGCCGTCGAGCCTATCAGGTCGGGCGTTCGCCGCCCCGGAATCACACCGGGACGGCGACGGCCGCTTCGAGCGCGCGCAGGAATCTCGGCACCTCGACGAACAGATCGCCGGGGACCGGAAGTACCTGCGGCTTCGGACGACTGCGGTTGAACGCGAAGATCGGCGCGTCGGGATCGCGATTGAACGCGAAGATCACCGCACGTTCGCCGATGTAGTTCATGTGCTGCGGCGCTCCCGAAATACCGAGCGCAAGCACCACCTTCGGATTCACCGAGATACCGGTCTGCCCGATCTGCAGTTCGTCCGGAAGAATGCCGAGATCGAGCGTCACCTTGCGTGACGCGCCGACCATCACCTTCTTCACTCCGAGTCGTTCGAGTCCCGCCTTGAGCGGCTCCACGACGAGTTCGAGTCCGTCACGGCTCCCGACGCCGTAGCCGACGTCGATGATGAACTCCGCGTCCGCGAGTGACGCCACGCCGAGGTCCGACTGCGCGGCCCGGAGAGCGTCGGTCATCGGATCGACCGGGAACGGCGGAAGTCCACGCAAATATCCCGCATGCGCCGGAGCGAGCGACACCCGTCCGGCATCGACCGCCAACTCCGCGCGGGCGATGATGGTGCACGCGGCCGCGGCCGACACCGAAACGCTGAACTGCGTGCGGCCGTCGTGACGCAAGCCCGAAAGGCGGAGGTGCGCCCCTTCGAGCGTCACGCGATCCATACCGTCGAAGGTCGGACCGTCGTGCCGCAACGCCACCGCTTCGCCGACGAGTAGCCCCACTCCGCGCCATTCCGGGCCGAACCACAGCGTTCCGCCGTAGCCGCCCAAAAGCGCTTCGAGCCATGTCGACGTCGCGTAGTCCGGTGCTCCACGACTTCCCGGTTCGACGAGGACCATGACGTCGACGCCGGGCCGCGCGTGCGCAGACAGCGCCGCTTCGGCCGCCACCTCCGCCCCGACGACGACCCACGCGGCCGCCTTGCCGTCCGACCGGGCCGCGAACGCCGCTGCCGCATCGAGCAACGACGCCGTCGAGCCGAACGCACCGCCGTCGGCGTCCGCTCCGACCACCACGAGATGCGTCACGCCGGACAACGGGCCTTCGCTCGCCGTGCGATCCCGACGCACGAACGTGGACACGGTCGTGCCGCCGCTCGCGGCACCGACTCCGGCCAGTTCTCCGAATCGTTGGGCGGCGCTCGCCGCCGACAACGGTCCGTCGGCGCGCGCTTCTCCTCCGCCGCCGCGACCGACGGCGTCGAGCCGTCCGCCCTCGGCAGTCCGTGGCGTGTACCCGATCACGGTCATCGGCTTCGCGGAGGCCGAAGCCCATCCCTCGATCGTGATGTCCGCTTCGGTGATTCCCACCTCGGCGTCCATGAGCAAAACCGCGCCCGCCGCGGCCGTCAGATCCAATGCGGGTTCGGCGAGACGCAACGCCGTCGACCGACTCTCCGCCCCGCCTCGCAACGCGAACGCCGCGACGCGGCGCACGGATTCGGCACCGAGGCGACGCGCCAACGGCAGCAACAACCCAACGGACGATTCGCTTCCGACGACGGCATCGAAACCGGAAGTCTCCATCGATCGGGCGAAACCGATCCACTCGGCGACGCACGCCGCGATGTCGACCGCGAGCAGCGGACGGTGCTCGGTGTCGATGAGCACCGCATCGTCGGCCCCGAGTGCAAGCGCTTCTTCGAGTACCGACGCGGAAGCGGGACCTCCCACCCCGAGGACGGTCACCGTCACCGATCCACCGGCACGCTGCCGCACGGCTTCGAGCACCGCCGCCCGATCGTCCGGTGCGAGTTCGAACAGAAGTTCGCCGAGGCGTCCGTCGCGAACGCGGGGCCGCGGCGCGACCGCCGGACGCGGATCGACGACCACGAGCACCCGACGCGGACCGTCGAACGCGGGCTGCGGAGCCGCGGCCTTCGGCGCGACCTCGGGCCCGTGGGCCGCCAAGGCGCGATCCGCGATCCACTGCGCGAGCGGGCCATGCCCCTTCGCGATGCGCGCGCCTTCGACGTCGAACTCCGCGAAGCGGGTCTCGGCGAGGCGCGCCGCCGATGCGGCCAACGCCTTCGCGACTCCCGACAAAAGTCGCATTCGTGGATGCGTGGCATCCGCCGTGCAGAGTCGCTTCGCCGTTTCGAGACGCAGTGCCACGGCACCGAGCACCGAAAGTTGCATGAAGCCTTCCACCAACGGGAAGATCCACGGCTGCAGGTGGACTTCCTGCCACGCACGGGCCCCGAGGCGCGTCCGAAGGTCCGCCACGCGCGTCGCAAGAGCGCGGCGCCCCGCGGTAAAGCCGCTCCACACCTCCGACAGATCCGCATCCGTCGATACGGGCCCGTCGGCGGCGAGCGCCTTGACGTCGAGGACGTCGATCAGATCCTTCGAAAGCAGGAAGCGCTGAATCTCGTTCGTGCCTTCGTAGATCGTGATGACGCGCGCATCGCGGCGACGCTTCTCCAGATCGAGATCCGCCAACACGCCGCGACGGCCGCAGATGCGTTCCGCTCGCCGGATGACGCGATGGAACGCCTCCGCGGATTCGGCCTTGCCGATCGCGGATTCCATGCGGATCGATTCCGTGCCCTCATGGTCGAAACGACCGACGAGTTGGAATGCGACCGTCTCGGCACCGACCACGTCCATCGCGATCTTGCCGAATTCGTAGAAGTCGGACGGCCGCGGCTCGCGCCACGCCTTCGCGAGACATTCGCGGACGTCGCCCACCACGTCGTGCATGATGCCGGACACGGTGAACGCCAACCCGGCGCGACCGACGTTCAACGTCTCGAGCGCGTTTTCCTGTCCGCGGCCTTCGATCCCGACGAGGGCATCTTCGGGGATGCGGACGTCGTTCAGCGCGAGTTCGTTGGTCGATGAACCGCGTTGGCCCATCTTGTGTTCGTCCTTGCCGATCGCGAGACCTTCCGCGTGCGCGTCGAGGATGAACGCCGAAGGTCCCTTCGGGGTACGCGCGTAGAGCGCCATCACCCCCGCGACGGTTCCGTTCGTGATCCACATCTTGGCGCCGTTGGTCCGCCAATACGGGTAGACCGTCGCCGATGCGCGGCTGCGCACCGCTCCGATGTCGTGGATGTCGATCCGCGCTCCGTCGACCTCGACGTAGCGATGCTTCGACGGTTCGCCCGGCTTGGGATCGAACGTGAAGTCGCGCTGCACGACCGCATGGCGCGCGCCACCCGCGGCGACGAACCACAACGTTCCGCCGTCGAACACGAACGAATCCGGCGTGAAGAGATTCCGCGCCGCCGAGCCCCCCGCCGGCGTGAAGACCCAGAACCCGCGCGGGTCGCGGACGCAAGGCACTTCGACGCGTTCGGCGCGCGTGCGGATGCGGGCGGTGTCGGAGCCGGCCGACGGTTCGGTCAACGCGAACGCGCTGATGCGTCCTTGCGCGATCTGCCGCAACCAGAAACGCAGCATCGCCTCGCGATGCGGCAACACCGCCGCTTCCGCGGCGAGTCGTTCTTCCCACCCGGCGAGTGCGTCCGAAGCGGCCTTCAGCGCCTTGGCCATTCCGGGGCCGTCTTTCTTGAGACCGGCCTTGCCCGCCGCCAACAGCGCGTCTTGGAACTTGCCGAAGATCGGTCGCAGCGCTTTGTCCCCGCCGAGCACCTTCTTCGACGCCGCCATCAGCGCTTCGAACGGCTCCTTCACCTTGAGGGCGTCGGGGCCGCCGAGCATGCCGACGATCGTCCCCGCCCGCGTCGCGAGATCGGTCACCGCCGGGCCCATCGACGCCGCTTTGGCGAACGATGCGCGTGCCGCGGGCAGATCCTGCTCGAGACCGATCAGGAACGGCGTCGTTCCGATGGAGGTCGAGCCCATCACGATCAGGGACTGCGCGGGATCTCCGAAGCGCATCATCGCGCGACAGACCACGTAGTAGGACGCTTTGTCCATCCCGAGTCCGCCCTCTTCCTTCGGAATGACCATCCGGAAGCGGCCCGTATCGACGAGCCACGCGATGTCTTCGAGCGGCACGTGATGGAGATGCTCGACATGGCGCGGGTACGAGCGTCCATCGAAGAGCGACGTGCGGAACCGCGCGCGGAAGTCCGCGACCGACTCCGCTTCGAGCGCCGCGAGGCCCGGATCGGCGTCGAGCAATTCCGGTCCGTAGACGAGCCCACCCGGAGCCGAGGGAGCGACGACGCTGTCGCCCGACTTGAACGTCGTCGGAGCTGCGAGGTACTCCGCGTACGTCGCACCGCGTGCGCCCGACGGACCTTCTTCGGCCCCGCGGGTCAGCAACGTGCGACCCAGTTCGACGATCGCGGGAACATCCGCCGCGCGCATCGCGAACTTGCGGACGCGCGCCTCGAACCTGCGACCGAACCACTGCAGGCTGCCGACGGCGATCGGCTCGATCGTTCCACGCCGCGCGCTCTCGCGCACCGCTTCCAATCCTTCGACCAACGCGGCGGCGAGGAGAGCGAGGCGACCAACCTGCGGCAGCACCGCCTCGCGTGAAGCGTCGTCCATGCCGCGCACCGCGTCGAACAAAGCGGCGGATGCGTCTTTCCAACGGCGCACGTCTTCGGCGATCCAGTCCGGGTCGCCGTCCGCGACGGCGAGCGTCACGGGAACGCGCCGCAACGAAGGCAGCACGACGCCGTCCGTCGCACCGCGCGGCTCCGCGGAGCCCACCATCCGCACGAAACGTCGCCCGTGATGGCGGGCGATCTCTTCGGTGTCGAAGGGAAGACGCGTCATCGCGGAGGCGTCTCTATAGAGTCGGCACACCGGATCCTCTTCCGAGTACGCCGTCCCGCCGAGCACCTGCCCGGATAGATAGGCGACCGACCGCGGACCGGGTGCGAGCCATTCGGAAACGACACCCCATGCGGGGACGTCGTCGACACCGCGGCGGGCCAACGTGGCCATCATGTGGCGCGACGCGGTGATCCCGGCAAGCATCGCCTGCACCGCACCGAACTTCGCGAGTCCGTCGCGACCGCGAACGTCGCGGAACAATCCTGGGAACTGCACGCGACTCATCGCGTGATCGAGCGCGCGTTCCGCCATGTACGCGGTCATGCCACGGGCGATCGACGCCGCGTCGGTCGCGGCGGCCACGGTCGCCGCACGACGCCGCGCGACATCGCCGAACACCGCCGCCGGAGTGACGCCGTCGAACACGACACGAGCCGGCTGTCCCGAGAGAAGCCCGAGGGCCCCCGGCGCTTCCGTCACGACGCCGTCCGCGGACGCTCGGACGAGAGCGAAGCCCCCAGCCGCACGCGCGACGACGTACCACTCCGCGCCGCACGCGAGCGTCGCTTCGCAGGTTCCCGCGAGAGCGCCGTCTTCCTCCGCGATCTCCCCCGCGAGCACCGTGACGTTGCCGTCGCGTGCCGCTTTCAATGCGTCGGCCACCACCACGTCCGAGGCCGCATCCGCCATGAGGTCGGCGGCTTGGCGTGCCCCCGCGGCCACGAACGCGAGGCCGGGCGCGAGCCGCCCGATCTCTTCGAGAACGACGGATCGCAACGCACGCTGAACCGCCGGGCCCCGCGGCGCGGCGTCGGACACGGCGCGCAACGCCCACGCGATCGCCTTGCGGGCTTCCGGAACCGGCACGCCGCCGGACTCGCACGCCGCGATCACTTCCTTCCCGAGATGCGCCTCGAGGGCGCGACGGAACTTCGTTCGATCAGCGGCGACGTCGGGTACGTCGGCGCATCGGGGCGCGTCGACGACGATCCCCGAAAGTCGGGCTTCGAGGTCGGGCAGATGGTGCGTGGCGAGGAGATCGAAGTCGGCCTCGAGGTCGAAGAAGCGACGACCCGCGACGCGCGGACGCGCCAAACTCACGAACGCCTTCATGGCGTCGAGTCGGGCGCGAAGTTCGGGGTGACCTTCGGCGGCTGGAGACGCGAGGTCGACGAGGCGTTCGACGCTGCGGAATCCGTCTTCCGCGGTCTTCGCGAGAAGATCTTGATCGGCGCCGAGGAGAATCGGCAACACCCCGGCATGAAGAGGTCGGAACGCCGCAACGGCGACGCGCACGCGCGCGAGCCACGTGGCCAACCGAGCACGTGTCGATTCATCGGGGACCACGACGTCGGACACCGTCGGTACGGGCTGCGCCCATGCCGTCGTACCGCGTCGTTCGAGCCACGCGATCGCGGCGGCGTCGACGGACTCGGCGGTCCACGCCTCGGCGGGCGAATAGGCTTCGAACACGAGTCGCTGGCCGCGCGTGCGTCCCCAGTCGATGTGCTCGGGATCCGCGCGCCAACACGTCTCGCAGCGGACGCAGTTTTCATGCAACACCGCGACCGATCGCGCGAGCGACTGATCACGCTCTTCGCGGTACACGCGTGCGGGGCAGACGCTGAATACGGGCGACGCCGTTTCCGGAAGTCCGTTCTTGTCGGGCCGGACATGGAAACCGATGTGACCGTCGTGATCGCCGCGGTAGGTGATCGCCGCGAGTTTGTCGTCGTGCGGGACGACGTCCTTCACCCGACGCCAGTCGTTGGCGCGACGACGCTCCTCCTTCTTCTTGAAGGGGTACGTCGCGAGGATCGCGTCGAGCTTCGGGCGCGTCGCCGCGACCCACACGTAGAACGCCGCCCGGTGCATCCAGCCGAGCGCCACGTTCATCAACATCACCAAAGGAACGAGAAGAACTTCGATCAACGAGAGCGTCTTGATGACGCTGCGTCGCGCGGCCACGAGTTTCGTGCCGACGTCGCGACCGTCGTTGGCATAGAGGTGATGGAGCGCGTCGGCCAACGCATTGCCGTGACGCCACAGGAAATAGCGAATCGAAAACGGAGCGGCGAGGCGTGGCGCCTTCGGATCGGTGAGGAACACGGGCTCGAACGTCGCCCCCGTGGACGACCCGACGGGGACCATCGGACGCAACGTGTTCAAAATCCATGCGGGCACATGCGCACCGATCGCGCCGAGCATGCCGCGATCCGCGCGCAACGCCGAACCGACGCGCGCCATCTCGCGACCGAAAGACAGCATGACGCCGAACGGGAGCGTGTCGACGAGATGCCGTGCGAACTGGAAGTGTCGCCCCACGACTCCGGCTTCGGGGTCGGCGAGGATCGACGCGGTTCCGGCGACGAGGTCGCACTGGCGACCGAAGAACTCGCGGGCTCCGCTGATCGCGTGCGGCCAGTCGGACAAGTGCACCGAATCGCGATAGCCCACCGACTGCTTCAGGGGCTCGACGTAGCGCGCTTCGAGCGTCGCGCGATCGAACGTGCCTCCGTCTTGCAGGATGGAATGCACCGCCTCGCTGACGAGCCAACCGCAGTGCGTCGCGGGCCCCGTGTAGTTGGGGCACGGGAAATCGACGCCGAGTCCCGCCGCGGCGCCGCCGACGACCAATCCGTCGAGACAAAGCGTCGGCATCTCGCGATGTCCGCCGCCGCGGATCAGTTTCGCTCCGAAGGAAATCGGTGTCGCGCCTTCGAGGAGGCCGCGCAGAGGAGCGAGGCCCTTGAGCCACTCCATCAACGTGTTGTGATCGCCGCCGAACTGCGCCAGGTTGGCGAGCGGCGCCACGAATCCGAGGCTGATCGAATCACGATTCGTGTAGAGGAAGGCCCCCGCATTGAGAGGGACGGTCTTGCCGTCGAACGTCCCGTTGCGCAGCAGGATCTCGTAGCAGGCGCCTTCGCCCGCGGCGACGCCGAATCGCTTTTCGATTTCCGCGGCCGGAAGTGCGAGGACTTCCTTCACCCCTTGGAGGAACTCCGGCTGCACCACGCCGCTCTTCGACGGCGCAACCCGCTCGAGTCCTTCACGGGAAACGATATGGCTCGCATCGCCTTCGGCGAGAAAAACGAGATCGGCCCAGACGGGGCCGCGGGACGTCATGACGCCCCGGACGCGATCTCCGTCGCGAATCAACCCGATCGCGGTGGTGTTCGAGAGGATCTCCGCGCCGAGCATGCGCGCCTTCTCCGCGAGGTCGCGGTCGAAAACGGGGCGCAACACCGTGTAGGCGTGTTCGAACGCGGCCGGAGAACGAACGGCACCGCCGACGGCCACGACGCCGTCGGAGACGAGCAAGCCGCGCTTCACGACGCGACGTTCGAAGGCGCACTGCTTCAGGAGTTCCGGGCCGAGGATCTCGGGGCGCGCCAACGTCTCGCAGAAGTAGACGGCTCCGGACCAGTTCTCGGCGCCGGGATAGGCCGCTCCTTCGATCACGAGCGTCTTGATCCCACGTCGGGCCAACCCCAACGCGGCCGTCACGCCCGCCGCACCACACCCGACCACAACGACCGTCGCTGCCGTTCGCATGCAAGCCCTTTCGCGACATGAATTCGCGCTCGGGAAGTCTACGTCGGTGCGGGGATGACGAGCAGGTGGTTCGGCAACTCGTTCAAATCCGAGGCCGTCTTCGGGAATGCGGGGGAAAGCACGGCCCCGAGGCGTTCGGCGGCGACGATCAGGGCGTCGGGCACCGGCCCGGCGACGAGAGCATCGCCGACGGCATCCGCCACCGCGGCAAGGGCCGCTTCCCCGACGCGTGTTTCCACCGCTTCATCCGCACGAATCACGACCATGCGTTCATGGAGCGCGACGCAGACCATCACTCCGTGACGGGCGCGCGTGCGCCACACTTCGTGTTCGGCGTACAGCTGCGCCGCTTTTTCGTCACACTCTTCGTAGAGGGCGGCGTCGCCGGCAAAGAAGCGCTCCAATGCGGGAATGCGACGGGTCGCCCACGCCCCGATCGCGAATCCGGCGATCGCCAACCCGCCGACGTCGAGCAGCGACACGTCGAAGATGCGGGCGACGATCCCTTCGGCCGTCGCGCGGACCGCCACCTGCGCGGCGACGGCGAAGAGCGCTCCGACGATGCCGCCGACGAGCGGAGCGTGGCGGTGCGATCCGGCGCGCTCGACGACGGCGACGACGATTTCGGCATCCGTCGCGGATTCGGCCGCGGCGATGGCGGCATCGACCCGACGCACGTCGTCGGGGTTCACGATCGTCCGAATACTCACCATCGGCGCCCCCATCCTCGGCGGCGACGACCACCGAACATCATCAACAAGCCCAAGATCGACGACACGATCTTCAGCACCGACAAGAAGCTGCGGCACCCGCTCGACGACGTACTGCGGTAACGCCCGCCGCCGCGTTTTTTCGAGCCGGAGCTCCCCAACACTCCGATCGCGAGGATGCCGTAGCACACCCACGCGCAGGGACTCTGACAACAGAAGGCCGCCGTGTCATTCATGAGGTGTCCGCCAAAGTTCGAGGCCCGCGTAGGCGACCCGACAGCCCTCGGCGGCGAGACGGCTCGACGCCGAAGACCCCTTGTCCCAAAGCGGATTCGTGTGATTCAGGTGCGTGAACCACACGGTCGGCGTCGTGCGCGCATCGGCGAGGAGTTCGAGCGTCCGAACGACGGTCGGATGCGGAATCTCCTTCATGTTGCGTCCGGGAAGTTCTCCCCCGTCGAAGAACGTTCCGTCGACGACGAGCGTCTTCCACGCGTCGAAGGGACGCCGCATCCCGCCCGTCGAAGTTCCCTCGGTTCGCCAGTCTTCCCAACGATCGATGTCGGGGACGTAGAGCACGTCTTCGAAGGCGAAGGCGTGCGTGTCCGCGAACTCGTTGCGATGCGGCACCGCGTGGGGCACGACCCGCATGCCCGATCCGAGTTCGAACGGAACGCCGTCGTCGAACTCCGTGATTCGAATGTTCCCGAGCGCGACCAACTGACTCCACGGCGCGTTGTCGGTCAGAAACCGCGCCATCTTGCGACTGGCGAACACGGGCATGCCGCGGGCGCCCATCCCTTCGCGTCCGAGGTACATGAGCCCCGTGTAGTGGCCGATGTGGGCATGCGTCAGGAGGATGCCCTTCGGCAAGCGCCCACGACCGTGGATCTGCGCGGGGAGATCGGGCGTCGCGTCGACGAGCCACCAATCGCCGGAATCCACGGATTCGACGGCGAGCGCCGCGACGCTTTCACGACGCCCGTCGGCCCGCGCCCGCTCGCAGCACGGCTTGAAGCACCCGAGATGCGGGTAGCCGGCGTCCTGCGCGCAACCGAGCGACACGATGCGCCACACGGGTCGCGTGCCGTCGCCGCCCGCGGGAGACCGCGTCGCGCATGCCGCGACGAGCGCCGCACAGCCGAGCACCCACATCCACCGCGTGATCGCACTCATGTCGCGGCGACTCTAGCCGCAGACGACGACATGCATGCGGGCATTCGGGCGGCGCGCCGCACGACCGAAACCGAAAAATCCCTATCGAAGAGACCGGGAATCGCGGCTAACCTCTGCCCCCAAGGGAAACCCGCATGCTGCTCAAGGGAAAAATCGGCGTCGTTCTCGGAGTCGCGAACAAGCGTTCGATCGCGTGGGCCATCGCGCGTCGCGCCGCGGAGGAAGGGGCCGACCTCATCCTGACCTACCAGAACGAACGCCTGCGGGAGAACGTGGAATCCCTCGCGGCGGACCTTCCGACGGCGCCGCTGATCCTCCCCTGCGACGTCGGCAACGACGCCGAAGTGGACGCCCTTTTCGCCGCCATCGGCGAGAAGAAGGGAGGACTCGACTTCCTCGTCCACGCGTTGGCGTTCGCGAAGAAGGAAGAACTCGACAAGGACTTCTTGGCGACGACGCGCGAAGGATTCAACCTCGCGCTCGACATCTCCGCCTACTCGCTGACGTCCCTGACGAAGCGCGCCGCCCCCCTCATGCAGGGACGCAAGGCGTCGATCCTGACGCTCTCCTACATCGGGGCCGAGCGGGTCGTCCCCCACTACAACGTCATGGGTGTGGCGAAGGCCGCTCTCGAAGCGTCGGTGCGTTACTTGGCCGCCGATCTCGGTCCTTCCGACATCCGCGTCAACGCGATCTCGGCGGGCCCCATCAAGACCCTCGCGGCGATGGGAATCTCCGGGTTCTCGGGAGTGCTCGACATCGTGGAGGCGAAAGCGCCGCTCCGCCGCAATATCGAGACGAACGACGTCGGCGACGCCGCGCTGTTCTTCCTGTCGAATCTGTCGCGTGCCGTGACCGGCGAAGTGCTCTACGTGGACAACGGCTTCCACTGCATCGGACTCTGATCGCGCCGCGGCGCGGCGATCAGATCTCGATGATCTTCGGATTCGGTCCGCCGTCGGAGGGCGGAGACGGCGGCGGCCCGCCCATGAACGTCGGACGCGCGGGCCACCGCGGCGCCGCGCACAGCGCGACGCAAAAAAGCCAAAAGGCTCCGAACGTCGACGTCCCCGCCCGATAACCGTCCACCCACCACCACACGGCGAGCGCCGCCACGGCGCCGACGGCGACCTTGAGGCCGAGGCCGTCCCCCGCAAACCGGCGCAACACGGCTTTCAGAATCCACGCGGGGATGAAGACGACGACCGCGAGGGCGAGAAGGACGATCCCGAAGACGGCGATGAACGCCATCATCGGCTTCGAGATGTTGCTTCCGAGAATCACCATGGCGGGACCTCAGTCGGGTTCGATCGTCACGGTCAACGGAAAACCGTTGCCGCGTGCGACCGACGTCACCTGCTCCTGACGGAATTCGGCTTCCTCGAAAGGCAACACGGCGACGACCGCGAGGCCCTTCAGATGGATCTCTTCCGTCAGGCGACGGGCTTGGGGCAGCTCGTGGTTGAAGAATCGCATGATCACGGCGATCACGAATTCGAACGTGGTCACGTCGTCGTTGTGGAAGATGACCTTCCAGTTCGGAGCGATCTCGGTCTGCGACATCGACATCACGTCCGGCACGGGCTCGGCGGACGGCAACGGCGCACCGGGTGTGGGTGAGGGACTCATGGCGACGCTTCGACGCGACGCCGTATCTTAGGTTCGGTCGATCCCCTCGCAACGCCCGCGCGACCGAATCCGGCCCAACAGCAACAATCCGACCACGACCAACGTCACGGCGACGGCCCACGGACGCATCTTCTCGACGGTCCACGGAGTTGCGGCGATCACCACGGCGGTCGTCGCGAACGCGATCGGGAAGACGGGCCCGGCCGGGCAACGAAACGGACGCGGCGCCTGCGGGTCCATCGCTCTGAATCGCAGCACGGCGAGCGCACCGAGCGCGAGGAATGCGAAATCGGCCATCACGACCGCATCGAGCAAACTTTCGATCCCCCCGCGTCCCGCGATGACCAAAAGCAACGTCGACCAAACCGCCATCGCGAGAACCGCACACCGCGCGGAACCGGTGTTCGGATCCACGCTCGCGATCCATGCCGGTCCGTCTCCCGTGCGACCGAACGCGGCTTGCTCCCGCGACGACGTGATGAGAATCACGTGGACCGTTCCGATCGCCGAAAGCCCGATGGCACCCGCCAACCATCGTCCCGCGTCCGCGTGAACGACGGCGAGCGCATCGGAGGCGACCGTCTTCGACGTCGCCATCGCTTCGTGACCGAGCAACCACAGGCAGGCGGCGTTGACCGTGAAATAGGCGAACAACACGGTCCCGATCCCGACGATCAACGCACGCGGGATGTTCCGGTCCGGATGACGAATATCTCCCGCCGCCCACAAGACCTGTTGCCACCCTCCGGTCGCGAACAGCACGGGCATGAGCGCGAACATGAGACCACCCGACGTGGGCCCGCCACCGAGCGCGAACGGCGACGTCGCGTGCTTCGGCACCCCGGACGTCGCCGCGACGATCGCCCCGACACCGATGCCGAGGATGGTCAACAGTTTTCCCAAGGTCAGCACGTCGAGGAGATCCGCGGCGCGTCGGAGGCCGATGCAATTCACCACGGCGAGCACGGCGATCAACGTCACCGAGACGGCGAGCCACGCCGCGCCGTCGAGTTTCCATCCGAACGCTTGACCCAGAAAATCGGTGCCATACCCTGCGAGAACGGCCACCGCGCCGGTGTTGATGATGAGTCCCGACGTCCCCGCATACGCGAATCCGACCGGCCGCCCCCACGCTTCTCGCAGGACGCGGAACTGCCCGCCCATATCGGGGCGCATCGCACCGAGTTCGGCGAAGCACAGCCCGCCGATCACGGCGAGGACGCCGCCCACGGCCCACGCCGCGAGCGCCCAGCCGCCGCTTCCCGTCCGCGCGGCGACCGTCGCGGGGCTGAAGAAAATCCCGATGCCGATGCACGCCGACACGACGACGGCGGTCGCATCGATCAAACCGAGTCGACGTTCGGAATCGGACTTCGTCATCGGTGCATCGTAGACGCACGGAGAGATAGGATTCGACCATGCGGAATGGGATCTCATCATCGTGGGCGCGGGAGCCGTCGGAGCCGCCGCCGCGCGCCGCGCGG
>JAFMJN010000250.1 GCA_017853435.1 Planctomycetota bacterium | reverse complement strand
TCGCGATGGGGTCGCCGTCGGACGGCGTGCCGAGGGCGATCGGCGCCTCCGCGACCACGCGTCGCCGCTCGGGCGCGAGGCCCTCGACCCACGCGGCCGTGTCGCGGCCGCGGGTGTCGATGCATGTAATCCCGAACAACGACGGCAGATGATTGACCGTGACGTCGTAGGGCGGACGCCGACTCCCGTCGCGATTGAAGACGTCGGGGTAGGGGCGGTTGATGAGCAGCGACGACGCCGCGGCGAAGTAGGGCTGCGCCTGCGGGATGAACCAATCGCCGGGCGCGGGCGCGGAGGCGTCGTTCATTCGCGGGGGTGCCTTCGAGTCGGGCGCGGTGACTTCTTCGACGACGACATCCGCCAATCGCAGAACGCGCAGAAGGGACGCCGCGGCGAAGAGACGGCCGGGAGTGCGCTTGATCAGGAACCCGTGATGGGCCGCCGCGCGGCCTCGGCCGTCTACGCCACGCCGCGCGTCGCGGAGTTCCGCGTCGTAGGCCGAAAGCCACGCGCGACGGTTGCGGTCGATGTGTCCGATCGCGGCCGACGCCGCGTCGTTGTTGTAGATGACGATGTCGCCGAGGCTCCACGGGCCTTCGTAGGAGACGCCGCCGCGGCCCTTCGCACGCTTGACGTCGATCGGCGACGCGAAACGCGCCGACGCGATTTCGGTGAGAAAGCGTACGCCCCCATGGTAGGGGAGTGCCGAGCGGGACGGCGACCATGCGTCGAAGAGCGTGTCCGTGACGACGCCTTCGCGCGCGCGAAGCGCGAGAGCGTCGAAGACGGCCTTGCCGAGTTCACGCGTTCGTGCGACCACGCCGTCCGGGATCGCCGGATCCCACGGAGCCTGGTACGGGGGCACGAACATGCGGGCGCCGTCGGAATCCATCTGATGTTGGTCGAGCGCGACCAGCGGTCGCCATGCGCGGTGCACGCCTTCGATGGTCGCCCGCGTTTCCTTCTGCGTGCCCATGAACCAATCGCGGTTGTTGTCGTGCCCGACGTACTTGTGATAGAGGTCGACCATCGGTGCCCCCTCGTAGGGCGTGCCGACCCAACGGCGATACCAGTCGACCACCCGGTCGTAGCCGTCCGGATTGTGGACGGGATTCAAGAGAACGACGCAGTCGTCGAGGATCAGCCGCGTCACCGCGTCGTCGTTCGTGCAGAGATTCCACGCGAGTTCCATCGACGCCTGCGCGGGGCCGGGTTCGTTCGAATGGATCGACGCATGGACGGAGATGATCGCCTTGCCCGCTTCGATGCGCGCATTCGACGTCTCGGGAGGTTCCGTTCCCAACGCGAGATGGTTGCGGCGGATTTCCTCGATGCGCGATTGATTCTCCGGCGAGGTGATGACGGCGAGGAGCAACGGCCGACCTTCGGTGGACGTGCCGAAGGTCGTCAGCGTGAGGCGGTTGGACGCCGCATCCAAAGCCCGGAAGTACGCTTCGATTTGTCCGGTGTCGGCCAACTTGCGGTCCGTACCGGGAGCGAATCCGATGATCTCTTCCGGCCGCGGCACGACGGGCGAGCGATCGTTCGGAGGCGTACCCTGTGCGAGCACCGCACCTCCGAGAAGTACGACCGTCATCCAAATACGAACCGGCATCCTCCAAGCGATCGAGCATCCCATGCGCGCATCGTAGTGCCTTAGGCAGGACGATTCTCGGACTCAGCGTATGTCGGCGACCTTGTGGTACCTCGCTGCGATGGAGCGGTTCTTCTCCGCCTCGGTCGGCCTTCCGAGCAACTGCAGCATGTCCGCGTAGTACTTTCGGCGATCGCCGAAGAACTTCGCGACGGCTCGCATGTTCGGAGACACGAGCATGGGGCCGGACATATCGTTCAGCCAGTCGGGAGTCGATTCGAAGTACGCCTCGAAAAGCGGAACGCAGGGCGCGTAGTCCTTCTCCGAAATCCGAGTTTCCATCTTCTTCGCATAGTTCTCGTTGAAGTCGAGTTTGAACTCCATGACCCGGAGTTCATCCATGCGGCGGATCGGAGACACGTGGCTGAATCCGACGGTGGCGACGACGACTCCGATCACGATGATCCACGGAAGCGTGCGGCGGTCTCCGACGGTTCTCAAGATTTCCCAAACGGTCCATGCGGCGAACGGGATCAGAAGAACGGCGAGCGGAGCGCGGAATCTTCCGACGACGTAGAGGCCGATGAGGATCGCGAAGTGCAGGCCGATCCCGAGTCCCGCGACCCAAGTGCCGTTCCCGCGACGTGCGGTGGCGATCAATCCGACGAGCGCGAAGGGGAAGAGGAAAAAGAGATCGACCTATCCGAGCCGAAGGCTCGGACATAGCAACGCCATGTTGTAGAAGTTCTCGTTCCCCGACCACTCGACGCCGTGAAGAGCGGACCGGAACTTTCGGAACACCATCGACAAAAAGGACCCGACTCCGTCGTGCGAGGCCCACGTCGCGACGGCGGCTGTCGAAGGGCGCGACTCGGACATCGCCACCAAGTCGGCGATCCGCGGGTTCGCGTTCCAACCGGCGTCCGATTGATAGGAGGGGTGATTGCTCGCGATGAGGGTGACGCTGCCGACGCTCGAAAGGCTGAAGGTCGGGGCTCCGACGGCGATGTTTCGGGCGAAGGCCGGCGCAAGGACCAAGGCGATCATCAAGGTGCAGAGGGCCGCACCGCGGAGCGTCGCGCTGCGGAGATCCCGGGCGTTCCACCACCGGATCGCGACGAACCCGACGAAGAAGAGAAGGAAAATCGACTGCAGCAGGATCGCGAGGCCCGACGTGAGACCGAAGAGGATCCATCGTTTCCGAGACGGACCGTCGAGTAATCCGAGACCCTGGTACACGAGCAGGAGGGTCATGGTGCACGTCGCCGTGGTGCGAAGGATCGTCTGCTCGTGGAACATGAGGAACCCCGAGAAGGCGTAGAGAACGCCCGCGATCACGGCGGCTCCGGGACCGAACCATCGACGCGTCAAGAGAAAGATCAGCAGTCCGTTGACGAGGCCCAACAGGCTTTGGAAGACGTAGCCTCCGATGTAGGCGTCCCCGAAGAGCGTCTTCAACCCCGCGAGGAGATACGGATAGAGCGGTTCCTGATGGAATTGAGGACCGCCGTACCAACGGTTCCACAGCGCGAGGTGGAGGGCCGCTTCGTCCGCGTCGGGGGCGAGTTCGGCTTTCAAGGCCTTCGCGTCTTCCGGGTGGTTCGTCAGCCACTCCTTGGCGAGGGCGACGTGCCATTCGTGTACCGGATGGTTCGGCGTGCGGCCGAGGACGTCGCCGGCCGCGATCGTGTCGGCCCAATCGAGAAAGAACCGATTGTCGGATTGATCCCAACGGTTGAAGATTTGGAGATTCTTCGCGTCGATTTCCGACGCGTACCGGAGCCGCGGGATGCTCCAAACGACGAGCAACAGGCCGAGGACGAGAAGGATCTTCTTCGACAGTGCCGCTTCGAAGCGCGCCGAAGGAGCACTTTCCGCCTCCGCAGGCTTGGACTGTCGGTGAGGCGCAGGGTTCGATTTCGACGTCATCGAAGGTGTTTCCGTCGTCACGGGAGTCCCCCGGACTTCTTCAAGTCGGAAGCCGTCGTCCGTGCGTGACGTGCGCGATCATAGTCGCCCGTCTTCTCGTAGACGAGAGCGAGTTTCGAATGTTGCTCGGCGAAGAACCCCAATGCCGCCTTCAGGGAAGGACGTGCGGACCGATAGTCTCTTCCGGAGTCCGAAAAGGCCCGCGGCATGAAGGATAGAAAGCGCTCGAGCATCGCGGCACAGGTGCGCCAGTCTTCGCGCGCGGCGGCGCG
>JAFMJN010000043.1 GCA_017853435.1 Planctomycetota bacterium | reverse complement strand
GTCGGCCTCCCATTTCAGGCGTGCGCGACCGGAACCGTCGGTCACCCCCCAATCGGAGGTGCGTTCAGGAGAATCGCGCCAACCCTCGACACGATTGTCGGGGTAGGACTCCAACCGGAGATGGGCACCCGCGATCGGGGCCCCCGACGCGTCGGAGACGCGCACGCCGATGTCGGCCATGCCGATCGTCTCGCGCGTCGTTCGTGTCGGAATCTCATCGGCGACGACACGCGACGTCGGGGATGCCTTCGGTTGCACGGGCGACGACGGCTCGTCGATGACGAAACGCGGCGACTGCGCATCGTTCGCGGTGTGCCCCCAACACCACATCGCCCACGCGCCCGCCGCCGCAAGGCAGACGGGCACCGCGAGAAGCCACACGAGCTTCTTGGAGACGGTGGGATTCAAGGAAAGGCCGCTCATGAGGTTGCAGCGGTCACTGCAACATCAAGTCTAAAGCCGACCCGTCCCTCGGCGCAACGACATGGAGAAAAGTAAACGCTCCCCGTCAGGGGGCGGCGACGACCGTCAGAACGGGACGTCGTCGGCACCGGGGCCCGGGTCGTAACCCGAGGGCTCGGACGGTCCCATGTCCTGTCCGCGTTGGGGATTGCGGGGGCCGGGCGCCGGGCGCCGGTAGCCGCCACCGCCGGAGGGACCCTCGCCGCCCATCGGGGCTCCGCCTCCATGCCCATCCCCCTTCGGCGCACCGACGAACTGGAAGTTCTCAACCACGACTTCGTGCTTCGAGCGCTTCTCGCCGTTGGTTTCCCACGTCCGGTAATCGAGACGCCCTTCGACGAACAGGGCGCTGCCCTTCTTGCAGTAACGGGTCAAGATTTCACCTTGCTTGCCCCAAGCCTTGCAGTCGACGAAGGTGGTCGCTTCGCGCTTTTCACCGGACTGTTGGTCGGTCCAGGTGCGGTTGATGGCCAACCCGAATTCGACGACGCCCGCGCCGCTCGGGAGGAATTTGGTCTCGGGATCCCGGGTGAGATTGCCCATCAGAAGGACTTTGTTGAAGTTCGCCATGGTTCGGTTCGTAGGCGGAGCGGACTCTTCCACCCTTTTTCCAACCTCCGACTCAACTTTTGAGGGAGGCCTGCCGAAAGGTGTTCGGGAAGACCCGCCGTTCCACCGACGCCCCGATCGTAGGGCCCCGGGGGGACACTCGCAACGAGGCGGGTCCACGAGGGAAGAAACCATGACCACGAACGACCCGATCGACCGCCGCCGCGCCCCGCGTATCGACACCTCCTTCGACGGAACCCTCAACAAGGGGGGCGACACGCTCGGCTGCCGCATTACCAACGTTTCACGCATCGGTACCTGCGCCGTCAGCCCCACGCCCCTCAATGAAATGGCCCTGGTGAAGGTCCAGTTCCGTTTGGACGACGAGGACAATCGCCTCGTGACCTGCGAGGCCGCGGTGGTGCGCTGCCAACGCCGCCCGGACGGTCAATACGACCTCGGGCTCTTCTTCACGATGGTGTCGGCGGAAGACCGCGCGGCCCTCGATCGCCTCGTCGCCCGCGGGACTCCCGTCGGCGGAACGACGGGCTGAGCACCGCTCAAGGGTCGACGATGAGCACGCGGGCGAACCCCGCGTAGTCGCGGCGCGTTTCGATACGCCCCTTCGGATACACCGAAGCGGCGAGTTCGGACGCGCCGTCCGGCGTTCCGAGTTCCATCGCGACGCGCCCGTCGGACGCGCACAATCCCGCGACGCACGCCGCGAGAATCCGACGATGAAAACGCAACGCGTCGTCGCCGCTTCGGAGGGCGAGCGCCGGTTCGTGATCGCGAACGTGGGCCGAGAGCTCCGCGTACTCGACATCGGTGACGTAGGGCGGGTTCGACAGAACGACGTCGAACCGTCTCCCGTCGACCGCCTCGGCGAGATCGCCGAGGACGCAAGCGACGGCGCCGGGACCGCACAGTTCATCGGCGTTCGCGCGCGCCACGTCGAGCGCCTCCTTCGAGACGTCGACCGCGACGACCTCGACGGCGGGACGTGCGAGTTTCACCGACACGGCGACACAGCCGCTTCCCGTACAAAGATCGAGAACGGAAATCGGCGCGTCGGCCCCGCGGGCCGCCGTCAATCGATCGATCGCTTCGATTCCCGCATCGACCAAAAATTCGGTCTCGGGCCGCGGCACGAGCACTCGGCGATCCACCCGAAACAAATGCCCGTGAAACTCCCGCTCGCCGAGGAGATACGCGACGGGTTCCCCCTTCGCACGCCGCGCGACCAAATCCCGCAACGCCGAGCGCTGCGCGTCGTCGACGGGCATGTCGTGCATCATGTAGAGACGCAGACGCGTCACGCCGAGCACGCGCGCCAGCAACAACTCCGCGTCGAGGCGCGGGGATTCCGAACCGAACTTCCGAAGGTGGTCCGTGGACGCGGAGAGAAGGGACAGCGCGGTCCACGCGGTCACGCGCGCTTCTCCTCGAGGATCGCCTTCAAGCGACGGGTGCGTTCCTCGTCGCGCAGTTTCCCGACCATCACGTCGAGCGCCCCGTCGAGAAACGCGGGAATGCCGTGCAACGTGACTCCGATGCGGTGATCCGTGATCCGATCCTGCGGAAAATTGTAGGTGCGGATCTTGTCGCTCCGATCGCCCGAGCCGACCTGCTCGCGACGATCTTTCGCGCGTTCGGCGTCGCGTGTGGCGGTCGCGTGCTCATGCAGGCGCGCCTTCAAAATCGACATCGCCCGCGCACGATTCTTCTGTTGCGAACGCTCGTCCTGGCACGCGACGACGATCCCGGACGGAAGATGCGTCACGCGGACGGCGGAGTCGGTCTTGTTCACGTGCTGTCCACCGGCGCCCGACGCGCGATACGTATCGATCACGAGATCCGAATCCTTGATGTCGATCGCGATGTCGTCCACCTGCCGAAGCACGGCCACCGTCGCCGTCGACGTGTGGATACGCCCCGCCGCTTCCGTCGCGGGCACACGCTGCACACGGTGCCCGCCGCTTTCGTAGCGAAATTGCGCGTAGGCGCCTTCACCGGAGATGAGCAGCGCCGTTTCGGTCAGCCCTCCGAGCGGCGTCGGATAGGCCGAAAGCACTTCCACGGAAAAACCGAGCCGTTCCGCGAATCGCATGTACATGCGACGAAGTTCGGCGACGAAAAGCGCGGCTTCGTCGCCTCCCACTCCGGCACGGATTTCGAGGATCACGTCGCGAAGATCGTCGGGATCCGAGTCGAGAAACCGCCCGACGAGACGCGCGGCGAGCGCTTCGACTTTGGACTGCAGGACCGCCGTTTCCTTGCGGAATTCAGCGACCATTTCGGGATCGGTTTCGGTACGGGCGGCCGCTTCGGCGTCGGCGGCCTCGCGACGGTAACGCTCGATCTCCGCGTGGAGTTCGACCGACGGAGCGAGCGAAGCACGCTCGCGCATCAACGTCGGGATGAGCTGCGGACGCGCGGCGCCTTCGGCGACCACGCGCCGGTCGATCTCGTGGAGTCGGGCGGCCATCTCACGGAGACGGACGCCCAACTTCTCGACGATCTCGATCGACATGAAGGAGAAAGGGCGCGAAAGCGCCCGTCCCTCAGGCCTTGGCCTGGGGCTTCGACGAGGCGTTCGCGTAGCGCTTCATGAAGCGTTCCACGCGGCCCGCGGTGTCGACGAACTTTTGCTTGCCCGAGTAGAACGGGTGGCACGCTCCGCAGATTTCGACCGTGATTTCCGAACGGGTCGAGCGGGTCGCGAACGTGTTGCCGCAACCGCAAGTGACCTTGCAGGCGACGTACTTGGGATGAATGGCGTCCTTCATGATGGTTCTCTCGGGATCGCGGTCCTCGGCGGTGTCGGGACGGAAGGCCCCTACCTCAAGGCTGGCCGCAATCGCGGGTCGGAAAACTACCATTCCCCGGGGCCCGTTCCAAGGCGCCGCGCAGCACGCGCATCCAGTTGCCGAAGGCCAACTTGTCGAGCGTCGTTTCCCCCACCCCGCGCGCCGAAAGAGCCGAAAAAAGCGCGGGATAGCGGGACGCATCTTCAAAACCCGAAAGTTTCGTCGGGATTCCGTCGAAATCGGCTCCGAGCCCCACGTGGTCCTCGCCGGCGATCTCGAGGGCGTGCAGGACGTGCGCCACCAGGTCGTCGAGGTCTCCCCGAGCCCGATCCTTGCCGACGTGACCCGGAAATCCGTCGACGCCGAAGACCCCGCCCGAAGCCGCGATTCGCGCGATCTGGTCGTCGGTCAGATTCCGAGGGACGTCGAGCAATGCACGGCACCCTGCGTGCGTGCAGACGACCGGACGCGTCGAGAGTTCGAGGACGTCGTCGAAGGAACGCGGGTTCAGGTGCGCGGCGTCGAGCACCACGCCTTCCTCCTCCGCGACATGAACCATCGCGCGTCCGCGCGGCGTGAGTCCGACCGGGTCTTTCGCGAAGCAGCCGTCGCCGCATGCGTTCGCGTGGTTGTGGGTGAGACCGAGAAACCGCACGCCGAGCCGCGCGAACAACCGGAGTCGATCGGGGTCGCCGAGCAACGGTCCGGCACCTTCCATGCCGAGGACGACGGCGATGTCGCCCGACGCGAGCGCCGCGTCGAGTTGTCCGATCGTGTTCACACGTCGAAAACCCCGCGCACGCCGAACGGCGTCGGCGGCGACGCCGACGATGCGCAACGCCTCGGCCGTCGCCTCTTCGCCGTCCTTGCGCATCGGAACGTAGACCGATGCCACCTGAACCCGCACTCCACCGCGAAGGAGATTGTCGGAGGAAGCGTCGAATCGCGGCGCGTCGTCGATCCAATCGAGGCCGTCTTCCACGGACTTCGAGAAAAGATCCGCGTGGGCGTCGAAGACGGCGCGCGTCATGGGATCACGGAATAAGTTGGCGGTAGCGCAACGCCGCCGTGAGAAGCACGTCGAGTTCTTCGAGCGTGATGGGCCCGCCGTTCGTGTCGACGACGTTCACGATCGAATAGATCGTGTAGGGATTGAACGGCCCGACCGCGTCGCGTTGGCCGAGTTCACGTCCCTCGAGGGCCTTCGCGACGCCTTCGGCGTTGTAGCCGCCGCGGGTGAGCAACTTCACCCAAATCGTCTCCGGCAATCCGATGCGGTTCACCTTCGATCCCTTGCCGGCCATGCCGCACATGAGGTCGTTGATGTCGCGGACGACGTCCCGAAGAACATCCTCCCCGAATTGGGCGTACAGTCGCTCGAAGGTCCAAGTCACGCGTGGCTCCGTCGTCAATGATCCCCCCGAAGCGACCCGCAAGCAAACGCGCGAAATCTTCGTAAACCCGCCCCGGCGGAGAGGTTTCGCGGTTGGAACGGCCCCCGCCCCGAGTGCTAGAATCTCGGAAGCGCCCGGAAACTCCCGGAGAAGTCACGTCATGGCCCTTTCCCGCAGCGTTCTCACCGCAGCCACGTTCGCCGTCGCCGTCGCCGGGTCCCACTTGGTGCCGGAAATCGCCAGCGGCTTTTCTTCCGGCCCGCCCGCAGGCTACGCGGGGGCCCCCACCGACAACCCATCTTCGTGCACGGCGTGCCACAACAGCTACACGCTGAATTCGGGCACGGCGAACATGTCGTTCGGCGTGCCGAAACTGCTCACCCTCGGAACCGCCCACCCGATCACCGTCGGCTTCCCGGGTTCGACCGCGACGCGTCACGGGTTCCAAGTCACGATGCGTGATTCAGGCGGCACGTTCCGCGGAAACTGGGCCGTCACGATGACGACGCCGACGTATCCGTCGGCGCAGACGAAGAACGCGACGGGCAACACCGCCTACCACGAGCACACGACGTCGGGATCGTCTCAGAGCAACTGGACGATGAACTGGCAAGCGCCTTCGACGATCGCGGCCGGGCCCCTGAAATTCTTCGCGGCCGGAAACCAGTCGAACAACGACGGCAGTCCATCGGGCGACCACATCTACACACGCGTCGGCACGATGTGGCAGGCGTCGCTCGGAACGCCGTCCGCGAATTGGGCGACGGGCGCGGTGCACACGCTGAATCTCGCCGCACCCGGACACGGCGGCGACCTCTACGTCATCGCCGCGGCGGAAATCCCGGGACAAACACCGCTCGGCGGGCCGTTCGTTCTGGAAGCGACCATCGCGACCGGCTTCGCCAACCTCGCTTGGAATCTGCCGTCGGTTTTCGTCAACTTCGTCGGCGTGACGAACGCCGTCGGCGGAGCGACCGCGAGCGTGGTGGTGCCCTTCTACCCGGCCCTCGCCGGATTCAACTTGCATTTCGCGGCGGTCACCGCGGATGCCGCGTGGAACCCGACGGAAGTCAGCAACCCCCTCGTCATCACCTTCAACTGATGGTGCCGAAGCGAATCGCCCGGTGCCTCGTTCTCGCGTTGGTGGTGGGATGTGCGTCGACGTCGTCGCCGAACCCGCGCGCGGGCATCGTCGCTCCCGTCGGTGGAGGCGGTGAAGCCCCCGGACTCGTTCCGAGATTGATCGCCCTCGCGGGCGGTGTCGACGCGCCGGTGGTGGTTATTCCCGCCGCGTCGTCCGTGAAGGATGCGGGTCGGTCGTCCGTCGAAATGTGGAAGCACCACGGGTCTGAACGCGTCACGCTCTGGAACCCGAAAAGCGGGAGCGACGCCGATCAGCCCGAATCGCTCGAGGTGATCCGACAGGCTCGCATCTACTGGTTCGGCGGCGGCTCGCAGGAGCGCATCATGCAACTCCTCGCCGGGACCGAAGCCTTGAGGATCCTTCGACGCAATCACGCGCAAGGCGCCATCGTCGGCGGAACGTCGGCGGGTGCGGCCGTGCTCGGCGACGTGATGCTCGTGCGCGGGGACCCCGAAGGTCCGATCGCCCCGGATCGTCTCCCGACGGCGGCGGGGCTCGGAGTCCTTCCGGACTTCATCGTCGACCAACATCTTTTGGCGCGGGCGCG
Source organism: Planctomycetota bacterium (assembly GCA_017853435.1). Taxonomy (GTDB): domain Bacteria; phylum Planctomycetota; family CAIWVZ01; genus CAIWVZ01. Next base: position 9,573 of record JAFMJN010000043.1, on the reverse strand, counting down.
CGTGTCGCGCTTGCTGAACATTCTTCCGGCCCATCCTTCGCTGAAGGGTCTCGGCCTCGAAGAACGCACGGCGGCGATCATCGGCGCGGACTCCATCGAAATCGTCGGTGCGGGTCAAGCGGTGCTCTACTCGACCGCACCGGGATCCGTCGCCGACATGCCCCCGACCACCACGCGCCCTTTGTGGAGGATCCCGGAGATCCGACTCTCCGTCCTGCTTCCGGGAGACCGCGTCCCGCGCTAGGACGAAGGCGTGAAGCCGCGACTCGTCCTCGTTCAACTTCCCGTTCCCCAACCGGCGGCGCTGTCGTCGTCGGGCAACGTTCCGTTGGCGGCGGGAGCCTTGGGCGTCGCGGCGCGCCGATCGGGACTCGATAAACGCCTCGACATCGACGTGCTGCCGCCGGACGTGACCGACCGACTCGGCGACGTCCTTCTCGCCGATCTGATCGTCTCGAAACGGCCGACCTTCGTCGGATGGTCGCTCTACCTGTGGAACTCGGAGCGCAGCCTCCATATCGCGAGCCTCGTGAAGGCCCGCCTTCCCGCGGTCCGCATCGTCGTCGGCGGTCCGGAGGTGGCTTCCGACAACACGTGGGTCATCGAGCACCCCGCCGTCGACATCGCGGTCGGGGGTGAGGCCGAAGAAACGTTTCTCGCCCTTTTCGATCGCCTCCTCGACGGAGTCTCGATCGAAGATCTACCCGGTGTCGCGGTGAGGACCGAACGCGGGCCGGGAACGCTGACGGAACCCGCGCCGCCCGATTTTCCGCTCGCGCGATTCCCGTCTCCCTACGTCGAGGGCGTGATTCCCGTCGATCCCGCGCGATCCACGTACGTCGAAACCGTACGCGGCTGCAGGTCCCACTGCACCTTTTGCTTTTATCCGCGTTCGAGCGCGAACCTTCGCAGTCTGCCGCTCGAAGACGTCCGCACGCTCGTCGAAGGGCTCGCGCGGCGCGGCGCGCGTGAAGTGGTGTTCCTCGACCCGACGTTCAACCACCGTCCCGGATTCGAAGATCTCCTCGAAACCCTGAAGGCGGCGAATCGCGATCGCGCCCTCGACTTCTTCGGAGAAGTCCGTGCCGAAGGTCTCACGGACGCCCACGCGCGTGCGCTTCACGAAGCCGGATTCGGACGCGTGGAGATCGGACTTCAATCCGTCAGCGACCACACGCTGAAACTCACGAAGCGGCACGGAAGCGCAAAACTCGTCGCGGAGGCCGCCGAACGCCTGAAACGAAACGGCGTCAAACTTCTCGTCGACCTCATCGTCGGACTTCCGGGCGACACCCCGGAAGACGTACGCGCCGGATTCGACTTTCTTCAGCATCGCGGACTCGGCGACGACGCTCAGGTGTTTCTCCTGTCGCTTCTTCCGGGTACGTCGATGCGCGCGGACGCCGCGTCGCTCGGCATCGTCTTCGACCCACGCCCCCCGTACCGCGTCGTCGCCACGCCCACGATGGACGCGGCGACGATGGCCGCCCTGCTTGCGGAAGCCGAGGATCTCCTCGGTCGACGATTGGACGAAGCACCGCGCCCGCATCTCTCGGATCCGGCGCGCGACGGCCCGCGGGACGTCGTGCGCATCGACCTCGACGTCGTCGATCCGGACGCGGCCGAAGCCCTCGCGGGCGTTCCCATGGCGCGCCATGCCGCACTCTGGATTTCCGCCCGCGATCTTTGGCGGCGCCGCACGACGATCGATCGTCTGATCGACGCGCGCATCGCGATCGACCCCTGCTGCACGCTCGACGTCGTGCTCGTTCCGGGCGGCCCCGTGCCGCTCGACCTCTCCGACCGCGTCCGCGCACGACTCGATGCGGCGCCACCGAACTACCTGTCGCGGGTCCTCGAACATCGCGGCGAGAACGCGCAGCGACGACTCGCCTTCGTTCTTCCCGAAGATCCGGCGTTCCCGAACGACCTCGCGCTCGCTCTCATGGAGACGGCCACGGTGTGGCGGACGTGTTCCCTCGAATCGGCGGCCGCGCACGCGTCCGCGCTCGGCGACGGCATGCCGGGAGCCCGAATCACCGGCTCGGTCGACCTCTTGTCGCCCGCGTTCCGAACGTTGGCGCGCGAAGCGTCTCCGGACGCGGTCGCATTCGCCGACCGCGACGTCGAGGCGCACTGGACGCGCGACATCCTCGGACTCGCGGAACGCTGAGCCCCGAATGCAAACCGCCCACGGCGCGCGAGCGACGTGGGCGGAGTGGGAAGGGCCGGGATTGAACCGGCGACCCTAGCATTTTCAATGCTATGCTCTACCAGCTGAGCTACCTTCCCGTGGGCGAAGAGTGTAAACGGGAACGACGGTCTCTTCAACCGCCGAACGATTCCCCCGCGAGCCAACGACGGAACCACGCGCGGTCGGCCTCCAAACGGGCGACGAGCGCATCCTTCCCCGGGAATTTCATCTCGTCGCGGATTCTGCAGAGGAACCGAACTTCGAGGTCTTTTCCGTAGAGATCGCCGGAGAAGTCGAGGAGGTGAACTTCGATCCGATCGAAGGCGTCACGCGCGGGCCACGCATCGGGGTCCCCCTGCGGCGGCGCGTCGAACGTCGGCCGAAACCCGATGTTGCACAGGCCGTGTCGACGAATCCCGTCGACGAGGACTTCAACTCCCCAAACGCCCCGGGGAGGGCGCACCTCGTGATGCAGGTCGAGATTCGCGGTCGGCCAACCGAGCGTTCGACCGCGGCGGTCGCCCGACACGACGGTTCCGAGAACGGCGACGGGTCTCCCGAGCATACGCGCCGCGTCGCCCAGTTCGCCTTTCAGAATCGATTCGCGGATCCGGGTCGATGAGACCTTTTGTCCACCCACCACGACCGCGTCCGCGTTCACGGCGTCGAATCCGCGACGTTTTCCGACGTCGCGCAGGAGCGACAGGTCACCGCGTCCTCCGCGGCCGAACCGCGTGTCGCAGCCGAGGACGACGAGTTGACAATCGAGCGCGTCGGCGAAAACGCGCGCGGCGAAATCCTCGGCCGACGTGCCCCGCAGGGTCGCATCGAAATCGAGCACCAACGCCGCGTCGAGACCGAGGGCTTCGAACAATCGGAGGCGATGCCGGAGCGACGTGATGAGTTGCGGCGGGGTTCCCGAGATGACCCCCTTCGGGTGCGTGCCGAACGTCACGACGACGGACGGAGCGCGACGCTCCTGCCCGTAGAGAACGGTTTCCGTGAGCACGTGCCGATGGCCGATGTGCACCCCGTCGAATACCCCGAGGGTCGCCACGCACTTGCGGAGTCCGCCTCGGGCGGCGGTTTCGATCCCCTCGAAGACCTTCATGTGGTCGGCGTGCCCGTCGCGGACCAACGGGCCTTCATATCCTCGAGCTTGCGGCGATTGACCGCTTGGTCGGCGGGGCTCATCTTGTTCACGAAAAGGTTGCCGTCGAGGTGGTCGATTTCGTGTTGGAGCACGCGGGCGAAGAGGTCCTCCGCCTCGAACTCGACGGGATTGCCGAATGCGTCCTGGGCCTTCACGCGGATCCACTTGGCCCGCAGGACGTTGCCCCAGATTCCGGGGAACGAAAGGCACCCCTCCTCCCCCCATTCGGCCCCCTTCTTCTTGACGATCTCGGGGTTTACGAGGGTGACGGTCTTGCTGCGGTCCCCGTCCGGGCGTGCGAGGAGCAGGCGCACCCCCCACCCGACTTGCGGCGCCGCGAGCCCGATCCCCGATTCGAGGTCGAGCAGGGGCTCCATTTCGGCGATCTTCCGCCGGAGATCGTCGTCGAAAGCCGTCACGGGCGCGGCCTTCTTCATGAGCACCGGATCGGGAAAATAGACGAGTTTCACGGGGGCTCCCGGGGCGGCCGAGTCGTTGACGCCCGCCCCTTGGTTGCTATGTTGCCTCCCTGTCGCAAACAGGCAAGCGGCCCCTCCCCGGGGGCCATCCCCGATCCACAGAGACCCCTTGGTAGACGTTTCCAAATACCTCGAACGTGCCGACAACGAAGCCCGCCGGAAAAACTTCGACGGGGCGATGGATCTCTACGCCGAGATCCTGCGTTTGGACGCCGACTGCGGCGAAGCCCGAAAGGGGCTGCTCGTCTCCGCGTCGCGCAAGTTCGAAAAAGGCTACCCGAGCGCCGTCGTGACGGGGCTCGGGACCCTCGGGGCGCGGATCGGCATCTTCTTCGCGTCGGTGTTCAAAGCGCACGCGGCCGTCGCAGGCTTCTGCGAAGGAGCGATCCGGAAGGACCCGCGCAACGTCTCGCTCAACATGAAGTTGGGTCACGCGCTCTTGGCGCTCAATCTTCGCCGAAGCGCCGAAGCCGTGTTCGCCGCTCTCGCGGATCTCGCCCCCGAGGACACCGGCTCGCTCAAGATCCTGGGCCAACTCCTCTACGAACAGAAACGCCACGACGAAGCCATGCAGTGCTTCGAGCGCGTCCTTCGCATCAACCCCCGCGATCAAGAAGCGGCGAAGATGCGGAAGAATCTCGCCGCCGAAGGCGCCATCGCCCAAGCCGGGTTCAAGGAAGCGAAATCGGCCCGCGATCTCGCGAAGAGCCAAAAAGACCTGGGCGACGCCGAACGTCGTCAACGTCTCTCGAAGACCGCCGAAGATCTCGCGGATGCCGTGCTCGAACTCGAACGCGCGCTCGAGCAGTCTCCGGGCGACGTCGGCCTCACGATCAAACTCGGACGCGCGAAACTCGAAGCCGCGGACTACGACGGTGCGGTCGACGCGTTCCTCGACGCCGTCCGTGCCGATGCGTCTTCGGAAGAAGCGAAGGACGGCCTCGGCGACGCGCGCCTCGCACGCGCTCGCAAGAATCTCGATCACGCGAAATCCTCGGGCGTCGCCGAAGATATCGCTCGCCGCACCCGCGAACTCGCGTCGCTCGAACTCGACGAAATCCGCCGCCGTTCGGACGCCCGCCCCACCGATCTCGGACTCCGCTTCCGTCTCGGCAAGGCCCTGCTCGAAGCGGGAGATACCGACGACGCGATCAAGGCCTTGCAACAAGGCGTGAAGGATCCCCGACACCGCGTGTCGGCTCTCCACCTTCTCGGTCGCGCGTTCGCCGAAAGCGGCAGCCTCGACCTCGCCGTCAAACAGTTCTCGGAGGCCGCCGACGCCATCACGTCGTTGAACGGCCCCAAGATGGAAATTCTCTACGAACTCGCGTGCACGCTCGAACGCCAGGGTGGCCCTGAGCGCCTCGAGCGCGCGCTTCGCACCTTCGAGACCATCTTCGAAGCCGACATCGGCTTCAAGGATGTGCGCGCGAAGGTTGAAGACCTCCGCAAGAAACTCTCAACCTGAACCGGGACGACATCCGTCCCCGAGATCACGCACCATGGCCCACACCAAGCAAGCCCTCAAGCGCGCCCGTCAAAGCACCACCCGCCGTACCTCCCACAAGTCGGAGCGCGCCGCTCTCAAGACCGCGATGAAGCGTCTCGACGACGCGCTCAAGTCGGGCGACGAAGCCCGCATCGCCGTGGAAGTGAAGAGCATGCAGCAGAAGGTCGACAAGGCCGCGCAGCACAACGTCATGCACAAGAACGCCGCCTCGCGTACCAAGTCGCGCATCGCCGCGCGCGCGAAGAAGGCCGTCGCCGCCAAGCCGGCGAGCTGATTCGGCACCGGGGGCGGGCCCGCGCCACCCCCGCCCCGCGCCCATGGCGAAGCCAAACCGCGCACGTTCGGGCGCGTCGGAATCCCCCGATCTCGACGTCGATCTCGGCCCCGTGAAGGGGCCGGAAGCGTCTCGCCTGCTCCGCGTCCTCGGGATCATGAATCCCGACGGGACCGTTTCCGCCGACAACCGTCGCAAGCTGAAGCAGGTCGCACATCTCGTGCCGCTTCTCGTACGCCATATGGAGTCGACGAAAATCGGCGGTCGCGTCGATGTCGTGGATCTGAACTGCGGGAACGCCTACCTCGGATTCATGGTGCGCGCAGCCCTCGCCTCGACCGGCGCCGACGTCCGCGTCCTCGGAGTGGATCGCAACCCCGAACGCATCGACACGTGCCGCCGCCGCGCGCGCTCCCTCGGACTCACCGGGATGGACTTCGAAACCGGCGACGCGTCGACGTACCCGATTCCCCAAGATCCGTTCGCGGTCGTCTCGCTTCACGGATGCGACACCGCGACCGACGACGCCCTTCGACGCGGCGTCGAGTCGGGCGCGACGCACATCCTCGCGGTACCCTGCTGTCATCGCGAAGTCCGTGGACTCTTGTCCGAATCGGTCGCCGCGAATGCGTTCATCGACGACGGCATCCTCGCCTCCGATTACGCCGCGTGCCTCACCGACGCCCTTCGCGCCCTGTGGCTTCGCGCCAAGGGTTACCGGACAGAAATCGTCGAATTCGTTTCGTGGGAACACACGCCCAAGAACCGATTGCTGCGGGCCCGGATCGGCCTGAGTCGCGCCGAATCAACGTCGGCGCACGCGCGCTTCCTCGCCGCTTCGGAGTCGCTGCGTACCGCTCCGAGCGTCCTACGCTCCGCGCTCTAGGTTTCGCGCGAGCGGATCCAGTCGCCCAATCGCCGCACGTCCACGACGTCCGAACGAGGGACGGCCAAACGCCGATGTTCCGGGGTCGGCCCGAACATCGCGAGACGACGAAGGAAAGCCTCTTCGGACACCTCGGACGTCGCCACGTCGTGGCGTACCGCGTCGTTCAACCAGACGACGTCGCCGTCGACGGCATCCCATCGCCCGGCGTAGGTGCGCCCCGCGTTCGAGAAGATCACCACCGTGAATCCGTGGAGGGCGTCGTGCCCGGGATGAAAGACCGTCATGACGGACGTTAACGCTCCCCGACGAAGGCCCCCTCCCAACGAAAAAAGGGCGCCCGAGGGGCGCCCTTTTCGATGCGAAGGACCGGGTTCAGCGGAACCAGCCGAACAACGCCGTGGTGAACGACGGGTTCGTGATCAGTTCCGTAATGATGTAGGACTGGATGACGATCCCGCGTCCGCAGAACGACCCGTAGGCCGCGAGCGGGAGCGTGAAGTTCACCGTCGGGCCGCGGCCCGGGTTGACTCCGCCCGTCAACAAACCTTCCGAGAGAACGATGAAAGGACGGTCCGTGCAGATCCAATAATCGCCGGCGATGCCGCCGAATTGTTGGGCGATGTTGCCGTCCCAAAGCTGCGCCACCATGCAGTGGTAGCCCTCGATGAACGGGAAACCGCCGCGGGTCTGAACCGACGTGTTGGAACCGATCACGAAACCGGGGCCGCCGGTCGTCACGTTTTGCACGCGGGGTCCCGAAAGGAATCCGACTTCCCAAGAATTACCCCAAGTGACGCAGTCGACCACGACCGACGAATCGAAGTCGTCGTCGAACGTGTTCCAGCAAGCGATCGAGAGGTGCAAGCCCGCCGGGAGCGGCGCACCGAAATTGAAAGTCAGAGTGTCCGCTCCGACCGCGAGGGTGTCCACCGAACCGTCGTAGACGGACCCGCACGGAGAGGCGGGGATCGCCGAGAAGGTGTCGGCGTACGCGAGCGATTGAATGCGCGCGCCCGTGACGGAATCGCAAAGGGCGATTTCCATGCCGTCGTTGAAACCCGCCGCCGGAGGGCCCCAGAGGGCTTCCTGATTCAGGAAGTTGTAGCGCAGCGACACCGTGGTTGCCCCCGCGGGAGCGTCCAAACGGATCTCCGCGACGCCGAGCGGGAGCGGACGCGCCGGAAGGGTGCCTGCGGGGTGCGAAGCCGACAGAGGACCGGAGGCGACGAGGCGCGCGTACTGGCTGCCCGCCGCGGGCATCCCGCAATCCGCGACGTTCACGACTCCCGCGAACGGCCCTTCCCCGTTCCAACGGGCGTTCTCGCAGTCGGCGGTGCTGCCGATCGGGAGCGCCACGTTCGGCGGCGAGCACTCGAACGACTGGGCCGACGCGACGGCCGCGAGCGCGGTGAACATCAGAGGGGCAAGGTGACGGCGCATGATTTACTCCCGAACCCCGTCCCGTTTTCCCTTTCGGGCGACGGAACTGCGAGCTCGCTCAACGGACGACGACTCAAAGCCGGAACTCCGGGCTTCTTATCGACACCTAAAGTATGTCGGATCGATTTATTACAGTCAAGATGTGTTCAGTTTGGGAAAGAAAAATATCACGCTGCGTTTTACACCGTCCGAATCTTCAAGAAATTAGGATGAAAACGGATCGCCGAACTTCATAAGATTTACGTCGGATCACCGCGCCGCGGCGACGGTGGCGACCTGTTGACGGATCGTGGGTTACGCTGAGGTGCGGTCGACACATCGCTTCCGCAAGTGGTGTCCGACCGGGGGTGCTTCCGAGCGACGTAACCCGACGAAGTCCGAAGCCCCGCACCGTCCCGTCCGGAGAGTTGTTTCATGATCGTTACCGAAATTTTCAGGCGTACCCTTCTCGCGCTCCCGCTCGTGGCGGGGGTCCTCACGGCTCAAGGCAGCGAATGGATCGTCGATGCGGCGAACGGCCCCGGGGCCTCGTTCACGACGATTTCCGCGGCGATCTCCGCGGCCAATCCGGGCGACCGCATCTTCGTTCGCGCCGGCGTCTACGTGGAGAACGTCGTCGTCGACAAGGGTGTCTCGATCGTGGGTTGGAACGCGACGTCGTACCCAATGTCCATTCCGTCCCAGCCCATCGCGAACAAACTCGTCGGAACGTTGACGGTGACGAACGTCCCCTCTACCCAAACGGCCGTCGTTTCGGGACTCGTCGTCGAACGTCCGACCACCGCGGGCGGTCTCTCCGCGGGCATCGCGAGTTGCACCGGCCCCGTGGCGTTCGATCGCATGTACTTCTCGAACGGTGGCGTGGCGGTCCTCAATTCGACCGACGTCCACCTGCAGAACGTCCGCATTCGTCACAACCCGGCGGCCGTGCCTCCGACGTCCGGCTTGCTCGTCTCCGCCTCCTGGGTGCAGGCGAACGATCTCGATGCCACGGCGACGAATCTCGGCGTCGAGCCCAACTTCTACGCCCAGGCGGCTCCCGCTGTGGAAGTCATCCAAAATTCCATCGTGTGCTTCTCCCGACCTCGCTTGATCGGCGGCACGGGTGGCGGACCGTGGATCACCTCGAACTCGACACCCGCGGGAGGCTTCGCCATCAAGGCGTCCAACGCGTCGATCGTTTCGATCGTCGACGACGGCACGTCGGGCTCGTATCTCATCGGCGGTCGCGGCGGCAGCCGCGGAGTCGGATCATCGACGTCGATTCCGTCGGGACAAGGTGCCTTGGCTCTCGACGCCGACGTCAACTCGTCGATCGTGAACAAGGGTGGGATCGTTCCGCAAGTCGGACCGGCCGGAGCGAATTTCGCGGGCGGCCCCGTTCCGGGCAACTCCTTCTCCACCAACGCGGGCATCATCTTCGCCCCGCCGGAAACGCCGGCACTGACCGCGATCTCCGGGACGACCGTCGCCGGAGGTGGAATCCTTTCGGTCTTGCGTTCGGCGAGTCCGGGGCTTCCGGTCGCCGTCGGTATCGGCACCGAACTCCAACTGACGACGTATCTCCCCTCGGTGCAGTTCCTCTCGTCGAATCCCTCGAAGGCCCTCTTCGCGATGACCGGATTCGCCGGGCA
>JAFMJN010000249.1 GCA_017853435.1 Planctomycetota bacterium | reverse complement strand
GCGCTCGCGGACGCGGTACGGTTCTTCACGTTGGCGCTGCGTCAGGATCCCGAGTTGCGCACCGCTTCGGGAGGACTGGCCCTCGCGTACGCCCTGCAGGGACTGGATGCGCAGGCGGAGTCGGCGTGGAAACGCGAACTCGAGCGTCACCCACAGGAATTCCGATCCGCGCTCAACTACGCCAATTGGCTGCGCGACCGCTCACGGGAAGCGGATGCGCGTGCCGTCGTCACGCGGACACGTGCCGCGGTGGTCGCCGATCTGTCCGCCCGTGGGGAAGATGATCTCGCGGTCGGTTCCACCGCGCGGCAGGAAGCGCTTCGTGTCCTCGCGGAACTCGAAGCCGCGGCGGGTGACGAGGCGGCGGCGGAAGTCGCCCTCGATCTCGCCGTGAAGGAGTCGGTCGATCCGGAGGCGAAAGTGCGTGCGGCCCTCGAGCGTGCGCGGCTCGTCGAACGGCGTCGAGGACGGGAAGATGCCTTGCGCGGGTTGGAGACGCTGCGCAACGGTCTGCGCGACGCGGTGGAAAAGGGCGTTCCTGAGCGCGCCGCTCCCGTGTGGTGGTCCGCCATCGCCGACGTCGAAGCGGCTTTGGGTGACGTCGCCGCGGCCCGAGAAGCGCTGGAGGCCGCGCGCCTTGCGGCTCGCGGCCTCCGTCTCGCGAAGATCGAACGGGCGCTCGCGGCGTTGCCGCAGGCGCCTCGCTGAATCAGGCTTTCATCGCCTTTTCGAGATTCGCACGCACCGCTTCGAGGTAGCCCTCGGTGGTGAGGTGCGCCTGGTTTGGTCCGATGAGAAGCGCCAAGTCCTTCGTCATCTTGCCCTCTTCGACGGTCTTGATCGTGACCGCTTCGAGGGTGTCGGCGAACTTGGTGACCAACGGCGTCCCGTCCAACTTGCCGCGGTGCGCGAGACCGCGGGTCCACGCGAAGATCGACGCGATGGGGTTGGTGGACGTGGGCTTGCCTTGTTGGTGCAGGCGATAGTGACGGGTCACGGTGCCGTGGGCCGCTTCCGCTTCGACGGTCCGGCCGTCCGGCGTCATCAGCACGGACGTCATGAGGCCGAGCGAACCGAAACCCTGCGCGACGGTGTCGGACTGAACGTCGCCGTCGTAGTTCTTGCAGGCCCACACGTAACCGCCTTCCCACTTGAGGGAGGCCGCCACCATGTCGTCGATCAGACGGTGCTCGTAGGTGAGACCGGCCTTCTCGTACTCCGCCTTGAACTCCGTCTCGTAGACCTCGGCGAAGATGTCCTTGAAGCGGCCGTCGTAGGCCTTGAGGATCGTGTTCTTGGTCGAAAGGTAGACCGGGAAGTTGCGGGCGATGCCGTAGCGGAGCGACGCACGCGCGAAGTCGCGGATCGACTCGTCGACGTTGTACATCGCCATCGCGACGCCCGAGCCTTCGAAGGTGTAGACGTTGTGGCGGATCGGCTCGCCGCCGTCCTTCGGCGTGAAGGTGACGGTGAGGGTGCCGGGGCCCGGAACTTTGAAGTCCGTCGCGCGGTACTGGTCGCCGAACGCGTGACGACCGACGACGACCGGCTTCGTCCAGTGCGGAACGAGTCGCGGGATGTTCGAAATGATGATCGGTTCGCGGAAGATCACGCCGCCGAGAATGTTGCGGATCGTGCCGTTCGGCGACTTCCACATCTTCTTGAGGTTGAATTCCTTGACGCGGGCTTCATCGGGGGTGATGGTCGCGCACTTCACGCCGACGCCGTGCTTCGCGATCGCCTTCGCCGAGTCGATCGTCACCTGATCGTCGGTGCGGTCGCGGTACTCGATGCCGAGGTCGTAGTACTCGAGCTGGACGTCGAGGTAGGGGAGGATCAACTGATCCTTGATGAACTGCCAGATGATGCGCGTCATCTCGTCGCCGTCGAGTTCGACGACCGGATTGACGACCTTGATCTTGTTCATGGAATGAATCTCGCTTGAGGGACGCCCGTTGGGCCGGGTAGTCTAGCCGTCGCCCGTTCCCCTCCAACGGCTCTCCGCGAACCCTTGGAAAATCAGGAGTTCCGCCCCATGAACCGCATAGTTCCGGCGATTTTCGCGATGCTGTTCGCCGCGCTGTCGGTCGCTCAGACGCCGACGCCGAAAAAGACGCTCCGGATTTCCGTGTCGTCACCGCCGACGACGCTCGACCCCGCGCGGATCATCGACCCGCTTCATCAACGGCACCTTCAGCAGAGTTTCGAATCGCCGTTGCGGGCGGCGGTCGACGGGCAGGGGCGGATCGCGATCGTCGCGGGCCTCTGCGAGTGGCTGCCCGTGGGGACGTCGAAGACGGTGGTACGGCTGCGGGTGCTTCCCGGTGCCCGGTTCCACGATGACGCATGCTTCGAGGGTGGGAAGGGGCGCGACGTCGCCCCGCGGGACGTGGTGTTCAGTCTGCTCCGCATCGCCGACCCGGAGATTCCGAGTCCGGCGTGGAAACTGTTCCTCGAGGGCCGCATCGAAGGTCTCGACGCGTGGCGCGAGTCCGCGGAACGCAACCGCGTCGCGGACTACGACGCTCCCCCGAAGGGCCTCGCGGTCGACGGAGATGCGGTGATCGTGACTTTGGTGAAACCGTACCCGCAACTGCGCGCGTTGTTGACGCAGACGTGGGCGTCGATCGTCCCGGTCGAAGCGTTCAGGCGGTACGGTCGAGACTTGTCCGATCATCCGATCGGCACCGGGCCGTTTCGCGTGGTCGAACGCACCGCGACGGTGACGCGCTTCGTTCGACATACCGACGGTCGGCGGGTGCACGCGGGCAATATCGACGAACTTCGCCTCGAGCCGGTTTCCGAGCCGCAGGACGTCGCGACACGTTTCCTCGCGGGGGAACTCGATGCGGTCGAGCTCCTATCCGCGCACGTGAAGCACTTTCTGAACGCCGATCGAACGCTTCTTCCGGCGATGCGCGGGAAAGGAGTGTCGATGGTCCCCGCGCTTCCGCTGACGACCGCCTATCTGGGATTCAACTACGGAAGCCCGGTGCTTTCGAAGAAGGGCGTGCGCGAAGCGTTGGCTTTCGCCCTCGACCGCGATGCGATCGTGAAGGTCGGTTTCACGGGATTCGCGAAGAAGGTGGACAGCCCGCTGCCGACCGCGTTGCCCGAACACGACATGGTGAAGAACGTTCCTTGGGTCTACGCGAAGCGTGATCTCGCACGGGCCAAGGAAGCGCTCGCGAAAGAAGGGTTCGGCCCCGCGAACCCGCTGCCTCCGATCGATTTCCTCTTCGCGGATTTCGGCGATCCGCGCGTGTCGAAGGCGGCGGAACTGATCGTGAAGCAGGCGGGCGACGTGGGCATCACGTTGACCCCGCGCGTCGAAGCCATCGGTCCGTTCATGGATCGACTGGGCAAGTCCGAGTTCGGAGTCGTGTGGGCTTCGTGGTTCGCCGATTACCCCGATGCGGAGAACTTCTTCCAATTGTTCACCACGGATGCGCTGAACGGTTCGTGGGGCGCGAATTACGGGCGCTACGCATCGACTCGAGTCGATACCCTCTATGGAGAGTTCGCGGGACTCGAACCCGGATTGCCCCGGATGAACGTCTCCGGTCGACTTCTCGAAGCGGTGCGCGCGGATCTTCCTTGGATTCCGATCGCGGAGATTTCCGAGTGGATCCTGATCGGAAAGGGTGTTCGAGGATTCGCCCCGCACCTTCTCGATTGGTGTCTCGGAGGCGTGTCGAAATGAAAAAGGGCCGGGGTTGACCCGGCCCTTCTCCTGCGGCGACCTTTCGCCGCGTTCGGCCCTCACTGGCCGATGGTGACCTGCATCGTCGGCGTGATCGAGAAGCCGACGCC
>JAFMJN010000248.1 GCA_017853435.1 Planctomycetota bacterium | reverse complement strand
AGGCCGTTCGCCCAGTGCTTCCACGCGAGCATGGACTTGCAGATGTGGATGCCGCGGTCGTTGATGAGGTTGACGCGGGTGACGTCGGCGCCCGCATTCGCGAGGATGCGCGCGACGGAATCGCCGAGGAAGTTGTTGCGGAGGTGGCCCAAGTGTTGGGGCTTGTTCGTGTTCGGAGCCGAGAACTCGACGAGCAGACGGCGACCCGCGAGGGCGGATCCGCGACCCGCAGCGGCGGCGTCCGTGACGAGAGGCCGTACGGCCGCGTCGAAGAGGGCGGCGCGATCGATCGTCATGTTGACGAAGGCGGCGACGGCCTCCGCCTTCGCGATGGGGCCGCGCCCCGCGAGTACCGGGGCGAGCTGCGCCGCGAGGGCGGGCGGCGCCTTTCGGAGCGCTTTGGCCAGCCCGAACATGCTGACGCACATGTCGCCGTGCGCGGGGTTGTCGGAGACGTCCACGGCGACGGGGCCGGGGTCGGTCCCGAAGGTCGTCGTGACGGCTTGGCGGACGAGATCGGCAACGGTCGAGAGGAGGTCGCTCATGGTGGATGCCCCGTTTCACCCGGGGGGCCTATGCTACGGGCCCTCCGTGACGCCGAAAGGATGCGGCGGTCTTCGGGACGGGCCTCCCTCTCGAGGTCGTGGAATCGCCGCCGAACCGTCGATCGAAGGCCCCTCGTGGATGTCCGTGCCCCGGGCATGGGAAAGCCGGATGAGGACCAAGATCGTGCCCGCAGAGGATCTCTGACTTCCGATGGTCGCGTAGGAAAACCGCTTGAATCGAGTCGGGCAGGGCGCTGTCGACGCGGGATTGAAGAGGGGGCTCTCGCTCAAGGCGTCGCGCCTAGTGCGGGATCTCGGTGTGCCTTCATTCGCGCGGACGATCGGTGGGCGCGGGCGTTCTCCAAGTTTCTCGCGTCGAGACCCGTCGCGCCATTGCAGGCGCGGCCGACGGATCGATACTGCGACCGGAACGAAGGGGACGGATCACGATGCGAGGGGCTTCCGATCGATCGCGACTGACCACCGCAATAAGACGCGGGGCTCTTCACCGGGGCGCGTCCGTCGACCGTGGGCGGCCTCGGGTTTTCAAAGGCGATTCAAAATATATAAACCACAAATGGACGATAAAATACAACGTCAAATCGTTCATCCAGTACTATATGGTTATGGCACGAACCACCCCCGACGTTCGGGGCTATCTCCGATCCACTCTCGGAACGTCGTTCTCGGCACCGAAGCGATTGATGCATGCTGAGACACGGTTGTCCCTCGCGATCCGCGGGAGGTACCGACTCGAATCGACACGATTGCTCGACGTCGACTTGGTGTTGGCCGTTGAATCCGCCGGCATCGAGGTGGCGACCCCCGCGGCCTATGCCGCTCATCTCGCGACGATCGCGACGACCGTCGATGCCCCCGTCGTCCTTGTGCTGACCGGCGTGAACTCGACGACGCGCGCACGCCTTGTTGCGGGGCGGGTCCCGTTCATCGTGCCGGGCAGTCAGCTCTTCCTGCCGACGCTGTTCGTCGACTTGCGCGAGAGGATGACCCGTCCGGCGCCGAGAAGCACGGAAGCGCTCGGCAACGTGGCGCAACTCGTTGTTCTCGCGCATCTTCAGGGTGAGAGAATGGACACCGGGTCGCTTGCCCAAGCTGCGAATCGGCTTGGGTATTCGCCCATGATGTTGACGAAGGCGAAGGATGAACTCGTCGCCGCAGGACTTTGCCGCGCTCGGTACGAGGGAAGGACGCTGCGTCTCGTATTCGACGTCGACGGACGGGAACTCTGGAACAAGGCGTTCCCCGTGCTCTCTTCGCCGGTGATACGCACGCACTTCGTGAAGTTCGTCTCGAAGGTGCGTGCGTCGGACCCGCCCGTCGGCTTCGTGCGGGCGGGTCTGACCGCCGTCAGCGATCTGACGGAACTTGCGGAAGGAAGTGTTCCGACGTTTGCTGCGAGCAAGACGGTTTTTGCGTCGAAGAGTCGCAGTTTCGTCGAAGTCCAATTCGAGGACGACGCCGACGCTCGGGTCGAGGTGTGGCGTCATTCACCCGATCTACTCGGTCGCGGAGGATGTGCCGACCCTTTGTCTCTCTACCTATCGCTGCATGGAACCGCGGACGAGCGTCTTCGGAAAGCACTGGACGATGTTCTGAAGACCGTTCGATGGTGAAAGGCTTGGAACTGTTTCGCCGACACTTCGGCGAGCACCGGGATGGATTCGTCGTGATCGGTGGGGGAGCCTGTCACGAGTGGTTTGCTCGGCAGGCGCTCACGTTCCGATCCACGAAGGATCTCGACGTCGTCATCATCGCCGAGGCGATGAATGCGGACTTCGTCGAAGCGATCCGAGTGTTCGTACGTGAAGGCGGATACCGAAATCGGGAACGGTTCGACGGAACGCCCGAGTTGCATCGATTCTCATCGCCCATACGAGGAGACGTCCCGGCGGTTCTCGAACTCTTCAGTAGGAAACCGGACGGGCTTCTGCTCCGTTTCGGGCAAACCGTCGTCCCGCTCGGTGGATCCGACGCAAGGACGGGACTTTCGGCGATCCTTCTCGACGATGATTACTACCGAATGCTGCGTGATTGCGTCGAGGTGATCGACGGATTGCCTGTTGCAACGCCGACCGCGCTGCTCGCGATGAAAGCGCGAGCCTGGTTGGATCTGTCCGAACGCCAATCGCGCGGAGAGACCGTGGATCAACGAGACGTCGACAAGCACCGGAACGACGTGTTTCGGTTGGCTGCGCTCGTCCCCTCCGATTCTGTGGTGGTACCACAGCGAGTGGGGGATGATCTCCGACGTTTTCTTGCCCGGTTCCACGAGGATCATTCGGATTGGTCCGCCATCCTCGCCGCACTGGGATCGACGTTCGGCGGACAGATTTTCAGTCCCGCCGACATTCGATCGGCTTTGGTCACGCATTTCGGATTGACTCCCGAATGAACTCGCATCGGGAGGTCCTTGGGCCTCGCGCTATGCTTGGAGCCGAGATGACGACCATGACTCCGGACGAGGGCGTCCTCCTCTGCGCGCCCGACCATTTCCGCGTGGCCTATGCGATCAACCCCCACATGCGGGCGGCGGACGGGGGAATCAACGTCGTCGACCCGATCGTCGCGCGCGAGCAGTGGCGGGCCCTAAGGGACGTCTACACCGGGCTCGGGGTGGCGACCCACGTACTCGATCCGGACCCCGATTTACCGGACATGGTGTTCTGCGCGAACCAGTCGTTCCCGTGGCGGGACGATTCGGGGCGTTTGCGCGTGTTGCTGTCTTCCATGGCCAGCGCCGAGCGTCGTCCGGAAGTTGCGCATTTCGAACGGTGGTACCGGGGGGGCGGCTACGAAATCCACCGATTGCCGGAATCGGCGGGCGTTCTCGAGGGGATGGGGGACCTTTTGCCACACCCCGGAAGGCGGGCGATCCTCGGCGGATGGGGCTTCCGGACGTCGGAGGCCGCACTCGCGGAAGTCGCGGCGATGGTGGGGCGTCCCGTGGTGCCGCTGCGACTCGTGGACCCGAGGTGGTACCACCTCGATACGTGCTTGGCGCCGCTCGACGCATCCACGGCGCTGTGGTGCCCGGACGCCTTCGACGCGGATGCACGGGCGGCGATCGAAGACCTGTTCGACGACCTGCTCGAGCCTCCGGGCGACGAGGGCGCGGTCGGCTTCGCGTGCAACCTGCACGTCGTTCGTGGTCGCGCGTTGATCGACGCCGCGGCGCCGCGAACGGCGGAACTCCTTCGATCACGAGGATTCGATCCGATTCCGCTCGCGATGTCGGAGTTCCGCAAATCGGGTGGT
>JAFMJN010000247.1 GCA_017853435.1 Planctomycetota bacterium | reverse complement strand
GCCAACACGGCGACGTGCGCCATCAGCCCGACGTCTCTCCCGGTCGCGGGTGACACCTACCGTTGGACGCCTCCGCCGACCACCTTCCTCACGGTGGCGGGCGGCGCTTCGCCGACGAGCGTTCTTTCGGGCAACGTGACCGTGTTGACGGCGCAGGTCGGCATCTACCCGGCAGGGACGCCCTTCTCCGGCGTCGCGGCAACCGTCAACTTCAGCGCGGTCGGCGGCCCGGCGGCTCAGCCGATGTACGACGACGGCACCAACGGCGACCAAACCCCCGGTGACAACATCTTCTCCTACGCGGTCACGCTGACCTCGACCGTCGCGGGCACCGCGGCGTTCCCGGTCACGGCGACGGCGGCGGGTGGATTGTCGGCCACGTCCACGATCAACATCGAAATCTACACGCAAGCGAACGACGTTCCGGCAGGTGCGCTCCCGGTGACGATCGGCGTCAACGGCCCCTTCGACACGGCGAATACGCTCGTGAACCCGTCCTACCCGCTGTGCGTCGGCGGCTCACGCGACCTTTGGTTCGCGTGGCTCGCTCCGTGCACCGGCACCGCCTCGTTCTCGACCTGTGAAGGCGCCGCCACGACGTCCGCGGGCTATTTGAACGACACCATCCTTGCGGTGCGCAACACTGCGTACGTGTCGCTGGCTTGCAACGACGACGGTGGCACCGCGTCGGGCCCCGGCGGCGCGAACATCTGCGGGACCAGCGGCTATCAATCGACGGTCTCCGGCTTCGCAGTAACGGCGGGAACCACGTACCTGATTCAAGTCGCGGGTTACGGGACCGCCTCGACGCCGGGTCTCTTCAAACTCACCGTGAACTTCACCTCGGCGCAAGCGACGTCGTCCGGTGCGGGCTGCGCGGCGACGGGCGGCAACGCGCTCACGCTGACTTCGGGACTTCCGGTCCTCGGGTCGAACTTCACGGTGGACGCCTCGGGCGCGAACGCGTTCGACGGCGCCATCTTGGCGTTCGACGTCGCGGGTTCGGTCGTCATCAACATCGGTTGCGACCTCTACCTCGATCCGTTCACCGCTCAGTTGATCGTCGCGGGCTACGACGCCCTCGGCGGCATCTCGGTGCCCGTGTCGCTGCCGTACGTCCCGGCGCTCTGCGGTGCCTCGTTCGACCTTCAGGCCTTCTGCCTCCCGGCGGCGGGCGGCTTCGGCACGTCGAACAAGCGCACGCTCGTCTTCGGTCTCTGATCAACCGATCACACCGATCGAAGCCGCCCCGCCCCGAAAAGGCGGGGCGGCTTCCTTTTCACAACCCACGTCCCCGAAACGAGTTGCCCGGCCCCTGCTCCATCGTCCGCGGATCGTCACGCGCACGGATGGACACGGACGGTACGAACTCCGTACCATTCTCGGGCGCCCGCGCGAGGCGCTCCGTCAGCAAGGAACCTTTCATGAAGTCGACTCTCGCCGTTGCCGCGTTCGCCACCGCACTCCTCTGCGGCGGCATTGCAGCTCAGAATCGGACCGCCACCTACGGCCTCCAAAACCTCATCACCCCCTACACGGAGATCACCGGCGGCGTCCAGCTGGAAGCGGGCGTGACGATCGATGACGCGTTCTACGCGAACATCCCGATCGGATTCGACTTCCCGTGGGGCGGCAACGCGCCCGGAGCGCAGTGGTACAACGCGATCGGCGTGTCGACCAACGGCTGGATCCGCATGGGTCCCGTCACGGGCAGCACGACGCTTCAGGGTGTGATCGAGTCGACGGCTACCACTTCCTACGACGCCGTGGCGGCCAACACCTGCAACATCGGATCGAACGATCCCACCGCCGAAGTGCGGGTGGAGACCGTCGGCACGGCGCCGAACCGCGTCTGCGTCGTGCAGTGGAAGAACGTCGGCCGCAAGCTTTCCGGCGTCGTTTCCGCGGGCTGGGTATTCAACTTTCAAGTGAAGCTGTACGAGACGACGGGAGTCGTCGAAACGACGTACGGCACTTATGCCGTGGCGAGCGGAAGCCAATCCGTCGGCGTCGGTCTCAAAGGCTTCGCGAGCAACCCCGTCGTCGACTACCGCAATCTCGCGTCGACGTCGACTTCCGGCAACTGGGTGTCGCCCAACGTCGGAACCGCGGCGGGAAGCAAGATGTTCCTCTCGCCGACCAAGTACCCGGATCCGGGTCGCACGTACCGTTGGATCCCGGCCACCCTCCCGCCCGCCACCGTCACGTTGAACACCACTTCGACGCCCACGTCGCTCTTCTACGGCGGCACGGCGCTCGTCACCGCGTCCGTGGCGTCGGTACTTCCTCAAGCGACGTCGCTCGGCGCGCTTTCGGCGGTCTGTGATCTCAGCGCCATCGGCGGCTCGGCGGCCACCCCCATGGTCGACGACGGCACCGGCGGCGACGTCACCGCGAACGACGGCGTCTTCTCTCTGCAAATCACGGTCAACGCTCCGTCCGCCACCACGTTCAACTTCCCCGTGACCATCACGGACGGCGTCAACACGGGGTCACGGACGGCGCAGATCGGCGTCTACACGATTCTCAACGACGTCCCGTCGGGTGCCTCTCCCATCGTCGAAGGCGCGAACGGGCCGTTCGACAACACCGGCACCATGATCCCCAGCGAGCCGGGCTACGCGACGCCCGCAAGCGTCGGCACGTGTTCGGCGACGCAGAACGCGGGATCGTGCGACATGTTCTTCACCTACTCGCCTTCCTGCACGGGAACATTGTCGATCTCGACGTGCGGCGGCGACAACGTTACGCAACCGGGAGAGAATCAGGACACTCAAGTCGTCATCTACGCACCGTCGGGAAACCCGATCGGATGCAACGACGACGCCGGGACGACGAGCGGACTCTGCGGCCCCTTGGGCTACCAGAGCCTCGTTTCCGGAATCAACGTGGTGTTCGGTCAGACGTATCTCATCCGCGTCGCAGGCTACGGCACGACGGGAACGAACGTCGGCGCCTTCATGTTGAATCTCACGCTGACCTCGGCGGCCGCGACGTCGAGCGGTGCGGGATGCTCGGCGGGTGGAGCGATCCTCACCCTGTCGTCGGGACTTCCGGTTCTCGGTGGTGCGCCCTTCACGCTCGACGTGACGGGGTCGACGCCGAATGAATTCGGCATCTTGGCGTACGACGTCGCCGGGAGCGTCGTGATCAATTTCGGCTGTGACCTCTACGTGAATCCGTTCACGGCTCAGCTCGTGAACGTGTTCTACGACGCGTCGGGTGCGCTCTCGCTTCCGATCGGCCTGCCGAACATTCCGGTGCTGTGCGGTGTCGCCTTCGACCTGCAAGCGTTCGTCCTTCCGGCCGCGGGTGGCTTCGGGACGTCGAACAAGCGCACGCTGGTCTTCGGATACTGATCGGCCCGATCGCTCGAAACTCGGCCTCGTTCCTCTCGGAGCGGGGCCGAGTTCTTTTCCGCGAAGCCCCCGAGACGACGGCGCAAGAGATTGAGGGCGCGGATGTTGTGTGTACCGCGATCCATCGAAGCGGTCCGCGAACGTCCTCCCATAGCGGCATTTTTTGCCGTGTATTGCGCGAGTTTCGGTGAAATCCGCTATCCTCTCCGCCACGGACCTTCGGGAGTCCGTATCGAAAAAAGGAAGCAGTCCATGAAGTCCACCTTGTTCCGGCTGGTGCTCGCGGCGTCGTGCGTGTTGTCGTCGCTCGCGGCGCAATCAACGGCCACCTACACGTTCACGAATTCGGCGGGTACCTACACCCCGATCACCGGGGGCGAAGTCCTCGAATCCGGTCCGTCGCCGCTCCCGCTCACGGATACGTTCTACTCCGCGCGCGCGATCGGTTTCGAATTCCCGTTCG
>JAFMJN010000042.1 GCA_017853435.1 Planctomycetota bacterium | reverse complement strand
TCTCCGCTCGTCGCCCACCTTTATGAAATCATCGCGCTGACCCTGTTCTTCATCATGGGGGCCCACCATGCGGTCATCGCGTCGGTGGTGAAGTCCTTCGACGCGGTCCCACCGGGCGCGTTCGCTCCCGACGCGGATCTCCTCGGCAGCCTGACCGTCTTCGGCGGCGGTCTACTCGAAGCGTCGTTGCGCGTCGCCGCTCCGGTCTTCGTCGCGATGGTCGTGCTCACGGTCGCGATCGCGCTGCTCGCGCGCGTCGCGCCTCAATGGAACATCCTCGACGCGTCCTACCCCATTCGCATGGGCGCCGGACTCGCGTTGCTGATTCTGACCCTTCCGGTCATGCGCCCCGTCCTCGACGCCGTCTTCGAACGGACGTCGGAGCAACTGTTCACCGTCGCCTCGGGAGGAACGCGCTGATGTCGTTCGACCGTGACGAACGGACCGAGCAGGCGACACCGCGCCATCTCGAGGAACTCGCGAAGAAAGGCCAAGTCGCCTACTCGCGCGAACTCCCCGCGGCGGTCCTGCTCTTTCTCGTGGCGGGCGCGTTCCGACTGCTCGGATCCGACGTGGTCGAACCGCTCCTCGCCCTTTTCCGCAAGGGACTGTCCCTCGGTTGGAACGAGATGGTCGCGGAACAAGGCATCGGCGGGCTGCTCACCGAAACGGCCCTGGCGGCCGGCGTTCTCATCCTTCCCCTCCTGCTCACGGCTTTCGCCACGGTCGCGCTCTGCGGATTCCTCCAGGTCGGCTTCTCGTTCGAGACCGACCGCCTCGAATGGAAGTGGGAACGCCTCGATATCGTCGCGAATGCGGCGCGCCTTTTCAGCGTGAAGTCGGTCGTCGCTCTCCTTCTCGCCTTGGTGAAACTCCTGATCGTCGCGTGGATCGCATGGGACACGGTGACGACCCTCATTCCCGATCCGACCCGACTCGCTTCGATGCACGTCCGCGACCTCGCGGCGTTGACCGCGGATCTCTGCCTGACGCTGGCGATGAAGACGGGACTATTCCTCGTCGTCATCGGTGGGGCGGACTTCTTTTGGCAGCGCTGGTCGTTCATGCGCGACGCCATGATGACGAAGCAGCAAGTCAAGGAAGAGCACAAGCAACAGGAAGGCGACGGACAGGTCAAGAGTCGCATCAAGCAGCGTCAGCGGGAGATCGCCCGCATGCGCATGATGCAGGACGTCAAGACCGCCACGGTCGTCATCCGCAACCCCACCCACTTCGCCGTCGCACTGCGTTACGTGCGCGGGAAAGATCCGGCCCCGCGCGTCGTCGCGAAGGGTGCCGACCTCATCGCGCTCCGCATCATCGCGGAAGCGGGTAAGCACGGCGTCCCGTGCATCGCCCGCCCCGAGGTGGCGCGCGAGCTCTATCGCACCGTCAAGATCGGCGGTTTCGTCCCGGCTTCGCTGTTCAAAGCCGTCGCCGCGATCCTCGCCTACGTCCTTCGCCGCAACGCGAAGGGAGCCTCCGCATGACCACTCCCACCGCACTCCCCGAACGAGGCATCTTCCGCCACGCGGAAGTCGCTCTCGCGGGCGCCCTCCTCGCGATTCTGTGCACGTTGCTGGTGCCGCTTCCGGCGATGCTCATCGACGTCGCCCTCGCGATCAATCTCAGCCTCTCGGTGCTGATCCTCGTCATCACCCTTTCGTGCCGGGCGCCGCTCGAGTTCTCCACGTTCCCGAGTCTTCTGCTTTTCACGACCCTTTTCCGCCTGTCCCTCAACGTGGCGTCGACGCGCTCGATCCTGATGAAGGGGTCGGCGGGTCACGTCATTCAGGCGTTCGGCGACTTCGTGGTCGGCGGCAATCTCGTGATCGGTCTCGTCATCTTCGCCATCCTGCTCGTGATCCAGTTCGTGGTGATCAGCAAGGGTTCGAACCGCATCAGCGAAGTGGCGGCACGCTTCACGTTGGACGCGATGCCCGGCAAGCAGATGGCCATCGACGCCGAACTCAACGCGGGTCTCATCAACGAAACCGAAGCCCGCCGTCGCCGCGAGATCATTTCGTCCGAGGCGGAGTTCTACGGCGCGATGGACGGTGCGGGCAAGTTCGTCCGCGGCGACGCCGTCGCGGGTTTGATCATCACGATCATCAATATTCTCGGCGGCCTCGGCATCGGCATGGCCGACGGCATGGCGGCGGCGGATGCACTCAAGAAGTACGCGGTGCTCACGGTCGGCGACGGGCTCGTCGCGCAGATCCCGGCGCTGCTCATCTCGGTCGCTTCCGGCATCCTCGTGACGAAGCAACGCGGTCGGCATCAGTTGTCCCGCGAAATCGTCGGGCAGTTCCTCTTGAGCGGTCGCGCGCTGCGACTCGCCGCGGGCGTCACCGTGCTCATCGGCCTCCTGCCCGGACTTCCCATCATTCCCTTCGCGTTGATGGCGGTGGTGTTCTTCGTGCTCGGCAAGGCCGCCGACGCCGAGAAGGCGTCACCGTCGTCCGAAGGCACCGCCACCGCGAACGGCGGTCCGTCGTCACCTTCGGGGCCGACCGGCGGCGGCCCGGACGCCAAGGCGTCCGAAGTTTCGCCGGAAGCCATCACGGAGATGCTGAAGGTCGATCGCGTCGCGGTCGAAGTCGGCTACCGCCTCATTCCTCTCGCATGCGGTGCCTCCGGCACGTCGCAGTTGGTCGAGCACATCGGCATGCTGCGCAAGCAATTCGCCCTTCAGTTCGGCGTGGTCATTCCGGCCATCCGCATGAAGGACAACCTGATGCTCGAGCCGAACGGCTATCGCGTCCTTCTCGCGGGCCAGGAAATCGCCCGCGGGGCCTTGTACCCGGACCATTGGCTCGCGATGGGCCCCGGACTCGGCAAGGACGGGCTCCCCGGCGTCCGCACGACCGATCCGACGTTCGGCCTTCCGGCCGTTTGGGTCCCGTCTTCCGCGAAGGCGGACGCGGAAGCCATGGGCTGCACGGTGGTCGATCCCGAATCCGTCCTCGTCACCCACCTGACGGAACTTTTGCGCGAACACGCCCACGAGATCCTCTCGCGCGACGACGTTCAGAAGTTGGTCGACCGCACGAAAGAGGCGAATCCCGCCGTCGTCAACGAACTCGTTCCCGACATTCTCCCGCTCGGGACGGTGCAGGCCGTTCTGTCGGCCTTGCTCCGCGAGCGGATTCCGATCCGTAACCTGGTGCTCATCCTCGAGACGCTCGCCGACCACGGTCGCAAGCAGAAGGACCCGGATCAGCTCGCCGAGATCGTCCGTCAAAAGCTCTCCCGCACCTTGGTCGAACTGTTCGGTGCTTCGGGCGGTGCCATCCACGCACTCACTCTCGACCCGACGTTCGAGCAGGGCCTGTCCGACGCGATCTCCGGATCGAACGATCCTCGCGCGACCGCCCTTCTTTCACCGAACGTGATGCGTCGTCTGCAGGATCTCGCGGTCCTCGCATGGCAACAGGCGCAGCAAAAGGGCAAGGAGCCGGTCCTCCTCGTGCGCGCGTCGGTGCGTCGCTACCTCGCGGATCTCTTCCGCGCGATGCAGCCGCGCATCTCCGTCCTGTCGTTCAACGAGGTCACGTCGGCCCGCACGATCGACGCCGCGGGGACCATCCCGAATCCCGCGGACGCGGGGCGTCCCGCGCCGAAGGCGGCGGGGGCCACCGCATGATCGTCGGAGCCTGAAACGGCGCGGCGATCCCCCACGACGACGGTCGAGTGTCGGATTCTCCGACACTCGTAAGCCTCCACTGGATCGGGGCTTGGGGAAAGGTCTACCGAACCGCGAGGTTTTCTGAAGACGTCCGTTTGAAACGCCGATGGAAGGGATGCGGAGGAAATCCGCGCCTCGACGCACCATGAAACGCCCTACCCCCGAAACGCCGCCGACTCCGCCGCGCCCCGCCCGTGCTTTCGGGCGGCTCGTGGGGATCGCCGTCGGCATGACCACGGGGGTCCTGACGCTCGCGACGGGACTTCTCTTGGGGATCCCCGCGCCCGACGCGCTCCTTCGCGCGCTCGTCGTGGGCTTCGTGGTGCGCGTCCTCGCGGGCGCGATGGCGGGATCGCTGGCGCATTCGGTACTGAACGCGAAGGCCACGCCGCCGGCGCAAGGAGCCGACGTCGCATGATCGGCACCCCGTACGCCGCGATGACGGACTCCGATCGGAACCGTTTGATCGAAGAGCATCTTCCGCTCGTCCATCACGTCATCGGTCGACTGACGTTGCGCCTTCCGGCGACCCTCGATCGCGACGACCTCTTCGAAGTCGGTGTTCTCGGACTGATGAACGCCGCCGCTTCGTGGAATCCGACGAAGGGCGCGGCGTTCAAGACCCACGCGTTCACGGCGATTCGCGGTGCGGTCCTCGACGAAATCCGCAAGCACGACCCGGTGCCCCGCTCGCGACGCGACCGCGTCCGTCACGTCGCCCGCGTCGAACGGACTCTGGCCGACCGCCTCGGTCACGCACCGACCGCCGAGCAGATCGCGGAACACGCCTGTCTCGAAGTCGAGCAGGTCGAAGACGTCCTCGTCAACGGCCACGGCGCCACGGTGGTGTCGCTCGACGCCACCACGGAGGCGGATGACGACGAACTTCCCCTCATGCGTTGCCTCGCGACGCCGAGCTGCGAGGATCCGTCGGATCTCGCGGCCAAGGCCGAGATGAAGCAACGTCTCGCCGCTGCGATCGCGGAACTCCCCGAGCGGGAGCGTCGCGTCGTGGTGCTCTACTACGCCGAAGGACTGCGCCTGAAGGAAATCGGCGCCGTTCTCGGCATCACCGAATCCCGCGTGTGTCAACTCCACGCCCGTGCAATTCACCAGTTGAACCGCGCGCTGACCGCCGACGAAGCCGAAGCCGGATAACCCATGAAACCGACGCGCATCATCAAGAGCCACGCCGTCACCTCCGCCCACGCCCACGGTGGCCCCTCCGCGGGTCCGATGCCCGCGGCAAAGCCCGTGGTTCGGGTCGTCCGCAACGGGAACCTCGTCGAGTCCATCGAAATCACCTGTCCATGCGGCGAGACGATCATCGTCGACTGCATGTACGACGCCGCCACGGAGCTCGCATCATGAACGCGCGATCCATCCTCCTCGCATCGATCGTCGTCGGTCTCGCCGCCTGCGGTTCGACGCCCACGCCCACCGAAACCACGCGGGAACCGATCCGCGAATCGTTCATGAAGGACGGCCCGTCTCTGGCCCTCGACGAATCGGCCCGACAGTCGGACCCGAGCACGCTCCAGTTGCTCGCCGACCGCACCGACGAAGTCGAGCGCCTGCGCAAGCGTCTCGCGGAAACGGAAGCCGAGACGGCGACCCGTGCCGATGAGACGACCAAGTTGCGCGAAGAACTCGCCGCCATCCGTAAAGACAAGGAACGCCTCGAATCGCTGCTCGGTGCCGCGTCCGAAAAGGAACGCGCCGCCCTCGAACGCAGCCTCGCCGCCGAGGCCGCCCGTCTGCGGATGGAACAGGAACTCTTGAAGGCGAAGCTCGGCGAGCTCGTGAAGGACCGCTGAGATGTCGCTCAAGCAAGTCGCACTCCTCGTACTCGTGGCGCTGGCGGGTTGCGCGTCGGACGGCGGTACGCCGCCGCCCGTCGCCATCGCCCAGTCGCACGTTCAGGCTCCGTCCGACGGACGCGTCATCCGCCGCGTCGTCGTTCCTCCCTTCGAGGACGTTTCCGGACTTCCCGCCGAAGCGGAAGGCCTGCGGTCGGCGTTCATCCGCGCCTTGGCTCAACGCCAAGCCTGCGAAGTGGTCCCTCTCGGTACGCAACATCTGCGCGACGTGATGCCGACCGGAGTGATGCGCGAAGGCGTCGTTCCCCGCGATGCCCTCATCGCGTTGGCCCGGCGTTACCGCGCCGACGGGGTCTTGTTCGCCACCGTCACGCACTGGAAGCCGTACGAACCCATGTCCCTCGGGCTGCGCGTCGATCTCGTGTCGGCGAGCACCGGCGAGGTGATCTGGAATGCCCACGGATTGTTCGACGGTGCGCGTCAGGACGTGCAACAGGACGTCCGCAACTGGCACGACACCGATCAAGCCGACACCACGTCGCTCGAAGGATGGCGCGTCGCGCTCATCTCCCCGGCCCGGTTCGCGGCCTATGTGAGCGACCGGGTGGTCGCGACGATGCCGAAGTGACCCACTCCGCGCGGGACGCCACGCGTCCCGCGACGGATCAAGCTCCGGCCGAGGCCGCGGTGCCGCCCTGCAGGAGCGACGCGAGTTTCGCGACGAGGTCGCGCGGTCGAATCGGCTTCTCGATGACGATCTCCGCACCGAGTTCTCGATACGTCATCGTTCCCTGAACGGGAGTCTCGCTTCCGGTGAGCATCGCGATTCGCGGTTTGCGGATCCGCGCGTCGGCACGAATGCGGCGCAGCGCCGCGACGCCGTCGACGTCGCGCATGGACCCGTCGAGCAAAAGCAGATCGACCCGGTGGGCCGCGAGCAACTGAAGCGCCAGTTCGCCGTTGGCGGCCTCGAACACCACCGCCCCCGCGCGCTCGATGGCGGTTTTCACCACCGCCCGCACCGCATCCTCGTCGTCGGCGACGACGACCGTATAGCCGCGGAGGACCGCGGCAGGCAACACGGCTCCCCCACCGACGGCGGTCGGGATCACCCGCGCGCCCGGCGGGACCGGCAACGTGAACCAGAACTTGGCGCCGTGCCCGGGGTCGGAGACGACGCCGACACGACCGCGGTGGGCCTCGACGAAGCGCTTGACGATCGCGAGTCCGAGACCGATACCACCGCCCTGCTTACGCGAGTCGCCGACCTGAACGAACGGCTCGAAGACGACTTCGTCGGCGCCCGGCGGAAGTCCCGGTCCGGAGTCCGTCACGGAGACGCCGATCGTCGCTTTGGAGTCGTCGTAGGTCACTTCGGCGCGGACACGCGTGCCGGGCGGCGAGTAGGACACCGCATTGGCGAGGAGATTCACCATGACGCGCGACAACCGCTTCGGGTCGACCGAGATCTCGGGAATGAACGCGGGCGTGACGACGTCCAACACCACTTGGCGACTCGACGCCTGTTCCTGAACGACACCCACGGCGCGACGCAGGAGCGACGCGAGGTTCGACGCCTCCCGGGAGAGGGCCACTTCGGAAGCCGGACGCGCCAATTGCGTCGCGTCCTCGGCGACGTTCATGAGGTGGGCCGCAGCGTCCTTGATCGACTGAAGCGCGAGGCGTTGGTCGGCGTCGGGGCGCGGAAGACTGGTTTCGAGATGTCCCACGCCCATCACGATCGCCTGCAACGGCGTGCGGAAATCGTGGGCCACGGTCGCGAAGAAGGTATCGCGAAGCCGGGCGGTTTCGAGCAGGTTCACATGCTCGCGACGCAACACTTCCGACTGATGGCGGTCGATGGCGAGTGCGGCGAGGTGGGTGAACGTCTGAATGCGATCGAGTTCGAGCGGCGTCGGGAAGCGTGGGGCCGGGTAGTACATCCCGAAGGTACCGAGCACCTTGCCGTTTCGCGGCGAAAGGATCGGGCTCGACCACGACGACCGAATGCCGTGCTGCGCCATGAAATCGGCGAAAGCGGACCACCACGGATCACCCGCGATCTCCGTCGTCAGCACCTGAACACCGGCAAACGCGGCGTGACCGCACGACGCGCATTGATGGGCGGGCTTCAATCGATCGATGGCATCGACGAAGTCCCGCGGCAACGACGGCTGGGCGACCGCACGCAGCACGCCTTCCTTTTCATCGAGACGAAGGATGGAACACCGCATGCCGCCGGGAGAGTGCTTTTGGGCGTAGCGGGCGATCTCGCCGAGAACGTCTTCGAGCGATTCACCGCGGATGATGGATTCGACGATCGTGCGTTGGCCTTCGGCGAGGTCGATGACTTCGGAGGGTTCCGGCAGGTAGCGAAGACCGATCGTCTCGTGGTCGATGCGCGTCAACCGCGCTCGAAAGGTCGAACCGTCGCTCCGGATGCACGTCGCCTCGGTCGAGTCGCCCACGGGGATCGCACACGGTTCCGCGCCGGCGAAGTGGGACGCGACTTCCGACCCCACGAACCCGTCCCGCCGGAGTCCGAACATCGTCGCCGCCCGCGTCGACGTGTTCGCGATGCGCCCACCCGCGACATCGAACGTCGCGGGTTCGTCGAGTGGCATGACGATCGACTGACTCATGGCGGGGCTCCTTGGCTGAGGAATTCCGAGTATAGGGGCCGACCCGAGGCGATTTCGAGTGATTTTCCCCCGTCGTGAACAATCCTCACGGAGAAACGGCGGCGAAGGCGGCCCTCATGTCGTTCCAAATGTCGGAAGCCTCTTCGATTCCGACCGCGACGCGGATCAGTCCGTCGTGGATCCCCATCGCCGCCCGCTCGGACGGGGGCACGCCGCGATGCGACGTGGTGACCGGGCGCACGGCGAGCGTTTCGACGCCGCCGAGACTCGGTCCGTGCGTGACGAGATCGAGGGCATCGAGCCAGGCGGCGGCGGCGGCGCCTCCCCCGCGATGTTCGAAGGCGAGCAACGCCGCGCGTCCGCCGAAGAGACGACGGGCGACGGCCGCATCCGGATGCGACGGCAGCGCCACGTGATGAACGGCGGCGACGTCGCGATGCGACGCCAGTTCGAGCGCGAGTCGAAGCGCGTTGTCGCAGGCACGTTCGACGCGCAAAGGCAGCGTCTTCATCCCGCGTTCGAGCAGCCATACGTTCAGCGCGTCGAGCGATCCGCCGAGACGACGGACGACCCCACGCACCTTCTCCATCAAAGCGGCACGCCCCACGACGACACCCGCGGTGAGGTCCGAATGCCCGTTCAGAAATTTCGTGGCGCTGTGGACGACGAGGTCGTAGCCGAGTCGGCACGGCTTCCACAGGACGGGCGGCACGAACGTTCCGTCGAGGATCGCGACGACGGCGCGAGCCCGGGCGAAGGCGATCACCGCTTCGTGATCCACGACGCGCAGCAACGGGTTGGTCATGGCTTCGACGTAGACGGCTTGGACGTCGGGTGACCATGCGGCATCGAACGCTCCCGGTTGCATGGCGTCGACGAACGTGACCGACCGCCCCATCTCGACGAGGTCCCGCGTCACGAAGGCCCACGTTCCCCCGTAGAGATCCCTCTGCAGGAGGACGCGTCCTCCCGGTTGGGTGGCTGCGAGGAGCGCCGCCGAGACCGCCGCCATGCCGCTCGCGGTCACATGCGCGTCATCGGCGCCTTCGAGCGCGGCGAGTCGTGCGTGCACCGCGTCGTGATTCGGCAGATTGCCGTAACGGGGATAGAGCACCGTCTTGTCGTCACCCGTTTCCGCGTGCTCATAAACGACCGACTGGAAAATCGGCGGAATGGCGGCGCGGCCGATTCTCGGGGAAGGCTCGCCGGCGTGGATCGCCGACGTCGCGATGCCGTCGCTCGCGGATTCCTTGCAGGCGAGGAGACGGACGGGTCCGCCGACCTCGCCGACCAAAATGGCCGTTTGACCGAATGTCGACGCGAGCGTGCGGGCCTCGGACGCCGACATGCCGACCACCAAGCGGCTCGGCTCGGGGGCGAGCCGTCCTTCGGGATCGGAGGACCACCCCGGATAGGACCGCCATCCCGCTTCCCGCAGCGCGGCATCGAGGCGCTCGAGGCGGTCTCGGTTTTCGGCGGCGTCGAGGACGACCGATCCCGGGTTGACGGCCGTGAGCCATGCCCATCGGGTCGCACCGTCGCGCGAAAGTTGCGCATCGAGCCCCTCGGCGACGCACCCGACCTTCAACGTGATCGGCTCCGAGGTCTCCACCACGTAACGGGCGGCGACGTACGCATGGCGCAGGGCGGGATCCATGGGCCCATGCTAGCGTCCGGGAGGCGCGGAGTCCCCTCCCCATGCTTGCACCGTCGGTCCTGATCGTCGCCTTCGCGGGATTTTTGATTTTCGGCGTTTGGAGCGTCGCCGATCCCGCCTCCATCGGCCCGATGATCGATTGGGACGTCGCCGCATCCCCCACGGCAAAGGTGGAACTTCAGGCGATGTACGGCGGCCTCGAACTCGGTCTGGCCGCGTTGATCGCGTGGTGCCTCGCGGACCGGAAACGCCACCGCTTCGGCCTGATCGTCGTCGCCTGCACGTTCGGCGGCCTCGGGCTGACGCGGACGGCGGCGACCCTCGCAACCTCCGGAGTCCGCGACTTCCACTTTTGGGGAATCGGACTCGAGTTGTTCGCGCTCGGCGCCGCATCTTTTGCCCTACGACGCCTGCCCCGGGAAACCTGACGGGAAGACGCCCCCAACCCTTCGCGGACGCTATAACTCAGAGACATGTCGCGCTTTCTCGAAGAGATGAACCGCCGCGTCCTCGTCCTCGACGGGGCGATGGGTACGAGTCTCCAAGCGTTCAATCTCCCGCTTGAGGACTACGACGGACTCGAGAACTGCTCCGAGATCCTGAACGTCACCCGACCGGACGTCGTGAAGGCGATCCACGAGAGCTATCTCGAGGTCGGATGCGACGCCGTCGAAACGAACACGTTCGGTGCGACGCGCATGGTCTTGGCCGAGTTCGGCCTTGAAGCGCGCGTCCGTGAATTGAACCTGCGCGCGGTGGCCATCGCACGAGAAGCCTGCGACCACTACTCGACCCCCGAACGGCCACGCTTCGTCGTCGGGTCCGTCGGCCCGGGGACCAAACTGGTGACCCTCGGCCACACGACGCCCGACATCCTTCTTGCGTCGTACAGAGAACAGGCGGAGGCTCTCTTGGAAGGCGGCGTGGACGCCATCCTCGTCGAAACCTGCCAGGACCCTCTTCAGTGCAAGATCGCCGTTCAGGCGATGACCGACGCGATGGACGCCGCGAACAGGCGGGTCCCGCTGATCGTCCAAGTGACGGTCGAAACGACGGGAACCATGTTGGTAGGCACGGAAATCGCCGCCGTCGTGGCGACCCTCGCACGCTTCCCTCTCGCCGCGCTCGGCATGAATTGCGCGACGGGGCCGCGGGAGATGACCGACCACCTCCGCGTGCTCGCCAACCAATCGCCGTTCCCGATTTCGGTGTTGCCGAACGCGGGACTTCCCGAGTTGGTCGACGGCAAGACGCGCTATCCGCTTTCCCCGTCCGAGTTGGCCCGATGGCTCGCGCGGTTCGCGGATGACTTCGGCGTGGGGATCGTCGGCGGATGCTGCGGAACGACCGCCGCCCACTTGGCCGAAGTCGTGAAGACGCTGGGAGGACGGCCGAGGAAGCCGTTCCACTCCGGTTGGAAACCGTCGGTGTCGAGCCTCTATCGTTCGGAGACCTTGAGTCAGGACACGTCGCTCCTGCTCGTCGGCGAACGCACCAATTCCAACGGCTCGCGTCAATTCAAACGCCTGCTCGAAGACGGCGACGTCGACGGCATGGTGCGCATGGCGCGCGAACAGACGGCCGAAGGCAGCCACGTGTTGGACGTCTGCGTGGCCTACGTCGGGCGCGACGAAGTCGCGGACATGGAGAAGGTCCTCGGACGATTCCGCACGGACGTTCGTGTGCCGCTCATGATCGACACGACGGAGACGCCCGTCATGGAGCGGGCGTTGGCGATGCTCGGCGGACGCTGCATCGTCAACTCCGTGAACCTCGAAGACGGCGAAGGACGCTGCGATCGGGTCATGGGGATCGTGGCGCGACACGGCGCCGCCGTCGTCGCGTTGACGATCGACGAACAGGGCATGGCGAAGGATGCCGACCGTAAAGTCGCGGTAGCGAAGCGCCTGCTCGCGATCGCGGAAGAGCGCCACGGTCTTCGCGCATCGGACATTCTCTTCGACCCGCTGACGTTCACCGTCTGCACGGGCAACGAAGACGATCGTCGGCTCGCTCTCGAAACTCTCGACGCGATCGAACGCATCCGCCGGGAAATCCCCGACGCGGGAATCATCCTCGGCGTTTCGAACGTTTCCTTCGGCCTGAAGCCCGCGGCGCGTCACATTCTCAACTCAGTGTTCCTCAAGATGGCGCACGAACGCGGCCTCACCGCGGCCATCGTGCACTCCGGAAAGATCCTGCCTCTCAACAAGATCGCGCCCGAAGCGCGACAGGCGGCCGAAGACCTGATCCTCGACCGACGCCGCGACGGCTACGACCCGCTCGAACGCCTCATCGCGTTGACCGAAGACCTCGTCGACGCCCCGAAGCGCGACCGTGCCTCGTTGCCCGTCGACGAGCGCCTGAAGGCGCGCATCGTCGACGGCGACGCCGTCGGCCTCGACGCGGATCTCCGCGAGGCTCTCGCGAGTCGACCGCCGTTGGCGCTCATCAACGACGTCCTGCTCGACGGCATGAAGACGGTGGGCGAACTGTTCGCGAAGGGCGACATGCAACTCCCCTTCGTTCTGCGTTCCGCCGAAACCATGAAGGCGGCCGTCGCCTTCCTCGAACCCTTCATGGAAAAGTCGGAGGGCGCGGCGAAGGGAACGATCGTCCTCGCCACCGTCCGCGGCGACGTCCACGACATCGGCAAGAACCTCGTCGACATCATCCTGACGAACAACGGCTACAAGGTCCACAACCTCGGCATCAAGCAACCGCTCGAGCCGATTCTCGACGCGGCGACGACGCTCGGCGCGGACGCCGTGGGCCTCTCCGGACTCCTCGTGAAATCCACGGTGATCATGAAGGAGAATCTCGAAGAGATGGCGAAGCGCGGCGTCACCGTGCCCGTCGTTCTCGGCGGAGCCGCGCTCACGCGCAACTTCGTCGAATGCGACTGTCGCAAGGTCTACGGCGGGCGCGTCGATTACGCGCGCGACGCGTTCGACGGACTGAAGTTCATGGCCGACGTCGTGTCGGGAACTCCCGGGGCCCGCGACCGCAAGGCTCCGAAACCTCCACGGACCCGCGTCCGACTTCCGGGAGCCGAATCGTCCGCGGAGCCGGTCGCGGTGCAGCCCGCCGCTCCCACGGCCCCCGTCGAACCGTTGCGCAGGGTGGAAGCTCCGCGTGCGCCGTTCCTCGGGACGCGCATCCTCGAACGCATCCCGGCGAAGACGGTCGCCGCGTGGTTGAACGAATGGGCCCTGTTCCGCGTGCAGTGGCAGGTGACTCCGAAGGGCGATGCCGCCGCCTACGAAGCGTTGCTCGACGCCGAACTGCGTCCCCGCCTCCGCGCCTTGCTCGCGGAAGGTGATCGCGACGGTTGGCTCATGCCCGCCGCGGTCTTCGGCTGGTACCCCGCGGGATCGGACGGCGATACGGTGGTCGTGTTCGACGCCGACGGCGTCACCGAACGCGAGCGCTTCCGATTCCCGCGCCAAAGCGATCGCACGAAGCTCTGCTTGGCCGACTATCTCGCACCTCTCGTCGACGGGCGCCCCACGGACGTGCTCGGCGTCAGCGCCGTCACGGTGGGCAAAAAAGCTTCCGAGCGCACGGCGGAGCTCTTCGCCGCCAATCGCTATCAGGACTATCTCTACGCCCACGGACTCGCGGTCGAACTCGCCGAAGCGACGGCGGAATACGTGCACGCGAGGATGCGGGCGGACTGGGGCATCGCGGGCGACGAAAGCCCCGCGATCGGCGACCTGATCAAGCAGCGCTACCGCGGTCGGCGCTACTCGCCGGGATATCCCGCATGTCCGGATCTCGGACAGCAGGAAGGTCTCTTCCGCCTGCTCGGCGCCGAGCGCATCGGATTGTCGCTGACCGAAGGCCATCAGATCGAACCCGAGCAGTCCACGTCGGCGTTCGTCTTCCACCATCCTCAGGCGACGTACTTCTCCACCTGACCCGCACCGCGGGGATGCCGACATCCCGCTCCGGGTACGCTTCGAGCGACTGCGGAGAATCGTTTCGATGAAATTCCGACTTGCGTCGACACTCGTCCTCGTGCTCATCGCGTGCGGCACGACTTCCGTCGATCCACCGTCCGCGGAAGTCCTCGCGAACGTGCGCCCCGAAGGCCGATGGATCGCACCTCCGGCGGAACTCTTCACCGCGGCGCCGTTCACGAATCCGCTTCTTCGGAAGTCGTTCGATCTATCCGCGACGGTGAAATCCGCCCGCGTCGTCGTGGTCGGTCTCGGAGACTTCGTCCTTCGCGTCAACGGCGTCGAAGCGTCCGACGGCGTCTTCCACCAAACGTGGTCGCAATACGACGCACGCATCCTCGCCACGGCGTTCGACGTCGGCCCGTTGTTGAAGCCCGGCCGCAACACGTTGGCCGTCATGCTCGGCAACGCGTGGTGGAAAGTCGGTCCCGTCAACGACCCCGGTCGCTATTCGAAGACCGACGCGATGCCGGACTTCTCCTCCGGCCAACCTTATCTTTTGAATCTCGACCTCGAGGGAACGACGACGGAAGGAAGCATGTTCCGCGTCGTGTCGGACGCGTCGTGGACGGCGGCTCTCGGCCCGGTCACGTTCAGTCACGTCTACGCGGGCGAAGACTACGACGCGCGAGGGTGGCCCGAAGGGTGGGATCGCGGCGCGGATTTCGTGTGGACTCCCGTCGCGGTCGTCGCGGCTCCGAAGGCGACCATCGGAGGCAGCCCCGCCCCGCCGATGCGGGTCAAACGGATCGATCGTCCCATCCGCATCACGGAGCCCGCCCCCGGCGTCTTCGTGTGGACGTTTCCCGAGAACCTCTCCGGCATGCTGCGCTTCACCGTCGACGGACGGCGCGGTTCGACGATCCGGTTCAAACCATGCGAATACCTGACGCCCGAAGGACGCGTGAAGTTCACCTACACGTGGGGAACGGGCAAAGACATCTGGTGCGACTACACGCTCCGCGGCGGCGGGCCCGAGACGCACATGAATCGCTTCTTCTACACGGGGTTCCGCTACGTCGAGGTGACGGGCGCCGTTCCCGAAGGCCATCCGAATCCGTCGGGTCTTCCCGTGCTCCGCAGTCTCGAACTCGCCCATGTGCGGGCCGACGCTCCGGAAGTCGGCACGTGGAGATCGACGGACGACCTGCAGAATGCCGCTCATTCGCTCATCGACGCGTCGATCCGATCGAACATGGCGCACGTGATGACCGACTGCCCCCACCGCGAAAAAGCCGGTTGGCAGGAGCAGAACTGGCACATGGCGCGCTCCATCTCCTACCGTTACGACATGCGCGGATTGTTCGGGAAGATCTGCATGGATCTTCGCGACGGGCAACTTCCCGACGGACACGTTCCGACGAACGTCCCGAATTGGCTCGTCGGTGTTCCGCCGCACGGTTACTGGAACGAAGCGCCCGAATGGGGCGTGACGGCGGTGCTGCTCCCGTGGCACCTCCATACGTGGTACGGCGACGAAAAAACCCTCGCCGCCTCGTTCGATTCGATGAAAGCCTACGTCGACTACCTCGGCACGCAGGCGAAGGACGGTCTGCTCAAGAGCAACTTGGGCGACTGGTACGACTACGGCCACGGAAAAGGCGACGGTCCATCGCGGTTCACGCCCTCGGAAGTGAGCGCCACCGCCGTTTGGGCGTGGGCCGCGGCGACCGTCGCCGACGCGGCTGCGGTGCTCCGTCGTCCCGAGGACGCGATGCGCTATCGCGGTCTCTTCGAAACCGTCCGCAAACGGTTCATCGACGCCTTTTGGGATCCGACGACCGGCATGGTCCGCAACGGAGGGTCGTGTCAAGCGGGGAACGCCGTCGCACTCTGCATCGGACTGCTTCCCGAAGAGGACCAAGAGAAGGCCGTCGCCGCCATCGTGGCCGACCTCGAAAAGCGCGGCTACCAGCAAACCACGGGAGAGGTCCTGCACGTCTTCCTCGTGCGCGCTCTCGCGAAGCACCGTCGTCACGACGTTCTTCATCGGATCTACGCACGCACCGAGCGCGGCTCGTACGGCTACATGGTGAAGAGCGGCCTGACGAGCCTCCCGGAAAGTTGGGACGCGCAACCCGGCGGTGGGAACAGCATGAATCACTGCATGCTCGGCCACCTCGTCGAATGGCATTTCGCCCACGTGGCGGGATTGCGTCAAGCCGACGGCGACGTCGGTTGGAAACGTGTCGTCGTGGAACCGAATCCGGGAGACCTCGATGCGGCGGAAGCGTCGTTCGTGAGTCCGTCGGGCCCGATCCGCGTCGCTTGGCAATCCGATCGCGGGCCGACGACGACGTCCTTCCGGCTTTCCGTCGAACTTCCCGACGGAGTCGAGGCCGAAGTCCGACTTCCCGACGGAACCGTCTATCGGCAGACGGGTGGCGACGACATCTACGATTGGACGTCGCGGCGCGTCACGCGGGGCTGAAGCCTTCGTCCGTCGAGGTCGACGGATTCCGACGCGTGTCGCGATGATCGGGACGATCGGGCGGCAACGCGTCGACCCAACCACCACGCGCCTCGGGGACGGCATCGCAGTAGGCCAAATACGGCTTGATGTCGAGAATCGGGGTGCCGTCCAACAAGTCGAGACCGCGGACGCGAATCACCGTCCCCCGAATCGATACGACCTCCAACACCGACAACGCCAACGCGTTCGGGCGGTGAGGAGAGCGCGTCGCGAACAACCCCCGTTTGACGGTGTCGCGCGGCGGCACCACCTGCGGCTTCCATCCGCGCGAGTAGTTGAACCAACCGAGGACCCAGATGTGACTAAAACCCTTCAGGTCCTTCAGGAGGTTCTGAAGTCCC
>JAFMJN010000246.1 GCA_017853435.1 Planctomycetota bacterium | reverse complement strand
CGAGCTACGTGATGTCCTCGTCATTCGCGAACCAGACGATCGCGCAGATCGAACTCTTCAACAACACCGACCGCTACCCGATCGGCGTCTACACCCTTCCGAAGCACCTCGACGAGAAGGTCGCGCGTCTCCAATTGAGGAAGTTGAACGCGCAACTGACCACCCTCACCGAGAAGCAGGCGCACTACATCGGCGTCGGCGTCCACGGCCCCTTCAAAGCCGACTCCTATCGCTACTGATCGATCCTTGAATCGCAACGACCCGCGCCAAGACGGCCTCGACCACGATCCCTCCGCCCATCCGGCCGGGGGGATCGGCGCCGTCACTTCGGCCCTCTCGCACCTCGCGAAGGAAGAAACCGTTCTCCGCGGGGGACGTGCGCTGCTCGCGGTCAATCAAGTCGAAGGATTCGACTGCCCGGGTTGCGCGTGGCCGGAAGGGAAAGAACGTTCGACGGCCGAGTTCTGCGAAAACGGCGCGAAGGCGGTGGCGCACGAGGCGACGACGCGTCGGGCGGACGCATCGACCTTCGCCCGTCTCTCGGTCGACGACCTTCTGAAACTCGACGACCACGACCTCGAGGGACTCGGACGTCTCGTGGAGCCCCTCTACCGAGCCGAAGGGTCGCGGCACTTCCGGCCGATCTCGTGGGATGACGCCGTCCGCATGACGGCGGAAGCGCTTCGAAGTCTTCCGACTCCCGACCGGGCCGTCTTCTACACGTCGGGACGAACGAGCAACGAAGCCGCGTTCCTTTGGCAACTCCTCGCACGACGCTTCGGCACCAACAACCTCCCCGACTGCGCGAACCTCTGCCATGAATCGTCGGGAGTGGCGCTGACGCAGACCATCGGCGTCGGCAAGGGCTCCGTCCAACTCGAGGACTTCGAGAAGGCGGATGCGATCTTCATTCTCGGACAGAACCCGGGCACCAACCACCCGCGAATGTTGAGCGCGATCATGAACGCTCGCCGACGCGGATGCGAGGTCGTCGCGATCAATCCGCTGCGCGAACGCGGACTTGAGTCGTTCGTCCATCCCCAGGAACCCCTGAATACCGTTCTCGATCGCGGCACGTCGATGTCGACGGTCTATCTTCGCCCCCTCCCGGGATCCGACGTCGCCGTTCTCAAAGGCATCATGAAGCGGGTGTTGGAACTCGATCGCGCGGCCGGAGGCGGAGTGATCGACCACGCGTTCGTGGAGTCCCACACGAAGGGATTCGATTCGTTCGTCGCCGATCTCGACGCGACGTCCTACGAATCCCTCGAGGCCGCCAGCGGACTCTCACGCGCGGAATTCGAAACGGCGGCGCGGGTCTACGCGGATTCGAAGGCCACGATCATCTGCTGGGCCATGGGGCTGACGCAGCAACGCAATGCGGTGGACAACGTCATCGCATGTTCGAATCTCGCTCTCTTGAAGGGGAACATCGGAAAGCCGGGAGCGGGGCTTTGCCCGGTTCGCGGCCATTCGAACGTCCAAGGCGACCGGACGGTCGGCATCACCAACCGTCCGCGCACGATGTTGATCGACGGACTGCGCCGTGTGTTCGGATTCGAACCGCCCAAGGACCACGGGCTCGACACCCTCGAATCTCTGCAGGCGATGGAGCGTGGAGAAGTCGATGTCTTCCTCGCGATGGGTGGAAACCTCGCCCAAGCGGCGCCCGATTCCGCGCGCACCCACGCGGCGTTGAGCCGACCGAAACTCGGCGTCCACATCGCCACGAAGCCCAACCGCACCCATCTCGTGGGCGGACGGGCGACTCTCCTCCTTCCGTGCCTCGCACGCTCGGAACGTGACGTTCAATCGAGCGGCGCCCAATTCGTGACCGTCGAAGATTCGATGTCCCTCATCCATCGATCTCAGGGCTCCCTTTCCCCCGCCGGGGAGGCTCTCCTTTCGGAGCCCGCCATCGCCGCGCGCATCGGAAAGGCTCTCTTCGGAAACTCCGGGGGATTCCGATGGGACGATTGGGAGAACGACTACGCGTCCATCCGCGATGCGATCGAATCGGTGCTTCCCATCTTCGAGCATTACAACGACCGTGTGCGCGGCGACGGTTTTCACCTCCCCCACACCGCCGCGCGCCGCGAGTGGAAGACTCCGTCCGGCAAGGCGGAATTCCGTCCGACACCGACTCCCGACATACGACTGCGCGACGGCGAGCTGCGGCTCATGACCATCCGCTCGCACGACCAGTACAACACCACGGTCTACGGTCGCAACGATCGCTATCGCGGGATCGCCAATCGACGCAACGTCCTGTTCATGAACGGCGACGACATGGACGCACGTCACCTCATGCCGGGCGACGAGGTCGTGGTGACGTCCACGGACGATGCCGGGATCGTCCGCACCCAAAAGGATCTGCGCGTGGTGCGGTACGACATTCCGCGCGGCGCCTGCGCCTCCTACTTCCCGGAATCGAACGTGTTGATCCCGATCGAATCCGCCAGCGCCGTGTCGAATCAACCGGTGTCGAAGATGATTCCGGTGCGTGTCGAGCGCGTCCGCCGATAGCTTTATCGCGGGGGCGCCTCGGTGACGGAGTCGGTCGAGATGGGTTCGAAGCGACGGATGCGAATCGAGAAGTCCTTGTCGTGGACGGCCTCGTCGCGCTCGAACGTCGACGAGTCGGAGACACGATATCCGGGTAGGTCGTCCGGGATCGATCGTCGATCCGTGAAGAAGGCGATCGGTGGCGGAAGGACCATCGGATCCCAGCTCCCGCGGGATTCGACGCGGT
This sequence comes from Planctomycetota bacterium, assembly GCA_017853435.1. Classification (GTDB taxonomy): domain Bacteria; phylum Planctomycetota; family CAIWVZ01; genus CAIWVZ01. Next base: position 1,084 of record JAFMJN010000246.1, on the reverse strand, counting down.
CGGGCGCGGCCTCCCGGGCGTAGGCGAACATCTTCCCCGCCAAGAGCGGGGTGTTTCCCGCCGGATCCAAGCGATCCATCCATTGAACGGCCTGAAAGGGAGCGGGCGGTACCTCGTGCAGGAGGCGCGCACGCTCGAACGTAAATCCGCCGATGACCACGGTAAGCAACACGCCGATCGCGACGCGATCGAACGTGAGGGCGACGGCCAAAGCGGGAAGTGCCGCGAGAAAATACCGCGGATGAGCCGGGAGAAAGAGGAAAACGAAGACGCACTGGCACGCGGCGGCGGTAAACAACATCCCGCGTGGGGTGCGGATCAGCGTGCGAATCGACTCCCCCTTCGACACCGAGGTTCGAATCCAGTTCGACACGTAGGCCACGGCACAACCCGCGACGAAGTACAGCGTCGATCGCCAAGGAGCCAATCCGAGGCTTCCCTCGGCGAAACCCTTCGCAAACCGAACGGCACGCCTCCAAACTCCGTCGCCCACGAACACCGAAACGTTCGGTTCGTGGAAACGCATCATCGCCTGCTTTTCGGTGGCCGCGACGATCGCCTCCACCCCCTGATGCAGAGCCATTCCGCCGTACCACACCGCGAATCCGACCACGGTCCCCGCCAACCGCAACCACACGGGGCCGCGCAGAAGGAAAGGAATCATGGGGAGGAACACATGCGCCCGAACGCCGCAGGCGAGCCCGGTGGCGACACCCAACCAAAACGCGGTCTTTCGAGACGGGGCGTCGAGTTCCTTCAGATGAGCGATCCACAACAACAGGGTCGCGGCGAAACCGGGCATGTCGGTCAGAACTTTGGAGCCCGTCAGCCAAAAACAGGGAGTCACGATCACTACGAGAGACTGAACGTAGGAAACGACGTCCGAAGCCCCCATCCTTCGAAACAATCGAGGCAACAACATGGCGGCGATTCCGGCGGACGCGACCGAAAGGAACGCCAATGCCGATTCCGCCGTCGCGAACAGTCCGGTCAGCATCTTTCCGGCGAGGATGTAGATCGGATAGCCGGGTGGATGAGGACGATGTTCGGCGATGTTGAATCGTTCGACCCCCGCGACGAAGAG
>JAFMJN010000245.1 GCA_017853435.1 Planctomycetota bacterium | reverse complement strand
CAAGGCGACGTGTGCGTCAAGGGGAACCGTGACGATGCCGTCGGCGTCCGGAACGAGCGTCACCGATCGCGGGGCGCGCGGGCGTCCTCCGCGGAGGTTGCGATCGCAGTCGTCGGTAAGAAGGCCGACGCGCGAGAGCCCCACGTGAACGGAGAGCGCGGGAATCCGAATCGTGCGCGGAAACGGAGATGCCAGTTTGAACGTCACGGCCTCGACGCGCATCGGTTCCGGAGGAAGCGGAAGCAGCGCCTGAATGCGGGAAGGTTGCGTACCGAACGGAACGGAACTTCGCGCGTCCGCGTCGTCCAAGGCGCGCGGGACTTCGTGGACGGTCGCGGTCGCGGTGGGACGCAGTCCGTCCGACTCGGGGGCCAACGACGGATTCTCGAGATCCTTCGCCGCGAAACTCGTGTCGAACTCGCCCGACGGTCTCGAATCCGTCGTCGTGAATTTCCACGTGTGGGCCTTCGCCAAACGTCGTCCGTCGAGAGCCCGAAGACGGGAGGTCGCCGCGATCGTGTAGGTTTCCGAAGGACCCGATTCGATGTAGACGAAAGGCGAGATCGCCACTCCGCGGGTGCCGACGGGTTCGATGCGTGCTCCCGGAACCGGCCGTCCCGAGGCGTCGCGAATTTCGATGCCGCCGTCGAGCGACGCCGGATCGAGCGGAGCGTCGAATACGAGGCGCAGGATGGTTTGCGACGTCACGTCGCGGAACGGGATGTCCGCCGTCGCGACGGTCAATGCCCCGTCGCGCGGCGACCACACGTCGTGGACGACGACGGGTGCCGAAAACGCGTGTTCGAGTGCGGATCCGTCTTTCGCGTGGAGAGGGCGCCCGAGAGTGACGACGGGGATTTCGAGCTGAAGGGAGCGGCCCGCGGGCCAACCGTCGGCGTCCGCCGGGTGGATGCGGAGTACGTCGTTCGTGACGGTGACGCGCGTGGGGAGGCGCCGACCCTCGTGAAGGATGCGGAGAGCACCGTCGGGCGGGACCTCTCCGATCGGCGCGTTGAAGCGGACGGAGATCGGGTCGTTCGGCGCGACGCCCGCGGGCGGGAGGTCGACACCCACCACCGAGAATCGGGACGCGCGCTCGCAAGCCGTTGTCAGACAAACGGCAACGGCGACGGCGATGAGGCGTCCCTTGGGGCTCATGTTGATCACTCTAGCGTACGGATGAACCCCGCCGAACGGCGAGACGTCACCGACTCTACGGATCGACACCGGGGGCGCTCCGCCTTATTCCCGAGGCGGATTACTTGACCGTCGGGAGAGGTTTTCCGGCGAGTCGCCGCAGCAAATGGATCTGGCCGCGGTGGTGCGCTTCGTGTTCGACGAGGTGGTAGAGGATCCAACGCAGGGACGCGTGACCTTTCGACGTCTTGGCGATCTTCCGGTCGATGTCGCGATCGGTCACGCGGATCAAAGTCAGACGCGTTTTTTCACGGACTTCGTCGAGCCACGTGAAGATTTCGTCGGCGGACACGCTTTCGAGAGGAGCGGCACCCGCATCGAGGCGGCCGCGGTCGAACCACGGCTTCCACCCGTCGGGAATCTGTTCGGCCCGCCACACCTTCGTGATCCACACCACCTCGGCGAGTCCGGCGTGGCAGAGCAGGCGCGCGATCGAAGGGGTTCCGGATCCGAAATCCCGGTCGAGATCCGCTTGATCGAGACCGTCGACGGACGCCTTCAACGAGGCGCGCACGTCTTCCATGGCGCGGTACCAACAGCCGATTTCGCGCCACATGGCGTCGTAGGGAGTGAGGATCATGTCGGGCATGGGCGGCGTCGCAGGCGATCGTCCGACGTCGGGAGACGCCGAGCGTGTGTGTGGCGGGAGTGCATGGGAATCGAACCCACCGGACCGGTTGTTCGCCGGTCTCACCGGTTTTGAAGACCGGGCGGTCCACCAGGAACCGACCCACTCCCGTGAGGGCTTCGAGTATCGGCGTTCGGGTCCGGCGCATCAAGGCGCGCGGAAGAGGTTCTCGAAAGCTTCCGCGACGGACGCGGCCAAAGTCGCGACGTCGTCGTCGGCGACGGTGCGCGCGTCGAGTTGAACCCGACCGTCGCGAATCACGGAGAAGACGCCGACCGGAACGTCCCGCAATGCGCGTGACAGGGCGTCCGCCGACGTTCGCGGGTGGGAGACGGTCACGGCGAGGCTCGGAATCGGCAGCGCGGGGAGAGCGCCGCTGCCCGCTTCGGCTTCGCTCGCGACGACGTCGATGCGCGTCTCCGCGGGGCAGGAGGCGCGAAGCGCACGCGCCATGGATTCCGCGCGGGGGCGAAGGGTCTCGGGCGTGGCACGGACCATCGCGGTGACCGGGTGCGTGGCGTCCAGCGTCTTTCGATCGAGGAAGAGTTCGAGGGTCGCTTCGAGGGCGGCGATCCTCAGTTTGTCGATGCGCATCGCCCGTGCCATCGGCGCACGTCGGCATCGATCGACCCAGGCTTTCTTGCCGAGGATGATGCCGGCCTGCGGGCCTCCGAGCAATTTGTCGCCGCTCATGCAGACGAGATCCGCACCCGCCGCGATCGAGGCGGACGCCGGCGGTTCATCGCCGACACCGAGTTCTTCGGGGCCGAGGATCGATCCCGAACCGAGATCGTGCATGACGGGGATCCCGTGTTTCGCGCCGATACGGACGAGATCCGCGAGGGACGGCGATCCGGTGAATCCGACGACGCGGTAGTTGCTCGTGTGGACGACGAGGAACGCCGCCGTCGACGGACCGATCGCGGCTTCGTAGTCCTCCGCGCGCGTCCGGTTCGTGGCGCCCACGGACACGAGTCGACATCCCGAGGCTTCCATCACCTCGGGGATGCGGAACGAGCCGCCGATTTCGACCATCTCGCCGCGCGAACAAACGACCTCGCGTCCTTGGGCGACCGCCTGCAGCATCAGTACGGTCGCGGCGGCGCAATTGTTCACCACAAGGGCCGCCTCGGCGCCCGTGAGTGCCTGCAACATGGCGGAGCACCGCGTGTCGCGGGCGCGTCGGTCGCCCTTTTCCCGATCGACTTCGAGAAGGTGGTAGTGCCCCATCGCGGAGAGCGCCCGCATCGCCGCTTCGGGGAGCGGCGCACGACCGAGACCCGAGTGCAGGATGACGCCGGTCGCGTTGATCATGCGGGGGAGGGGGCGGAAGTCGCGGGCGAGGCGCTTTCGCACGCGTCCCGCGATCACGGCGGGGTCGAGGTCCGCCGCGTCCGCCGACTTCGTGAGGAGTCGGCGGCGGAGTGCGTCGAGTTCCGCACGAATCGCGTCGGTCACCGTGCCTCGGGCACCCGGGACGGCGGCGTCCGCCGCGAGTTCCGGGACTTCGAGAAGGACGGCGACGGCCGGAACACGCTTCAGAAGGTCGTTTTCCGGAGGGCGGCCTGCGTTGCTCATGCGGACTCAGGATATCATCCCGGCGTTCGGCGGAGCTCCTTGGGGCCGTGGAGGTTGAGCCTCGACGCCGCGAACGCCGATGACGGACACAGCCCCCCGACGGGGGAAACGTGGAAAGGGATGACGTGATTCGAACGATCTTGGCGGTTTGTGTCGCCTTCGCCTTCGCCGCGTGCGGCGGGACGCATCTCGAGGCGCCGCCCGTCGTCGAGTCCAATTACACGGCGATCGAGCCTCTCGCGATCGCGAGTGCGTCGCCGCGCGACGCGTGGGTGGTCGGCTCGTTGACCCACGTCGACGGATCGTTCGAAGGGGTCATCCTTCGGACGGAGAACGGCGCGCGCACGTGGCACCGCATCGGCTGGGAAACCGGTCGCATGCCCGGCGTCCGCATCACGTCGGTTCATGTCTCCGATCGACATCGGGCCTGGGTCGGGGG
>JAFMJN010000244.1 GCA_017853435.1 Planctomycetota bacterium | reverse complement strand
AGCTTCGGCCGTTCGATCGGCCTTCCGCTCGCGGTTTCCGGCAGTTTTCGGTGACTTCGCGGGTCTTCCCTTGATTGGGGTTTGATGATGAATCCTCGTGGATCGAGGCGTGGCGGCAACGCACCCGGTGGGGGTGCTCCGCAAGGTGGTTCCGGTGGTGGTTTCGGCGCCGGTGGCGGCGGGGGCGGTGGTCCCCGAGGACGTCGCCGTCGCGGACGCGGCCGTGGTCGCGGACGTGGCCGCGGGCGCTCCGGGCCTCCGACCGGCTTCGGCCAAGGACCGGAAGGAGCCCAGCCGGGCTTCGAAGGCGCCCCCGAGGGCTACGAGGGGGACGGTTGGGATCCGTCGGTCGACGGCGAGGGCTACCCACAGGACGACCGCGGTGGCGCTCCGCGCGACCCGCGTGACGATTGGGCCTCCGCGCCCGGTCAGGGGCAGGGACGCGAGTTCGGACCGCCCTCCGACGGTGGCGACCGCGGCGACGACCGCGACGCCGGCCAACAGGGATTCGGCCATCACGACCGCGGCTTCCGCGGTCCGCCTCCGGCCGCGCACCACTCGCAGCAGCAGCAGCCCGCCTACCGCGCTCCGCAACCGCCGCCCGCGCCTCCGTCGATCCCGACCGAGCCGCTCAAGGCGCCCGGGTTGCTCGAACTGATGCCGGACGGCTTCGGATTCCTCCGCTTCGCGGAGAACAACTATCTGACCGACGCCGAAGACGTCTACGTCCCGGCGGGTCTCGTGCGTCGCTACCGCATGCGCCCCGGTTCCATGATCGACGGCGAAATCCAGCCGTCGCGCAAGCCGGGCCAAAAGCCCGCGCTCGCGACGGTCAAGACGATCAACGACAAGGACCCGGAACTGCACGGCGCCGAAACGCCGTTCAAGAACCTCCTTCCGTGCGATCCGGATGCGCGCTTCATTTTGGAAACGCATCCGAACAACGACATCTCGATGCGCATCGTCGACCTTCTTTGCCCGGTGGGCCGCGGCCAACGCGCGCTCATCGTCGCGCCTCCGCGCTCCGGCAAGACAGTGATCATGCAGAAGATGTGCAACGCGATTTCGCACAACTATCCGGAAGTCAAACTTCTGGTGTTGCTCGTCGACGAGCGTCCCGAGGAAGTCACCGACTTCAAGCGCAACACGAAGGCGGAAATCATCGCCTCGTGCTTGGACGAAGGAACGGGCAACCACGTCAAGGTGACCGAACTCGTCTTGGAGAAGATGAAGCGTCAGGTCGAAGCGGGCCACCACATGGTGGTCCTGCTCGACTCGATCACGCGTCTCGGTCGCGCGTACAACAACGAAACGCGCGGATCGGGTCGCATCATGTCGGGCGGTCTCGACGCGAAGGTGTTGCTCAAGCCGAAGGCCTTCTTCGGGGCGGCCCGCAACATCGAAGGCGGCGGCAGCTTGACGATCATCGCGACGGCGCTCGTCGACACCGGGTCCAAGATGGACCAGGTGATCTTCGAAGAGTTCAAGGGTACGGGCAACAGCGAAGTGGTGCTGTCGCGCGATCTCGCGAACGCCCGCGTTTTCCCGGCGATCGACATCGCGGCCTCCGGAACCCGCAAGGAAGAGAAACTTTTCCACCCGGACGAAGCGGAGCGCATCAAACTCCTGCGTCGCGTGCTTTCGCAGATGCGACCGACGGAATCGATGCAGTTGCTCATCGATCGTCTCGGAAAGACGCGCACCAACGCGGAATTCCTCATGAGTTTCGCGGCCCGCGCCGAAGCCTGATTCCGATCCTCGCGAGCGCCTCCCGTCCGATAAGCGGATAGGGAGGCGTTCCGCGTTTCGGGCGTCCCCCGCCGACCGTTTCGACGGTCGTCCCGCATGCAGGACGCCCCGCCACCACGCCCCGACGCGGATCTCGGATCCGCCGCCGCGACCGGCGCCGATTCCGGCGTCCCGGCGGAGGCTCTCCGTTTTCTCACCGTCGGTCTCGACGGTCGGGGGCGCGACGCCGCTCGGCGTTTGATGCGGCGCGCCGCGATGCTGACGAAAGTCGAACACCCGCATCTCGTCGCGCCGCTCTCCGCGGCGACGGACGGAACGGGAATCGCGACGTTCGCTTTTCCTCCCGTGCGTGGGGAACTTTTGACCGACGTCGCCTCCGGGCTTTCCGCCGCGGAAGCCGACGCCGTCGCCGCGCACGCGCTGATCGCGCTGAATCATCTGCACGAACTCGGCCTCGCCGTCGGCGGGGTCACCGCGGAGAAGATCCGCGTCGAACGCGACTCGAACGGCGTTTGGGTGCGCGTCGAAGTCGACCCGACGGCGCCGTCCGACAACGCGGTGCCGGAACACGACGCCCGCAGTCTCGCGGCGACGCTGCGGGCGCGACTCGTCGCGACGACGCCCGCCCTGCGCGAAGGCCTCGCTTTCATCGAAGCCGTCCCGCGGGGGACGATGCCCGACCTGCATCGCGTGTTGTCGATGCTCGCTCTTTCCGCGGGGGCGCGATTCCGGCCGCGCGCCCACGTCCCGCTTCCGGTTCCGAACGTCCACGGCCATTTCGTCGGACGCGAGGCCGTGCTCGGTCGCGTGCTCGCGGCCGTCGAGGCGGCGGGAACTCCCGACGGGGATCGCCGCGTGGTGGTCGTCGGTCCGCGGGGCGCCGGAAAATCCGCGGTGCTCGCCGAAGCGGGATGGGCTCTCGAAGCGTCGGGCGTCCGCGTGCGCCGCGGGCGGTGCGGCGACCCCGATGTACCGCTGATCGCCGGGCTGTTCCCGAATTCCGAAGGTCGATTCGCGGGCGTCGTCGACGTTTGCGCGGAGACGCGCGACGGGCGTCTGGTGCTCGTCATCGACGACGTCCATGCGGCGGGTGCCGCCGACGTCGAAGCCTTGCGCCGCCTGATCGACGTCGCGTCGACCGTTCCGGTCGTCCTGTTGCTCGCCGCCGAAGACGCGGAGGCGGGCGGGGTGACCCCCGGCGCGTCGCTCGTCGCGGGGGCCCCCGCCGAACGACTCCGCGGACTTTCCGCGCGGGACGTGGCGGAATGGATCGGCGCGACGGGCCTCGGCGCCCGCGCGATGACCGATCTCACCACCGCCTTCGACGAGGGCCGGGGATTCCTCCCGGGTACCGTTGCACGACGACTGCTCGGGGCCTACACCGGACTCGTCGCGCCGTTCATCGACACGCCTCCGCAGGGGACGGGGGGCCCGAGGCCCGACGCCCGCGCCCTACCGCCCCGATTGCTCGCCCGGACACCGGCCCGGGCCGACGACGCGGGTATCCGGTTTCTCGCGCGCCTCGCGGAGGCGCTTTCCACCGCGACGTGCAAGGACGACGTCCTGCGTCTCGCGCTCCCGATGATCCGCGAGGTCGCGGGGGCCGTCGCCGTCGCACTCGTGGGGCGCGACGGCGCGACCGTCGAGGCGGGCGACGCCCGTGGCGACGGCGGCGATTGGACGCCTTTTTTGCGATCCGCCGAAGCGTTGCTCGCGTCGGCGGGCGAAAAGCGACTGACCCCGATCGCCGACGCCGCATCGGGAGTCGTGTTCTTCCCGTTCCTCGGTCTTTCCGAAGGCGGAGGGATCGCCGTGTTGTCCGGCTTCGAAAGCATGGTCCCCGGATTCGCCGATCGGCGGCAGCTCGTGGCGTTGGCGGGCGCTCAGGTCGGTCAAGCGCTCGCAATCCTCGGATCGGAAGCGCGACGACGCGACGCCGAAATCGTCGGTCTCGAGAACGCGTGGCTGCGGGAAGTCTCGAAGCGCGCGGCCGGAGAAAGCGAACGCGTCCGCACGTTGCACGAAAGTCTACGGACGCGCACCGCGGAACTCGAACGCGTATCGGCGTCGCTGTGCGGACTGTTCGACGCGCTATCCGAACACGGC
>JAFMJN010000243.1 GCA_017853435.1 Planctomycetota bacterium | reverse complement strand
ATGAAGTCGACGACGCTTTGAAGGGCCTCGAGAAGGCCATCAAGGAGAAGTCGCGCGTGGACATGGTCCACTTCGTGCAGACGCTCGGCGACAAGTACGGCGCCGCGACCGCTCCGCAGAAGAAGGAAATCGTCAAACTCACCGAGAAGGTGCTGAACGTCGCCAAGGAACAGGAGCCGAAGGACGCCGCCGTCGAAGCCCTGTCGAAGATGGACGCCGCCGCCCTCGCGACGTTGACGAAGGAGTTCGAGAAGAAGACGACGGAAGAGAACGCGACGTTTCAGTCGAATCTCGTCCTCGCCATGGGCAAGCTCAAGGACGAGAAGACCGGGCTGCCCTACCTCCGCAAGCTTTTGAAGCACAAGTCCATCGACGTCGTCGCCTCCGCGGGCGAAGCGTTGTCGAACTACAAGGAGGTGGCGCTTCCGCTCCGCAAGGAAATCGCGAACGACATCCTCGGCATCTGGGGTGGAGTCGCATCGGCCGCACGCAAGCCGACCGATACGTCGTCGAAGAAGAAGCTTGAACGTCTCGACGGCCCGATGGGGCAATCGCTCAAGATTCTGACGAACGCCGACCCGAAGCCCGCCAACAACGAACAACTCGCCGTGGCGTGGCAGAAGTGGTGGAACGATTCCGGCAAGAAGGCGGACAAGTGGTGATTCGGTCCCGCGCGTGAACCGACCTTCTCCGTGGCCCATCCTCGCCATCGCCGCACTTTCGGCGATGGCGACGGCATTTCTGCTCCGACGCGACGCGGCGGAAACCGTCGTGTCGCCGCCACCCGCGCCCCTAGCCCCGCGTCGCCCGCCCGTCGCCGCGGTGCTCGCGGGGACGGACGCGGGACGCGACGTCGGCGTCGTGCGGCACGGATCGCTCGGAATCGACGCAGGACCCCTCGAGGCTCGATTTCAATCGGTGATGCGCGGCGCATCGAATCGTGAACTGCTCGAGGTTTACGTGAAAAACGGCTCCTCAGCGGCGTGGACCGTTCGGCGTGACGCCCTCGCACTGAAGGACGATGCGGGACGCCCGATCGCGATCGAAGTGCCACCCGATGGCGTGACGGGAATGGGGGCCTCTTCGACGATGACCCTCGAGCCCGGAGCCTCGCTGCGTTGGGTGGTCGGTGTCCCCCAAGGCGTCGTTTGGCGGGGTGGAGGCGGCGCGTTCGGCGACATCCCGTTGCTGTCGGCGGATGCGGTGGTCCCCGAACTTGCGACGTGGCGCACGGAATCCGGGCGCGGCATCCGGGACGCCTTGGTCGGAAACCCTCTACCCAAACTCGTACGATAGGCCCGCGGCGGGAAGTTCTCCGCGTCGCCCACCGTTTGATTCCTTCATGACCGATTCCACGTCCTCCGACCGCTCCGAACTCGCGCCGACGACTCCGCAGCCGGATCCCGCGTTGGTGCCCGCGTCGGCGCTCGAGCCGATGGCGAACGTCCTGCGCGCTCAGGTGGAACTCCTCTCGCGCATGGAGCAGCGTCAGCAGGAACTCGAACGGGCCGTCCGCGACGAGAAACGGCAGGAAGTTCAGATCCGGTCGGCCGAAGCGCTCAACGAATCGTTCAACGGCATGCGTCGCGTACAGGAAGCCTTGGCGCAACGGCTCGAAGCGTCCGAATCGCCGGCGCGCCGATGGTGGATGCTCGGCGGCATCGTGCTGCTCGCCGTCGCCGTGGTGGGCGCCGCGGTGTGGTTGCGGGAAGGCGTCGAACCGTTGCGGGATCTCGCCGACCGTCGTTCGAACGACGAAGCTCTCGCCGCGGCGATCTCGAAACTCGAAGGCCGTGTCGGTGGCGTCGAGGAGCGCGACCGTGAATCGTTTCGCACGGAACTCGATGCGTTGCGTCGCAGTCTCGACACGCTGAAGGACGAACGCGACGTCGCTCGCCGTGAACGCGACGAGGCGCGCGGCCGCGCCGACGGCGCGACGAAGGACGCGGAAACGGTCCGGGCGGAACTCGCCGCGCTCGCGGCGAAGTCCGCGACGATCGAAAAAGAGAACGGCCGTCTCGCCGCCGAAACCGCCGCCGACAAACGTCTTTTGTCGGAACTCGGTCGGGTGGTCGAAGGTTTGAAATCCGCGAGTCGACCGGCGGCCGAACCGCCCGTCGGCGAAACCGCGGCGGCCGCGAAATCGCCCGTGGAATCGCCGGCCTCGACACCGTTCGCCGCGGAACGATTGGACAAACTCAACGATCTTTTGCGGCGCCACCGCGGCAGCGATCGTTACGTGATCACGCGCGCGGAGCGGGTGGAAGGCCGACGACTCCGCGGCGTCACGCTCGAAGTGCGCGGTCCCGACGGTTCGATCTCGCGCACCATCGACGCCGATGCGCTGTCGGTGTGGCTCGCCGCGCGCGGCGACCTCCTCGAACTGGAATTCGAGAAGGGCGGCGTGGTGTTTCGACTCGGTGCGTCGGCGAAACCCGTGAAGAGCCCGTTCTTCAACGACCGCTACCAGATCGTGGTGCTCGGCGTTGACGGAAAGGCATGGATCGAGGCGGGATTTCCCTTCGTCGGCGCACGCTGACGCTTGGAAAAGGCCGATACTTGAGGAGAGCCGCGCTCGGCTCTCCGCATGTTCAAGCGTCGTCCTCTCCGGGCTCCCACCCGGCTCGCCCTCATCCTGATCACGGTATCCGTCCTCGGGGCGGCCGTGACCGAGATCGCGTTCCGCAAAGCCGCCGGGATCGTCGCCGAACTCGGACCGGAAGCGTTGAGCGGCGTTCAACGATGCCATGCGATGGCTCTGATCTCGTTGACTCTCGTCACCGTGCTCGCGGCCTTTTCCGGATACCTCGTCGCGTGGCACGTCGTCGTGGATCCCGTCGGGCGTATTCTCGACGCTCTGCGATCGCGCCGGGAGGGATCGCTGCGCGAGTTCGATACGGCGAAGGTCCAGCCCGAAATGGCGGAGGTCGCGGTCGAAGCGGTCGGACTCGTGAAGGAACTCGAGGACGAGCGGACGAAACTCGATCGTGAACATGCGGAAGCGACCGCACGGGCGGCGGCACGCGCCGAGGAACTCGAGGCCTTGGTCGCGCTCTCGTCGCGAATCCACGGAGCGCGCACCGAAGCGGACGTCGTCGCGGAAACCGTTCAGGCGCTCGCGCGGATTTATCCGGGTTGCACGCCCCGCGTCGTCGTCGGTCGCGGCGCCGACGTGGAAGCGGGCGGGCTGCGTGTCGCGATCCGCGGTGCGCACGGGGATATCGGCTTCATCCGTCTCGACGTGGCCGACGTCCCGGCGGGTGACGTCGTCGAGCGCGAGCGCATCGTCGAAGTCGTCGCGCATCACGTCGCTCTCGCCGTCGCGGGATTGCGGACGCGCGCGAAGTTGTCCGAACAGTCGCTGCGCGATCCGCTGACGAAACTCTACAATCGACGTTGGCTCGGCGATACGCTGCGTCGCGAAGTATCGCGATCGGTTCGATTGGGGAAACCGTTGGCCGTTCTCGCGTTCGACGTGGACCACTTCAAGTGGTTCAACGATCACTTCGGTCATCAAGCGGGCGACGAGGTGCTGAAGACCGTCGCCGACACGCTCGCGTCCGGTATCCGTTCGGAAGACTTCGCGTGCCGACAGGGCGGCGAGGAGTTCTTGGTGGTGATGCCCGGTGCCGACGTGGCGACCGCGGCCGCCCGTGCGGAAGCCTTGCGAGCCGACATCGCGCGACACCCGGTGGTGGTCGCCGGGGGGACGCGCGAGCCGATCACGGTGTCGGTGGGCGTCGCGGTGTTCCCGGCCCACGCACCGTCCGCGGACGAACTTCTCGCAGCGGCCGATGCCGCGCTTTACCGGGCGAAAGCGTCGGGACGCGATCGGGTCGTCGTCGTCTCCTAGGGCGGGTAGGATGCCGCCCATG
>JAFMJN010000242.1 GCA_017853435.1 Planctomycetota bacterium | reverse complement strand
GATCATGTCGTCGAAGGAGTTTGGTTGGACGGCGGCGTGCTGACGGGCGGCGTCGCCGGGAAGCCGGCGGTGCGCTGCCGCAACGGCGCGGTCTTCGTCGGCGATCGCATCGTGCTCGCCTTGCCGCTCGAACCGTTGCGCAAACTCGCTTTCCACCCCGAACGGCCCGTGGATCTGACGCGACGTCTCGACGGTCTGTTCGCGAGCGATCAGGTGAAAATCCACGTCGAGATCCCGCCGATCGGAAACGGGACGTTCTCGCCGTGGAACGCGCGCAGCGCATATCCGCGGATGACGTGGCTCGCGGACGGCGTCGCGGCCGACGGCCGACGCCTGATGGGGACGATGGCGACCGAAGTCGATCTCGTCGCCGTGCGCACGCTCCTCGCACAGGGATCCGCCGCCGTCGGAGCGGCGATCGCCGCATCGATCCCCGATTTCCCGACGCGCACACCTGCGGCGTGGTTCCACGACTTCGGGCGTGACCCCTTCGCGGGAGGTTCGGGAACGTACGCACGCCGCGGAGACATCCCGCGCGGGCCCGTCATCACGGGGGCGCTCGGTGTCGTCGGATCCGATCTCTCCGACATGCCCGGTTGGATGGAAGGAGCGTTGTCTTCCGTCGACACGCTCTGCGACGCTTGGGGAATCTAGGACACGGCGTCGCGCCAGGCGGCTTCGAGCGCCTTTCGTTCCGCGTCGAGCCCGAATCGTTTTCCGACGAACGCATGTCCTTCGCGGGCGATTTCCGTGCGGAGCTCCACCGATCCGAGCCACGCGACGGCCGTCGCGATCGCGGAGGCGTCGTCGGTGAAGGCGGCCGCCGCCGCGCGGGGGCTGAGTCCCGCGAGATTGGCGGGGATGGCCGTCGCCAACACGGGGCGTCCGGCCGCTTGCGCTTCGAGCAGCGCATTCGACATCCCTTCGAATCGCGACGTATTCAGAACCAGATCGGCGTCCGCGTAGACCGCGTCCATCACGTCGGCCGTGAAGGGCACCGGGAGATGGAGATAGGGTCGAGATCGCGCGGCGTCGGCGAGTTGAAGCACGATCGCGGCGTCGATGGGAAGTCCGAGGATCGCCGCATGCGCTGGAACGCCCGACGCGCGGATGCCGTCGACGATGCGCACCGCGCGGAGCGGGTCCTTGCCCGGTCGAAGACCGGACGGGACGAGCAGCAACGGCACATCCGCTCCGAGGCCGCAGCGTTCGCGGAGGGGACCCCGGGCGAGAGGATGACGCATCGCCGGTGTCGCCGCCGGAACATCGAGTCCTCGCGGGACCACGCGCACCTTGTCCTTCGGGAGCGTCGCGAGCGCCGGAAGGTCCGAATCCCCTCCGTGCGGCAGGAGAACGAGGCGCGCCGCGGCGAAGACGGCATCGAGGACTTCGGCCTGTCGGGGTTCCCGTTCGATCAGCTCGGCTTCGGTCCCGCCGAGTGAAACGACGAACGGCCGCCGCGCGTGCAGAAGCGCGGGCCCGGTGCGCAGGGCGTGGTGCCCATGGAGAAGGATGTCGTCGGACGTCCCGGAGAGCCGTGCGTCGACCTGTCGCCGCAGGGCCGCGTCGTCGCCCCAAATCCAATCGACCTCGATCCCCGCGAGGGTGGCGGCGTCCGCCCATCGGCGGCAGGTCGTGACGTTGCCCCGCGGATCGGGCGGACCGTAGGCGGACAGAAGGAGAAGCCGCGACGGACCGTCGCAGGGTTCCCGGAGTCACGAAGGGCGGGGCATGGTGGATGATAACGCCCCGATCGGGGAGGATGGAGGCATGCGGCGCCTTCCGCTTCTCCTCCTCGTCTGCATGACGGCGTGCGGTGACGATCCTTCGACGCCGGTCGCGCCGTCGGCCCCGGGGCTGATGCGTGACGTCCATGTCGCCGCGGGCCTCGACGTGGTGTTGCGGTCGGGTGAAGCGGCTCCCGCCTATATCCCCGAGGTCAAAGGTCTCGGTGTCGCCGCGGCCGACTTCGACGGCGACGGTCGCGTCGATCTTCTGTTCGCATCCGGTTCATCGGTCGAGCGCTACCGAAGAGGAGAGGCCGGGTTCGGCATCCACCTCTTCAAGAACACGACGACCCGCGAGGGGGCTCCCACATTCAAGGAGGTTCCCGGAGCGGGCGGCATCGTCGGTCCTCGATGGCCGTCGGCGCCCGCCGTCGCGGACTACGACGGCGACGGTGATCTCGACGTGTTGATCACCGGATTCGGCGGTCTCGCGTTGTGGCGCAATCGCGGCGACGGCACGTTCGACGACGCGACGACGTCGGCGGGCGTCACGTTGGACGGATGGTCGACGGGTGCCGCGTTCGCCGACCTCGATGCCGACGGCGATCTCGACTTTTACGTCGCGCGCTACTTGGCGTTTGATCCCGATGATCCCCTCGTTCACGGTCCGAAAGCGAACTGCACGTGGAAAGACCACGTCGTTCTGTGCGGGCCCCGCGGGTTCGCCGCACAGGCCGATCGTGCCTATCGCAATCGCGGAGACGGGACCTTCGAAGATGCGACGTCGGCGTGGGGCTTCGACCGCGCGACACCGCAGTACGGTCTCGGCGTGCTCATCCGCGACTTCGACGGCGACGGAGCGGTGGACGTGTTCGTCGCGAACGACTCCTGCGCCAACTTCCTCTTCGTGCGCCGTGGTGCGGGATTCGAAGAGGTCGCACTTGAATCCGGTGTGGCCTACAGTGAAGACGGTCGCAGCATGGCCGGTATGGGAGTCGACGCCGCGGATCTCAACCGTGACGGCCTTCCCGACCTCGTCGTCACCAACTTCTCGGATCAGCCCAACTCGGTGTTCTTGTCGACGGGGAAGGGGCGTTGGCTCGAATCGTCGCGCCTCACCGGGATGTCGCTCGCGTCGTGGCCGATGGTCGCGTGGGGAGCGGCCTTCGCCGACTTCGATCGGGACGGCGACGACGACCTTCTCGTCGGAAACGGTCACGTGTACCCGCAGGCCGATCTGCCGGGAACCGATACGTCTTTCCGTCAACGTCCCCAACTCTTTTTGACGGAAACCACTGCGGGATCCTTCCGCTTCGTCGACGCGGTTTCCGCGCTCGACGAAAAAGCCGCGGCACCGTCCGTGGGACGTGCGGTGGCGACGGCGGACTTCGATCGTGACGGCGACATGGACGCCGTGCTCGTCGGGCTCGGTGAAGCTCCACGCCTCTTGGACAACGGTCTCGCCTCGCGAGGGGAGTCCGTGGCCCTGCGGCTCCGTGACCCCGCGTCGAAGAACCGCGAAGGCCTCGGCTCGGAAATCGCGTGGGACGGCGCCCTGGCGGGACGGTCGATCGTTCGACGAAGTCATTCCTTTTTCGCGTCGTCGGACGCCGAGGTCCTCGCGACGGTGTCGCGCGGAAGTACGCGCGTGCGCGTCGACGTGCGTTGGCCCGATGGGCTTACGGAAGTGTTCGAAGTCGTCGTCGCCGATCGGCGACGCGTCCTCGAACGCGGCAAGGGGCGCGCCAAGTGATTCGTCGATCGTGGTGGGGCGGCGCTCTACTCGCGGCGCTTCTCCATGCGCAGGCGACGACGACGCGACCCGGCGCCATCGCACCGAGCGACGTCGCCGCTCTCCGTAAGACGGCGGTCGCCTTGTTGAACGACGATCGCCCATCCGAAGCCCTGGCGCTTCTCAAGTCGTTGCGGGAGGTCGCGCCGAAGGACCCCGACGTCCTCGCGTTCATCGGCGAGGCGCACGCGATGCAGGAGAACTGGCTCGCCGCACGGGAGGCGTTCGACGCCGCGTTCGCGGTGGATCCCGCATTGGCCACACGCGTGGTCAATCGCGGGATGGCGTTGATCAAACTGCGTGCGATCGACGCCGCGGCCGAGGATTTTCGTGTGCTCGCCGAACGCGGCGCCACTCCTG
>JAFMJN010000041.1 GCA_017853435.1 Planctomycetota bacterium | reverse complement strand
GTAGTAGCCCGTGATGCCGATACCGTCGGGCATCATTCCCGTGCCCGCCGGATTCGCGATCCCCTTGCCGAACACGATGCCGTAGGTCGACGTGCCGTGGCTCGCGTTGACCATAGTCGGCGTGTGCTGAATCACTCCCGCGAAGTCGACGTGGGTCGTGAGGCATCCGACGTCGAGGACTTCGCCCGCCGTGCCTTGGCCGCGGAATCCACCCGGGACCACGGTTTCGACGTAGTTCGACCCGCTGAACTGCCGCGCGATGTCCATGTCCGTTTCGGGCGGCGTCCAACGGTCGATCCACGCGATTCCGTCGAGGGCGAGCGCTTCGGGCATCGCCGCAGCGGGCATTTCGACCGTGAACAGAGCTCCTTCGCGAGCGAGCGGGAATTTGAGGGTGGCGCCGAGTTCCGTAAGTCGCCGTGCGACGTCGCGCTTCAGGGCGAGATCGTGATTCCGGGTGACCACCACGTTCCACGGAGTGACGCCCGTCAGGGTCCCCGCGGCGATCGCGGAGAGATCTTCCGGGAACGCCTTGTAGCCGGGGTGGAACGGGCCCACCCAACGCACCGACGGATCGGCCGCGAGTGCGGCGAGGCCGGCCGGATCGATGTCGATCACGTCGGCGTGGTTCGGCAGATAACCGACGCGCGTCGCGCCGAGGGTGGAGAGTACGTCGCGCATCGCCGGAACACCCGCCGCCATCCATTGAACGATGTGCAGCCGCGAGTCCTTACGGGCGACGAGGTTGCCGGGAGGCGTGGGAAGGCCGCGGAGCGGATCGAAGCGACCGTGCCGCATACGGATTTCGAAATCCGTTTCACGGGGCGTGGCCCACGTGGCGCCGCCGTTCGGCGAAGCCGTCGACCACGTCCGACGACCTTCCGGAGTGTCCACCGTGAACGCAGCGGCGGTCCAACCGCCGTTGCCCGCGGGTGCGCTGCGCGCTTCGACGAGAGCGCCTTTCCCGGTCCACAAGACGGCGTCGGCGACGCCACGCCCCGGGTCGCCGACGGCGATCACTTCGGTGAGCCCCGTCACGGTGGTGCGGGAAACGAGAGGAGCCTGTGCCGAAACGGCGGCCGCCAAGGCGAGCGTGAGTGCGAGTGTGCGCTTCATGATCCCTTTTCCCTTCAGGACACGGTGATTTGGGTGGCTGCCGACAAGGTGACCGTCGTCGACGTGATCACCGCGGCTTGGAACGTGGTCCAGACGCCGACGGGGAGCGTCGGCATCGGGAACGACAACGTCGACGTGCCCGACGGCGGCAACACCGCGAGGCTGTTGAAGAATCCCGGAATCGTTCCGTCGATCACGATGATCACGTCCGACAACGCGATGGAGGAACCGATGTCGAGCGAGCCGATCCCCGGAATCACGAGGTTGTTCCGGTTGAGCGGGCCCGCGAGAAGGACATAGGGGGCGTTGGCGGGACCTTGCACCGTGAAATTGAGCGTCGAACCGTTCGCCTTCGTCGCGAAGAACGGGCCGTTCACCGTGTCGAAATAAGGGATGCCGTTGATGTTGCCCGCTACACCCAAGGTGAGGCGCGCCGCCGTCGAGTTCGCTTGCCCCGTATCGGGCGGCGGTGCCGCCGTGATGCGGACGGCGTCGATCTGCAGGCCGTCGGAAGGCGAAGGAGAGTTGTCACGCCAACGGAAAATGACGCGGAACGAGCTGTTCAGCGGGATGTTGGCGGAGTTCGCCGCCGCCCAAAGATCGATGGAAAACTCTTGCCACGTCGCCGTGAGCGTCGTGTGATCGACGATGCGCGCCTCCGTGGTTCCGTTCGAGATGAAGCAGCCGTCGATACCCGCGTCGGCCTCGTCTCCGGTTTCCTTCGCCCAGTACTTGAGCAGCGATCCCGGTGCGAGGGCGGCTCCTTGGACCGCCAGCGTCAGGTTCGTCGTGCAGACGGTGTTCGCGGTGGTGACGTCGAAGTTCAGATAGTTGCCGCCCTGAGGGGACGTCGGTGCCGTGGTCGAGAGCGTGACGCGTCCGGCGGCCACGGTCGTCGAGAGGGTCCATTCGGGCCCTTGCCACGTCGCCGTGTCGAAGTTGTTGACGTAAGGAGGAGTCACTCCCTGCGCCGATGTCGTTGCCGACAATAGACCCAAGGCCGCGAGGAGGGCGATGCGCTTCATCATGATGTCCGAGGCGGGGCCGGAACGCCGGGGGGATCGGCGGCGGTCCGATGTCGGGAAGTGTAGTCCCCGACGGCGTTTGCCGCTGCCTATCTTGCCCGAAGCGACGGATTTCGGGGAATCCGCGACGGGAAAAATCGGGCCGTCCCTTCTCCAATCCCGCGCCGTTGGCACACTTTTCCATGCTGCGTGGTTCGAAGTTGTGGCCCGTCGATCTCCTTCACCTCGGGGTGTTGTTCGTGCTGCTTCTCGTCTGCACGACGGGCCTCGGCGAGATTCGCGGCGCGTCGGGCTGGGTTGTTTTCAACACGGCCGCGGTGATTTCGGTTGTGGGCGTTTCCCGCTGGCTCATGCGTCAATCGGGGCGCCGTGCGGCGGTGTCACGACTCATCCTCGGTTGCGTGACGGTCCCGGTGGTGTTCACACAAGTCGGATTCGTGCTCGCCGAATATCGCGACGTCGAATACGCGGGGTTCCTGTTCGATCTCGATCGACGCATCTTCCTCGGAGTCAATCCCTTGGAAGCGTTGGAAAAGATCTCGACGCCGTGGCTCACCGAGGTCATGCAGTGGAGCTACACGGCCTACTTGTTCCTTCCCGTGGCGACCATCTTGGTCGTCATCGCGTCGGCGGACGTCAAGGGCACCTCGCGGGCGGCGTGGACGCTCGTCGGCGGAATCTACCTGTCCTACTTGGGTTACGCGCTCGTACCCGCGAGTGGTCCGAACATTCACTCGAACCTCGGTCCCATCGCTCCGGTGAACATTCCCGTTCTGCCTCTCTACACGTTCACCGATCCGTTGCCCGGGTTGTGGCTCGCGGAAGAGATGCGTCTCGCCATGTTCCACGCCGAGCCGACGAAACGGGACTGCTTCCCGTCGGGACACACCGCGGTCGCCTTCATCTGCGCGGTCATCATCGGACGGGCGTCACGACGCCACGGTCTGTGGGCGTGGCCCCTCGCCGTCATGGTGGCGCTGTCGACGATCTACCTTCGCTACCACTACGTCGTCGACGTGATCGTCGGCATCGCTCTCGCGTGGTTCGCGGTGGGACCTCTCGAGCGACTCCACGACCGTTTGTATCGCGAACACGGCTCCGTTCAGAGCGGTCGTTCGTAGACGCGGTACGTTCGGCTTACGCGACCACCGGCGCGTTCGAGGGCGTTGTTCATCGCGGCGTTGGTTTCGAGCACCCATCCGAGTTCGCCGTGACCGACGCCCGCCGTCGTGATCGCTTTCGTGATCCCGTGATAGAGGATCGAATCGATTCCGCGGCCTTGGAACTCCTTGCGGACGCCCATGGTGATGACGCGCGACGACGTGCATCGATGTTTGCCGAGCAGCAGCTTCAGCCATCCGAAGGGAAGAAGGCGTCCGCCGAGTCCGCGGATCACCTGATTCATGTCGGGGAGCGCGAGCGCGAATCCGATGGGTCGCCCGTCTTTTTCCACGAAAATGCACCAGGACGGAATCAGCACCATCTTCATTTGCGTCGCCATCAGGTCGAACTCGGCACGCGTCATCGGGACGAACCCCCAGTTGCGCGACCAAGCGTCGGCGTAGAGGTCCCGAATGTGTTCGACGTCGGCTTTGAATCGACGCATGTCGATCGGACGCAGGACGAGTCCTTCGCGTTCCGCGATCTTGCCCGCAAGGCGTTCCCATCGCGGCAGGTCCGCGCGGTCCGCCCACATGTGCCACGCGAGGAGGTCCATCGCCTTGACGAATCCGGCGCCTTCGACGAGCGGGACGTACCACGGCGGATTCCACGGCATGAGGAACGTCGGGGGACCCGGATCACCGCCGACGTAGAGACCGAACTCGTCGTTCGACGACCAACTCGCCGGTCCGCGCACGCGGTCCATGCCGCGTTCACGCAGCCAAGCGGCGGCGGTGTCGAACAAACGAGCCGCGACGATCGGATCGTCTTCGCATTCGAAGAAGCCGAAGAACCCCGTCCGTTCGCCGTGCGTCTCGTTGTGGAGTCGGTTGATCGTCGCGCCGATACGGCCCACCACGCGTCCGTCGCGACGTGCGAGCCACGTTTCGGCTTCCGCGTGTTCGAAGTAGGGGTGCTTCTTCGACAGCCGATCCTTCACGTCCATCCGAAGCGGCGTGACGAAGTCGGGGTGGTCGCGGAAGAGGCGCTCGGGAAGCGCGAGAAAGGCTTCGAGGTCGGCGCGGCCGGAAACGGGCCGCACGTCGACCGCTTCAGGCGTGCGCGTTGAGGGCACCGGTCCGCGTCTCGAAGTCCGCAAGTTCGGTGAAGACGTTGATCACTTGATCGATGTCGCGATCTTCGTGCGTCGCCATGTACGAGGTGCGGATGAGGCCCTTGCCCGGAGGCGTGGCCGGCGGGACGACCGGGTTCGCGAAGACGCCGCGTTCGTCGAGCGACTTCCAGAAGAGGAACGTTTCGATGTCTTCGCCGATGAGCACGGGGATGATGGGCGTTTCGGAACCCATCGTGTCGTAGCCGAGTCCGTTCAAGGAAGTGCGGACGCGCTTCGAAATGTTGCGGAGGCGGTCGACGCGCCACGGCTCTTTTTCGAGGATTTCCAGCGAGGTGAGCGCCGCGACCGTCGAGGCCGGAGTGCACGAAGCGGAGAAGATGAGCGGACGGGCGACGTGCTTGATGTAGTGGATGACGTCTTCGCGTCCGGCGATGAATCCGCCGAGCGACGCCAACGACTTCGAGAACGTGCCGCTGACCATGTCGACTTCGTTCGCGCCGTTTTCGAGCAGGCCGAAGTGTTCGAGCGTGCCGCGGCCGGTGGCGCCGAGCGGGCCGACGCCGTGGGCGTCGTCGAGCAGGATGCGCGCCCCGTAGGCCTTCGCCAACTTCACGATGCCGGGCAGATTCGTGATCGCGCCCGTCATCGAGAATACGCCGTCGACGATGATGAGTTTGCCTGAGCTCTTCGGCGTCTGTTCGAGCAGACGTTCGAGATCGGCCATGTCGTCGTGGCGGAACTTGCGGATGTCGCCGAAGGAGAGGCGGCAGCCGTCGATGATCGATGCGTGGTTCTCGCGGTCGCAGAAGATGACGTCGCCCTTGCCGACGATCGCCGAGATGGCGCCGAGGTTCGCCTGGAAGCCGGTCGAGAAGACCAACGCCGCTTCCTTGTTCAGGAACTTCGCAAGGCGGCGTTCCAACTCTTCATGCAGTTCCAACGTGCCGTTGAGGAACCGCGACCCGGTACAGGACGTTCCGAACTCTTCGGTGACCTTCACCGCCGCTTCGACGACGCGCGGATCGTGGGTGAGACCGAGGTAGTTGTTCGACCCGACCATGACCATGTCCCGACCGTTGACGCGCGCGCGCGTCGATTCGTTCGCGGACAGCGCCCGGAAATACGGGAACAGACCCTGAGCCATGAGCTCCTTGGCCCGGGTGAAGCGGCTGCACTTGTCGAAGAGATCCACTTAGAGGGTGTCCCCTGAGAACCGAGTTCGTGATGCGTGGCAACGGGGCACCGGGGAGGGGGGCGGGAGTCGACCGTGTCGACCCGCGCGAGCCCTCGGGGGCCTCAACCACGAAGGCGGTTTTAACACCCCCGGTATCCTAGGGAAGGGACAATCCCATGGAAACCGGAATGAAGATCGGGGTGACCGGCGCCGCCGGATTCATCGGCGGGCACGTACTTTCGGCGGTTTTGAACGCCGGAATGCGCCCCGTCGCGGTCGTACGTCCCGGGACCGATCGCGCGCGGTTGTCCGTTCCGGAAGCGGAAATACGTTCCGCGGACCTCCTCGACGAAGGGGCGCTCGCCCGGGCGTTCGAAGGGCTCGATGGAGTGATCCATCTCGCGGCGCTCACGCGCGCCCGCAACGAATCGGAATTTCTCCGGGCCAACGCGGACGGGGTTGCCCGCGCCGCCCGTGCGTTCGAGTCCGTTCGGCCCGACGGGACGTTCGTTTACGTGTCGAGTCTCGCGGCCGCCGGGCCGTCGTCGGCGGAAGCCGCCGTCGACGAAGAGGCGCGCGAACGTCCCGTGACGCCCTACGGGCGATCGAAACTGGCGGGAGAGGCGGCCCTTCGCGAGACGGTGCGGACGCTCGACTGGTGCATCGTGCGTCCTCCCATCGTCTACGGTCCCGGCGAACGGGACATGCTCGAAATGTTCCGCATGGCGACGCGCGGTGTCGTTCCGGTGACGGGGCCGACCGGCGCGCGCTACTCCATCGTCCACGCCGAAGATCTCGCGCGCGGCATTCTCGCGGCTTTCAGCCGACGTTCGCGAACGTCGCGCGTGTTCAACATCGCCGAACCTACGGCCTACACGTGGCCCGAAATCGCCGCGCGGATCGGACGCGCGGTGGGTCGCGATCCATGGTGTCCGCGGATTCCGACGCCGCTCGCATGGGTGATCGCCGCCGGCGGGTCGCTCGTCAAACCCTTCATGACGCGTCCGCCGCTCGTCACGTTGGACAAGATCCCGGAAATCGTCGCGCCGGGGTGGGTGTGCGCCGTCGATCGCGCGCGACGCGAACTCGGATTCGAGACGACGATCACTCTCGACGAAGGCGCCCGCGGCACCGCCGCTTGGTACCGCGAGCGGGGATGGATCCGTTGATTCCGGAGGTCCGTTGTGTCGTCGTGACTCTCGGACCGGATCCGCGCGTCGTCTCCGCGATCGACGCGCTGCGAACGCAGGTCGGTGTCCGCCTTCACGTTGTGTGGATTGAAAACGCCGCGGACGGGTCTTCGCCGATCGTCGCACCGCCTTCCGGAGCCGTCGAGTCGATGCGCGTCGTCCGTCACGGCGAGAACCTCGGACTCGCCGGCGCCCTCGAACCCGAAATACGCGGGATGACCGGGGGGTGGTTCTTGACGCTGAACCCCGACTGCCGCCTCGATCCGCATGCGATTTCGGCGGCGATTTCAGCCCTCGACGCGCGTCGCGACGCGGGGGCGGCCGCGTTCCACTTGAGGCGCCCGGACGGAAACGTCGATTCCCGCGGCGTCGTCGTCCATCCGCTCTGGCTGCGGGCGCGCGACCGCGACGCCGGGAACCACGCCGGGACGCCGTGCGCGATCGACACGGTGGACGCCCCGTGTTTCGCGGCGGCGCTCCTGCGCGTCGAGGATGCGAAGGGAGCCGCGGACGGCGTCGGCGAAGTCTTCGACACCCGGTACATGGCCTACTACGAAGACGTCGATTTCGGCCTGCGTTTGCGCCGTTCCGGTCGTCGCGTCCTGTTCGTTCCGGACGCATCCGGGGTTCACGACCGCGGTTTTCGGCCGGGAGGTCGCGCGGACATCCCTCAGCAGGTGCGCCGTTGGTCGCTCCGCAATCGTTGGTGGACGATGATCAAGAACGTCGGTGCCGCGGGGCTTCTGCTGCGCCTTCCTTTTCTCGTCTTGCAGGAGACTGCCGTTTTCGGCTATCTCTTGGTGAAGGAAAAGGGGACGATCGCCGCGTACCTCGACGTGATCGCGGGACTCGGCCCGACGATCGCGCGTCGGCGACATCGTCCGCAAGCATGACTTCAGTCGACTCAAGGCCGGATCTCTCCGTTCTCGTCGCATCGTTCAACACGAAGGATCTGCTCCTCGCGTGTCTCGGATCCTTGTTCACGGCGACGGACGGGCTCGCGATCGAAGTCTTCGTCGTCGACAACGCGTCGTCGGACGACACGCCGTCGGCCGTCGCGGCCGCCTTCCCGAACGTGCGCCTGATCGCGAACGCCACCAACGAAGGTTTCGCGAAGGCGAACAACCGCGCGCTCCGTGAGTCGAAGGGGCGTTACGTGCTGTTGCTCAATCCCGATACGCTCATCCCTCCCGATACGTTGGGGCCGATGGCGCGCTTTTTGGACGACAACCCGCGCGTGGGGATGGCGGGCTGCCGCGTGGATCGTCCCGACGGACGTCTCGACGAAGCCTGCAAGCGCACGTTCCCGACGCCGATCACGGCGTTCGCCCGCTTCACCGGACTCGATCGCATGTTCCCGAAGGCCCTCGGCGGGTACAGCCGCATGGCGGACGATCCGTCGGGGCGCTTCGAAGTCGATTCGGTCGTCGGCGCGTTCATGATGGTGCGTCGCGAGGCGGTCGAGGAAGTGGGCGGCCTCGACGAGGAGTTCTTCATGTTCGGCGAGGACCTCGACTGGGCCTACCGCATGAAGGAGAAGGATTGGGCGGTTTGGTACGTCGGCGACCATCGCGTCATCCATCACAAGGGCGCTTCGGTGCGCAAAGATCCGCACCGGATGAATTGGCACTTTCACCGGTCGATGATCCTCTTCCACAAGAAGCACCTCGTGGATCGGTACCCGTTCTTCGTGAACTGGCTCGTGTACGCGGGGATTTCGGCGCGCTACGCGCTCAAGTCCGCCGCGCTCGCGGCGCGTCCGAAGTCCGCCGAAGCGGCGCTGAATCCGCAGGACGTCGCTCGGCTTCGAAGCCGTCACGGGATTCGCATCGAATCACCCCGCGAGAACGAAGCGGGTGCTTGACGGGTCGTCGCGAGCGACCGACCATGATGGTCGGAGGAACGCAGTCGCATGCTCACGATGGCGGGGTGCACCGACAAGGGGCGCAAGCGGAACGAGAATGAGGACCGCTTCGGCGTGCTCGCCGACCAGCGCGCCGCCATCCTCGCCGACGGCATGGGTGGTCGCCTCTACGGCGAAGTCGCGTCCACGATGGCGGTCGACATTCTTTCGTGGTCCTTCGTCGAAGCGTGGCCCGCATCGGCCTCCCGTCTCCCGCAGCAGGACCGTGCGGTTCTCGCGAGCAACATCCTCGACGGTTGGGTCCGCGACGCGAACAACGCGATCTGGGTGAAGGCGCGCGAAGACGAGCGCTACGCGGGCATGGGGACGACGCTCCTCGTCCTGGTCGAGGTCGGGAACCAACTCGTCCGTTGCCACGTCGGCGACAGCCGCATCTACAGGTATCGGGACGCCGTGTTGACTCAAGTCACGCGCGACCATTCGTTGGTTCAAGCGCAACTCGACCAAGGCACGTTGACCGCGGAAGAAGCCGCGAAGTCGGCCCAGAAGAACGTCATCACGCGTGCCCTCGGTTCGTACCGGGACGTCAAGCCCGAACTCGGAGTGGAAACGCCGCGGCAAGGCGACGTCTACGTCCTTTGCTCCGACGGTTTGACGGACATGGTGTCGGATGCGGACATCGCCCGCATTCTCGCCGCGGGCGGCGGTCTCGACGAACGCGCCCGTGCGCTCGTCGACGCGGCGAACGAAGCGGGAGGCCGGGACAACATCACGGTCGTCGTCGCCGACTGGCAGTCCTGACATGGATCCCGTGGTCGTCGTCCGGGGCGTGGCGAAGGTCTTCGACGATCCCAAACGCGGCGTCGTCGAAGCATTGAAGGACGTGTCGTTCGCGTGTCGTCCCGGCCGCATCTTCGGGCTGCTCGGCCCGAACGGGGCGGGGAAGACCACCATGCTCCGCATCCTCGCGACGACGTTGTCGCCGACTCGAGGTTCGGTCGTCATCGACGGCGTGGACGTGGCGTCGGATCCGCAGAGGGCGCGTCGGCGGATGGGATTCCTCTCCGGCGTCGCGGGACTGTACGAACGCTCGACGGCCCGCGAACTGGTGGGCTTCTTCGGCGAACTCCACGGCATGTCGCCGTCGGCGATCCGCGAACGCATCGACGTGCTCGCCTCGCTGCTTTCGATGGGGAGTTTCCTCGACATGCCGTGCGGAAAACTCTCCGACGGTCAACGCCAGAAGGTGCGTCTCGCCCGCGTGCTCGTCCACGATCCTCCCGTGTTGATTCTCGACGAAGCGACGGCGACCCTCGACGTGCTCGTGGCGGACGAGGTCATGCGCTTCATCGAATCCGAGCGTGCCCGCGGCAAGTGCATCATTTTCTCCACCCACGTGATGGGTGAAGTCGAGCGGCTTTGCGACGACATTCTCGTGGTGCATCGCGGAGCGGTGCTTTTCGGAGGCACTCGCGAAGCGCTCGCGGGAGACGGACGCGTCGCCGACGCGTTCCTCGCCCTGCTGCGATCGGCCGCGGCGGCGGATGCCGCTTCGGGGGAGGGCGCGCGGTGAATCCATCCGTGATTCTCGCGATCCTTCGCCGCGAACTCCGCGACGTCCTCCGCGATCGCCGCACCCTCATCACGAACTTCGTGATGCCGATCGTCTTCTATCCGCTGCTCATGATCGGCATGGCCACACTCGGAAAGGCCGAGCGCGATCGACTCGACTCCACGACGTTGCCCGTCGTCGTTCGCGAAGAGGGGCGCGTGCTCGCCGCCTTCGATCCGGCGTCTCCGTCGGGCGGATTCGCGGCGCGCTTGGCGGAAGACAAGCGCCTCGTCCCGACGTCGCCCGCCGATCCGGACGCCGCGCTGAAGAGCGGTGACGTCCTCGCGATCATCGACGTGCCGGGAGATCTCGCGAAGCGCGTGCGCGAAGGGGTCGCGACGGATGTCGCGGTGACGCTCTTCACGTCCGATCCGCTTTCGGGAGAAGTGTCCGATGCCGTCGAACGCGCCGTGACGGCCTATCGCGGCGGCATCGCGCCGTTGAACAGGAAGGTGGTGGACCTTTCTCCTCCGAACGAGCGGGGAGCCGCGATCCTCGGCGGCATTCTCGGGATCATCCTGGTGACGTTCGCGCTGTCGGCCACGCTGTTGCCCGCGATCGATCTCGTGGCGGGCGAGAAGGAGCGCGGCACGCTCGAAGCGTTGCTGATTTCTCCGGCGAGCCGTACCGACATCGTCCTCGGCAAGTTCCTGACCGTGCTCGTGGTCGCGACGGCGTCGACCGCCGTGAGTCTCGGTTCTCTCGCCTTCTCCATGAACAGCATGTTGTCGGGGCTCGACACGGCGGTGCCGGTCGAGATCTCGATGACGCCGCTTCAGTTCGCGTCGATCTTCCTCGCGCTCGTCCTCGTCGCCTCGCTCTTCGCCGCCCTCGGATTGGCGGTGTCCGCCTTCGCCCGCTCCTTCAAGGAAGCGCAGACGTGGCTCGGCCCGCTCATGTTCGTGTCGTTTCCGCTCTGCTTCCTCGCGATGCCGCAGACCGCGACCTTGCACGCCTTCGCCTGCGTGCCGTTGACCAACGTGGCGCTGCTCGTGAAGGACATGCTCCGCGGTCAGGCGCAGGCGTTCGACGTCGCCTTGGTGATCGTGGAAATGTCCGTGTTGGCGGCGGTCGCGCTTGCATGGACAATCTCCCTCTTCCGTCGCGAAGACGTGATCTTCCGCGAAGGCGGGGTGCCGTTGTTCCGTCGCGACGAAACGCGTCGGACTCCGCCCGCGACGGCGGCGCTCCTCGCCGTCTTCGCGGCGTTCGTCGTGGGCTTGCAGGCGGGCCCGAAGCTGCTCGCGTGGCATCCGGCCGCCGCGATCGTCGGGAGTCAGGTGGCGTTTTTCCTCGCGGGCGTGGTGTTGTGGAAGGCGACGACCGCATCCGGTATCGGATGGATCGGATCGAAGCCCGCCGCCCGTCACGTCGGTGCGGGGGTGTGCATCGGACTCGGAGGGCTTCTGTTCAACGCCCAGATGCATGCGTTGCGGTCGGCGTGGTTCCCCGGTTCGTCGGGCCTCGAAGACGTTCTTTCGAAAGCGCTCGAATCGGTCGTTTCCCTTGGTGTGCCCATGGCGTTCCTTCTGATCGCCGTGTTGCCGGGTATCGCCGAAGAGACGCTCTTCCGAGGATCGGTACAACCCGCCTTCGGGACGCGACGTCGGTGGGTCGGCATCGTCGTCTCGGCCGTGGCGTTCGGCGTCATCCACATCGTTCCCGAACAAATTCTCTCGGCGACGATCCTCGGGCTCCTCCTCGGATGGCTGCGCGCGTCCACCGGATCGCTCATCCCGTGCATGGTCGCGCACGTCGTGAACAACGGACTCACGGTGCTCGCCGCGACGGCCGCTCCCGGCCTCGCACCCGCCGTGGGCGAGGGCGCGTTCCCCGGGTTGTCCGGGGCGACGACGCGTGCGGTTTGTCTCGCGGTTTCTGCGGTTCTTCTCGCGGCGGGCGTCGGCCTCGCCCGCGCGCGGGTTGCCCCCGCTCCCCGGGACGGCTAAGACTTCCCCGTGCCAGGATCGTCTTCCATGCAGAAGTCCACGTTACGTCCGCGACTGGAGCCGGCGCTCCAAGTCCGCATCCACGATTTGATGGTCAAGACCCGCTGCGTCGAAGAGCGGATGATCAAGATGAACCGCGACGGCGAAGGGTTCTTCTGGATCGGCGCTCCCGGCGAAGAGGCGTTCGGAGTGCCGCTCGGCCTCCAGGTCAAGAAGGGCCAAGGCCCGGACTTCGACTATCTCCATCTTCACTACCGTTCGTCGCCTCTCATCATGGCGATGGGCGGCACGATGCTCGACTCGCTCCGGCAGATGGGGATGCGGGCCACCGACCGTTATTCGGCCGGGCGCAACTTCACGAACCACTACGCCATCCCCGAGTGGAACGTCGCGCCGATGGCCCCGACCATCGAGACCCAGTATCTGATCGCTCCCGGGACCGCCTGGGTGCAGCGCCGTCACGGCGGCGACGGCATCACCATCGTGAACGGTGGTGACGCGGGCACGGCGGAAGGCGACTTCGCGTCGTGCCTCATCTGGTCGACCCGCCCGGGCAAGGAAATCCCGATGTTGATCATCGTGGTCAACAACAAGTTCGGCATTTCGACGTCGCACGGCACGCAGCACGGCGTGCGCAACATCGCCGATCGCGGCATTCCGCACGGCATGCAGACGAAGGTCATCAACGGCAACGACGTCTTCGAATCGTGGGCCGCGATCGACGAAGCGATGCGCTACGTGCGTACCGAGCGTCGTCCGTTCCTTCTCGAAGCGCACGTGTCGCGTCTGAACGGTCACTCGTCGTCGTCCGGTGCGAATCGCGTCGACGAACTCGACTGCATCCTCGAATTCGAAAAGCAACTCCTCGCCGACAAGATCCGCACCGAAGCGGAAATCAAGGCGACGTGGGAACGTTGGCGCGACGAAGCCAACGCCTGCGTGAAGCAGTTGCGTACCGAGCCGTTCCCCGAAGCTTCCGACATCTGGAAGTGGACCTTCCACAACGACGCCGACAACACGCTCGCGAAGGCGGGGGGAGACTGACCCATGGCGAACATGGCTCAAGCGATCCGCATGGCGCTCGCCTACGGCGAGAAACACCTCGGAGTCACGGACGTCTTCGGCGAAGACGTCGGTCCGCCGCTCGGCGGCGTCTTCACCGCGACCCAAGGTCTTCGCACCTCGTGGAACTCGCCGCTCGACGAGCGCGGGATCATCGGCATGGCCTACGGCATCGCCGTGGCGGGTGGAAAGCCCGTGGCCGAAATCCAGTTCTGCGACTACATCTTCAACACGATCGACCTGTTGAAGTTGGTGGGCAACGCCCACTGGGGTTCGGCCGGGAAATTCAACCTTCCGCTCGTCGTCATGACGCCGGTCGGTGCGGGTATCCACGGCTCGATCTATCACTCGCACTCCTTCGACTCGATCATGACCCACATCCCCGGATGGAAGGTCGTGATGCCCTGCACGCCGATCGACGCCTACGGGCTCATGATCGCGGCGCTGAAGGACACGAATCCGGTCATGTTCATGAAGCCCAAGGCGCTCCTGCGCACGAAGGGCGACGAGCGCATCCCCGGTGAACCCGAGGACGAGAAGGTCCTGAAGGACATGATCGACGCGCCGCTCGGTGATCGGTCGAACTGGAAGCCGCGCTGGCCGGAACTCACGGATTACACCGTGCCGATCGGCAAGGCGAAGATCGTCCGCGAAGGCACGCACGTCACGTGCGTGACCTACGGTCGCCACGTGCACTGGGCGAAGGCGGCGGCGGATACCCTCGCGAACGAAGGTATCTCGGTCGAACTCATCGACCTGCGCACGCTGTACCCCTACGACTTCGATGCGATCAAGACGTCCGTCCGCAAGACGCGCCGCGTCGTCTTCCTCAACGAAGACACCGCGGTCACGAACTTCGGCGAGCACCTTCTGCGCCGCACCACGGAAGAGCTCTTCTACGAACTCGACGCTCCGCCGCGTCTGCTTTCGGGCAAGAACGTCCCGGGCGTCGGTCTCGCACCGGTGCTCGAAGACGCGTCGGTTCCGCAGATCGCCGACATCGAGAAGATGTTGCGCGAGACGGCGACCGTCCCCGCCTGATCGGACGGGCGAACGAAGCGGCCCCGGCCTCCGCGCTCGGGGCCGTTTTCATGTCCGGACCGAATCAGACTTCGGGCCAGAGTTCGGCGTCGTCGGCGCAGGCTTCGAGAAGCTCGGCGCGGGAACGAAGGAGGGGCGCCAGCATGGGCCATTCTTCCGGAGGTCCGATCGAGAACTCCGGATGCGCTTCTCCGCGTGCCATGTGACCCGCGACGTCGAACCAACGTCGCGCGAGCACGCGGATCGCGTCGCGCGCGTTCGTCGCGGCGGACGCGGCGACGTAATCCGTCGGCAAGTCGCCGCAGACGACCCAAGCCCCGGGGAAGCCGAGTTTCATCGCGTCTTCCACCGACCACACCGAGATATACGGTGCGACGAACCACGACGGTTCGGCCTCGACGCGCGCGAGGGGGAGACCTTCCGCCGCGACGTAGTGGGCCACCTCGCGGCGACGATCCGTGCACCACGCCGCTTCGTCGATGTCGTCTTCGGGGGACTGCATGGCGGGATCCTACGGGAACGGGCGCGGGGCCACGCCGAGTTCGGCGGCGACTTGTTCGGCGAAGCCGCGTAGGAACGCGGCGCGCGTCTCCGCTTCGGCGCGCCCGCGTGCGGTGGCGAACGTGGCGGGCAGGTGCAGCAACTTCACGTAGAAGTGGTCGAGTGAAAACCGCTTGTCGTCGAGGGGGCGTTTTTCGGCGAACGGATCTTCCGGGTCGAACATCCGGCCACCCATCGCGACTCCCGTCGCCACGCATCGCATGATGCCGATCGCTCCGAGGGCCTCGAGTCGGTCGGCATCCATGAGAATCCGTCCGAGCTCCGACGCGGGTACGCGTCCCGCGGACCACGAATGGTCGCGAATCGCCTCGGCGACCGCCGCGACCTCGTTCGGTGCGAATCCGCACTCTTCGAGCAGCGTCGTCGCGCGCGCGGCGGAGAGTTCGGACGCCTGCGACCGCAGCGGCGAGTTCTTCGGGACGTGCACGATGTCGTGGAGGAATCCGGCCGCGATCGCCAATCGTCGATCCGACTCGGTCTCGGCGAGGGCGCGGGCGGAGGCCGCCACGCGTCGGAAATGCCAGACGTCGTGGGCGGGATCGGTCGACGCTTCCGCGGTCACGCGTTCGACGAGACGGGAGAGCGCCGCGTCGGATCGAATGACCGCGTCGAGGGCGTCGACGCCGTTCACGGCGTGCGCTCGAATGCGACCTTGCCCGCCACGATGGTCGCGACGACCTTCGCGCGCATGAGGCTTGCGGGCGTCGCGGTCAGCGGGTCCGCTTCCAAAATCACGACGTCCGCGTCCATCCCGGGCTTGAGCACCCCGCGACGCTTCTCCGCGAACGTGGCGTAGGCCCCCCACGTCGTGACGCCCGCGACCGCTTCGAAACGGTTCAGGCGTTCTTCCGCTTTGAACGGGCCACCCAACACGCCGTCCGGATCCCACCGCGTGATCGCCGCGACGATGTTGCGAATCGGGGAGAGCGGTTCGACCGGAGTGTCGGTACCCAGCGTGATGCGGGCACCGGCGTCGAGCAGGCTGCGCGCGGGGTAGCCCATCTCCGCGTAGCGCGCCGCACCGAGCCGCTTCGGCGCCCACGGTCCGTCGGACGTCGCGTGACACGGCTGGATCGACGCGATGACCCCGAGCTTCGCGAACCTCCCGAGATCCTTCGGGGAGACGACTTGGGCGTGTTCGATGCGGAAACGGTGATCCGCGACGGGACGTTCCGCGAGAGCCGCTTCGATCGCGTCGAGAACCATGCCGTTGGCGCGGTCGCCGATCGCGTGAACGCACAACTGCCACCCTTCGGCCAACGCCTTGCGGGCGGCCGTCAGGAGGTGCGGCAGGGGCGCCAGAATCAAACCGGTCGACCCCGGGCGATCGTCGTAGGGAGTGTTCAACGCCGCACCGCGCGATCCGAGGGCACCGTCCGCGGAGATCTTCAGTCCGCGCACCGACAGGCGCCCGTTCGACAAGTCGAGAATCGGCGGTCGCGCCGTCGCGGCGGCCAGTTCGTCGGGAGTCGACGCGTGCAAAAGTGCATGGACGCGGACGGCGAACTCTCCTGAATCGACGAGGGCGGCGAGTCGAAGCAGTTCGGTGGGCGTCGTGCCCGCGTCGACGAACGTCGTGACACCGTGTTCGAGACACCGTTTCGCGGCGGCTTTCAGATCCGCGACGAGGAGTTCCGGTGCGGGGTCCGCGTCCGCGATCGCGGTGACGACGTCCATCGCGCGGTCGACGAGGATCCCGGTCGGACGGCCGTCGGCGGCCTTCAGGACTTCACCACCGGCGACGTTCGGCGTCTTGTCCGAAATGCGCGCGGCGGCGAGTGCCGCCGAATTCGTGGCGAGCGCGTGCCCGTCGGTGCGATAAAGCGCGACCGGGTGCTTCGACGTCGCACGGTCGAGATCGGCGGCGGTCGGCATCACGGGATCCGCGAACCGCTCGTGATTCCATCCGCGCCCGACGATCCAACGGCCTTCGGGGACGGCGGCGGATGCGGCGGCGACGCGCTTCACGACGTCGTCCACGGAGGTCGCGTCGGAGAGG
>JAFMJN010000040.1 GCA_017853435.1 Planctomycetota bacterium | reverse complement strand
TCGGGGAGGAACCGAGTGACGCCTTCGCTGCGCTCCGCCCTTTCGAATTCCGGGAGTCGGTCGGCACGCGCACCGATGGGTCTCGGATCCACGACGACGTCGTCGTTCTCCCAACGGGCAAGTCGCAGCACCCCGTCGGTGCGCGTCCACCATGTCGACGCGGTCAGTGCTTCGACGTCGTCGAATGCGGCGACGTCCGCCGGATCACGGCGGAAGGGAGGTCGGAAGCGCTCGGGCATCATGCGCAGGCCGATCCCGGCGAAACTCGCACCCGGATCGATGAAGGCGACGGCCGCGTCCGGCGACGCCGCCAACGCGCGTTCGATGCCTTCGGCGCGAAGGACCGTGCGACGTCCCGCTTCGCATTCGATGCGGATGTTGGAAACGGCCGCGTCGATCCACGGGATTAACACGACCGCCGCGAGAAGGGGTCCGAGAGCCCTGCGCGACGGCGTGCCGAGAGCGGCGACTCCGCACGCGACGGCGAAGGCGGCCGGGACTTGCAGCGGGTAGAAGGCGCGACTGATCGAAGTCCCCGCGTCGGCGTGGTGGAAGATCCACAGCGTCGGAATCGCGAGGAGGGCCGCGGGAAGGAGGTTGCGCCGTGCGAGGCTGCGAACCGGACTCGGGATCACGAGGCCCGCCACCGTCAGGACGAGCATCGGGAGGGCCGCCCACCGTTGCATGACGGTCGCGTCGCCGATGCGGGCTGCGATCGGCCAGAGACCTTCCGCGTCGGGAGTCCCGTTCCACGGCGCCGCCCACTGTCGAAGGAACGGGATCGCGATATCCGCGGCGAGCGGTGCGAACGCATCCGCGAGGTGGGCGCCCTCGGCGTAGCGCGGGCCGACGTATCCGAGATAGGCCGTTCGCACCAACAAAGCCAAACCGACCGTCAGCGCATGCACGAGCACGATGCGCGCGCGCCGTGCGATGGAGCCGACGTCGGGACGACACCAAACGGCGACGATGATCGGCACGACCATGAATCCGGTCGACTTCGTCCACAGGCAGGCGGCTGTCGCGACGGCCGAGACGGCGATCGCTCGGCGCTCGGTTCCGGTCGCCGCATGCAGGGCGACGAGGGCGAGAAAGGTGAGCAGCACGTCGGGAGTCGCCGCGATCCACGCGACCGCTTGGAATCCCGCGGCGTTCAGGGCGACGAGTGCCGCACCCGTCACCGCGGCGGCGAGAGGGAGCCGGCGGCGCAGGAATCGGAACAGGAGCACGACGACCGCGACGTGGAGCAAGAGCGCGACGGCGCGGAACGCCATGGGTCCCCACGCCGCCCCCTGTACGCCCCCCGCGATGCTCCAAAGGAGTCCCGGCAGCGGTTGGAAGAGCCAGTCGAGGCGTGAGGCCCCGAGGGGGGCTCCGGCGTCGTGGCCCGTGGCGAACCGAACGATGGTTTCGAGCACCCATCCGACCTGCCGGACGGCGTCCGGGACGACGACGAGGTCGTCCTGGCGCCACGGAAGCGTCAGGAGCGGAAGGTGGACCGCGAAAGCCGTCGCCGCAAGACCGACTTGAGCCGTGCGTTCGACGCGTTCCGCCGGTGGGGTCGGATGAGGGCGTGGCAAAGGTGCATACCGGAATACCTTTTCCGGAACGCATCTATTCTAGGCCGAAAATCGCCCGAGGGCGACTTTTCCGAGGGGGGACGGATCCGAATCGGAACCGAGGTCGTCGGAAAGGGTGGAAGGACGCGGACTTTCGTGCGTATCGTTGGGGTGCGGGGCACGGTCGCGGCCCCGGTTCCGGAGACTTCCGATGAAGATGAAACCGTTGTTCGGCTGCGTCGCCGCTTTCGCGGCCGCGCTGGTCGCTCAGGCCCCCGTCACCCAAGAGGCGAAACCGACGCCCGCCGCGGAATCACGCGCGGTGCGCGAGGCCCCGAAGCCCGGCAAGGTCAAGGCCGGAGACAAGTTGCCCTCGTTCCTCGCGACGACGTGGGACGTCGCCACCGAGACGCCGAAATCGTCGGAGTGGGATTCGCTCAAGGTGCAGAACGTGACCGTCATCGTCGTGCAGGGTGTGAAGTGCCCGGCCACGAAGTCCTACGAGGACCGCCTCCGGGAACTCGAAACGACCTATCGCAAGAAGGGCGTCGACTTCGTCTATCTGTACCCGAACCGTACCGAGACGGACGAACTCAAGCAGACCTACCACCGGACACAGAAGTTGGCGGGGCCGATGGTGCTCGATGCGAAGGGCGTGCTCACCCGCGCTCTCGGTTCGGATCACACGAGCGACATCTACGTCGTGAAGAAGGACGGCGTCGTGGCCTACCGCGGCGGTCTCGACGACAACAAGCGCGCGGCGAAGGTGAAGACCAAGTTCGCCGTCGATGCGCTCGAGGCGGTGCTCGCGGGCAAGGAACCCGCGGTGAAGTACACCGACGCGCCCGGTTGAAGCGTCAAGCTCTGAGAGCCCGTGCGGCTCTCCCGACGACGGGGAACTCCGAAGGAGTTCCCCGTTTTTCTTTTCATGGGCCCTGAAGAAATCGCGCGACTTTCTGCTGCTTCACGTAGGCGCCGCGGATGTCCGCCGTATCGCCGACCACGCCACGGGCGTGTTCCTTCAGCCAGTTCTGTCCGCGCGAGAAGAACGCGTCGAACCCCGAATCCGTCATCGGTTTCGCGCGATAGTCCGTGCGACGGTGCACCGTGAGCCGAAACAACGGCGTCCCTTTCTCGATGCGGATTTCTTTCTCGCGACGATCGAGGATCAGCACGCCGTGCCACGGGTACGAAGCCGGATACCAGTCCGTGTCGAGGACGGCGGTGAACGCCCGCCAAGGCACCACGCGATTCGGAACGTCGCCGAGCATCAGCAGTTCGTTCTTGTCGGTCTTCATCCACAGGTAGGTGGAGACTTTGACTTGGTCTCGAAGTTCCGGCCAAACGTCGTCGGAAATCTTGTGGGGGAGTTCCTGCCCCTTGTCCCAAAACCACGCGTTCGTCTGCACCATCGGCTGCCCCGTCCCTTCGGCACCCTTCGGCTCCCATGCGAAGTCGGATTCGAGATCGACGGGATCGACGTGTTTCCATCCTTCGCGCGCGCGACGGAACGTCATGGTGAACGGGGCGAGGATATCCCACCCGAAGGCGTTCGCCGCCCGCAGCGGTGGACATTCGTCCGGCCAACCGTTGCCCTTGCGGCGCGGATGGTAGGTGGGCTTCGCGGGCGTGGGTGCGGCGATCGACGCGTGGAACGGGAAGTAGTGGAGCATGGTCCGTGGTCCGGGGTCGTCGGATGCTACGCGTTCCGAGGGGCGAAATGAAAACGCCCCGCATCGTCGAGCGATGCGGGGCGTTGACGGCGAAGGCCGCTTTCCGTCAGGAACCGATCCAGTCGTAGGTGGCCGTGAGGTTCGGGAGGAAGTCGATGCGGGTCATGCCCGTCGGCATCAACGTGTTGGCCGCACCGAGCGAATAGATCATGCCGTAGCCCGCCGGAGCCGGAGTCACAACGCCGACGCCGAACGTCGTCGGGCCGAGATCGGTGCAGAGCGGGGTGCCCGCCGAAAGTCCGAGCATCGTGTTGCTGGCGCTGCCGTTCGGATTGAAGTTGTCGATCGTGAGCACTCCGAGAGCGACGTCGAACTGCAGTCCCATCGTGCAGGGCGTCGTCGTGCCGAAGTAGTAGACGCCGTTGTAGTCCACGCGCACCAAACCCGGAGCGGGTTGAGTGACCGTGATCTGCCCCGAGCCCGTGCTACCCGGGTTCAAGTCGGTGTGGGCACCGATCCAGCCGCTGTCCGTCAGCGAGGTCGCGACCGAAGGCGAGAAGGAGGTGCTCGCGGTGCCGAACATCACGCGACCGTTCGAGATGATCTGCATCTGTGTGAAGTTCGTTCCGAAGAACGGAATCGCACCCGGTCCGCAGAACGGAGGCCCGCTCAGCACCACGGTCGTCGAAGAATCGTCCGTCGTCGGGACGCTTGGTGTCCCCGAATTGATCACATGGAGTTCGACGGGTTGACTCAAAGCGATGAAATCGGGATTGGTGGGATCGATATTCACCATCTGGAGATAGATGTCGGTCGGTATCGAGTAGGACGCCGGAAGGCTGAACGGGAAGAACGGTGTCGTCAGGGTGCCGCCGAGGAAGAAGGCGAAAGCCGCCAAGTTGATGTTGACGACTTGACCACCCGTCGTCATCAGTGCGCCTTGGTTGCTGGGCACGAGCGCGATCGGGGAAAGGAGAACGTCCCATCCCAATCCGACTCCGTTCAGCGAATTGAGGTTGGCCGTGAATCCACCATTGACGCACGGGCTGACGGACGCGGTCGTGAAGGCGGTCCCTTGGACGCCGTTGATGTCGAGCGACGAGCCGTTGTTGTTCGTCTGGTAGTACGGCGTGGTGTTGCCGGGCGTGTAGTGGATGACGCCGTTCCACACGCGCGGCTGGAAGGTCCCGCCGAAGGGGTAGGACTTGCCGTAGCCTTGGAGGAACTGGATGTTCGCATCCTGAGCGTAGACGGCACCGACCGCGGAACCGTTGGTGTAGGCCATCGTTCCCGAATTGTTGGTGACGTAGAAGGCCTGTCGTGATCCGCCCGAAATCGTCACGTTGACGGGAATCGGAACCGGAGTCGGCGTTCCCGCGGTTCCCGTGATCGGCGCGGCGGTCGTGCCCACCAACGTCCATGCGGCGGCGTTGTTTTCCGTGCCGACCATCGTGCCCGCATGCGTGTAGATGAAGATGGTTTGCGGGGACGTCGACATGTTGATGTCGAACGACGTGATCGTCACCGTGTTCAGGGCCACGATGTCGAACATGTTGCCGTTTTGGCCGTTGCCGCCGGCCATGGTCGTGAGCAGGGTCATTTGGGCGCCGGCGAAGGACGCGACGAACGCGGCGGCCACGAGAAGCGAACGAAGATTCATGGAAGGACTCCCATCGGTGAGGCGGCCCTTTTCGGGCCGATCGAACGACTCCGTAGGCGAGATTAGTCCCGACGGGTGGTGTTTGGCAACGTCACCGGGGCGGAGCGGGGATATTTTTTTTCAATCGGGCAACTCGGGCGTCGTCGGGCCCGGCCCGCAAGAGCGTCGTCGGGTCGACGAGGTCCAACACGTCGCGCTCGGCGTGTCCTGCCGTCACGAGAAAGTCGACGGCGTCCTTCGTCATCCAAACGTCGCGACCCTCGGCTTGGAGGGAAGTGACGCCGAACCGCAAAGAGTCGAGCGCGTTTTGTCCCGCGGCGCGTCCGCGAACCGCCCATTCCGCGATCGCCCGTACACCGTCGCCCCTCCGGATTTTCAGGGGTGCCGCCGCGTTCCCCGCGATCACGACGGCGTCTTTCGGGGCGAGGGCATGGACCGTGTCCGCAAGGACACGGAGCGGGTCGGGAGTGAAGTGTCTTTCGCGGAATCCCGGGCCGTTCGGGCCGTACTCGGCGGCGAGGCCGAAGCCCGCGACCGTGATCAGGGTCCCGACGGTGATCGGGTGTCTCAGGGCGTCCAGGCGACGGGCGAGCGGCAGCAGCAGCAGAGGGCTCAGCGGGACGGCGAGTGCGATCCACGACTTGCCGGTGATCACCCAAAGGAACCACGCGGGAAGGACGCCGACGAGGACGAGCGCGCGTGTGTCGCGTCGAAGGAGACCGTAGGCCCCGGAGACCGCCGGCACGGTCAGGAGCAGAAACGCATAGGGGAGCCCGGAGCGGACCCACGGTTCCCGGACGGTGGCGGCGGAAGGGGCCGATATCGTGGCGAGGATCCACCCGAAGGGTGTGGTGGCGATCGCGTCGCTTCCGAGCGGGACGAATTCCCGCGTCGGAATCGCGAGCAGGGCGGCCAAGAGCGCCGAAGCGACCGCCGCGACGACGGTTCCGACGCGTCGTGCGCGGGGCGGGGCTTCATGGAGTGCGATCCAAGCAAGTCCCGGCCAGGTCGCGACGGTCGCGACGTGGAACCCCGCGGCGAGTAGGGACACGGCGCCGAGTCCCACGACCCGAGCGTCCGTCGGTCGGTGGGCGACGCGTGCGGCCAAGGCGAACGCTCCGGCCACGGCGGCACAGGCTGGCGCGTAGGCTTCGATCGACGTCGACGCCCACGCCGCGACGCCGGACCAGACGACGGCGAGAGCGGGCGCGACGGCGGTCCCGCGACGGATACCGGACGCGGTGAACCACATCCACGTGAACGCCGCCGTCAGTCCCGAAGCGACGCACGAGATGAGGGTCGCCGCATCCGCGGCGTCGACACCGAGCGGGGCGAGCAGGACTCGGGAGGCGGCGAGCGTCGGCGCGACGAGCGGGTGGAACGGATCCCCCCACGGCGCGGAAGCGGCGCGATCGAGGAACGCCCAACCGTCGAAGGTCGTCCAACCACTGCGCAGCGCCCATGCGAGGGCCGCCTGCACGAGGAACACGAGAACGGGAATTCCCGCCGTCATCGTGCCGACTCCTCGACGGCCCGGATGTTCCCGTCGGCGTCGATCCGCGCGTCCGCTTCACGGCGCTCGAACGCCCGGCGTCGCGCCAAGGCTTCGAAGCGCTCGAGTTCGTCCCGAGCCGCCGTGGGTGAATCGGTCTTCCGGGAACGCAGGACGTAGGCGAAGGGGAAGGCGAGGGCGGCGGTCGCGGTGCGTCCGAGAACGGACAGCGCGTGACCGACGCGCGGCAACGGTCGGAGCCCTCGCCCGGACCCGGAAAGCCAACGCAACCACAAGCGAAGCGTTGCGGGGCGAATACCGAGCGTGGTGTCGACGTCGTGGGAGGTGCGACCGCCACGTTCCACGGCTTCCGCGTCGAATCGTGGTGGTCCGATGGCCGAGACGACGGCGGCCGCGGCCGCGTAGCCGTCCGGATCGAGCATCGGCAGAATCATGGCCAAGGCGTCGGCGCAGGCCGCATCCGCACGGCACGCGCGGATGCGGACGACGGTCTCCGCGATACCCGCTCCGCGGACCGCGGCCCACGCGTCGACGAGATCTCCGACCCAGCGCAGGCGGGCGGGAGGATGCGGACTCTCGGCCAAGAGTCGCACCGTTTCGGGCGACCCGCATCGTGCGCCCACGTGACTGGTGAAGTGGGTCGCGAGGTGAATCCAACGATCGATCGGATGTGGAAGTCGCGCCTTCGCCCCGAGGATGTCGACCACGGTGGCGCGGGATCGGAACGCATCGGGATCGAGGTCGACGCCCAAGGCGTCCGCATGCAACCCGTGATGGATCTCGACCGGGAGGCGTTCCGGGTCTTTCGGAACGTACGTCGTATTGAAGTGCCAAAGGCGGAGATGCCAATCGGGGAGGGAACCCGGCGGGCGTGTGTAGTCGAGAGTCATCAATGACCGCCGTGAGGCGTCGATGTCCTTCGTGTCGACGAGAAGATCGAGATCGCCCATCGTGCGGGCGTCGGGGTCGCGGCCGACCCAAGGAACGAGAGCCGCGCCTTTGAGCAGCGTCGGAACGACGCCTTCCGCGTTCAATGCCCGAAGCACGTCGTCACGGGTGGCGCGCGCATCGCGCGCGTTGCGGATCTGCGCTTCGAGTTCGCCGTCGTAGCGTGCCGACGTCCATTTCAGTCCGTGTGCCGCCGCGCGTTTGAGGACTCCGTGACGTTCCGCGACCGCGGCGAGGGTGTCCGACGTGAACGCCGCGATCGGGCGCACGGCGGCGGATCCGTCGAGCGCGAACCAACCGAAGAGATGGTCGCGTTCAGGGAGTGACAGTCCAGAGGACGGCATCGCGTGCGGCTCGTGGGTCCGACCATTTCACACGAAAGTTGCGACAGGCGCCGGTCAGCGTGGAGAAAGCGGCGAGGGCGGCGTCGGGGCCGTGGCTTCCGAAATTCAGCGCCGAAAGCGACGCTTCGACGGCGGCGTCGCCGGGGGAAATACCGACGCAGACGGCACCATGCCCGTGTTCGAATGTCGGGAACAGCAGCACTCGGGGGCGCGTCGCGGTCCCGATTCCGGCTCCCGGCAATCGTGACAGATCGAGAAACGTGGAATCGCCGGATCCGCACGCGATCCCCGAGGCCCACGGGAATGAAGGCTGCGAGACGGTCCGCAACTTCGGTGCGCGTGGAAAAGCGAAGGCCGTTCCGGTCGCGGGGTCGAAGGGGAGGAGTTCGTCGCCGAGGTACGTCGCACCCGCTTCGCAGAAGGCCAGCGTCATGGAGGACTTCCCGGCACCCGCGGTTCCGAGGATCGCGAAGCCGATCCCCCGATGTTCGAGGACAGCCGCATGGAAATGGAAGAGGTCGCGACGATGAAGCACGACCGCGTCGACGATCATGTGATTCAACGCGCGCACCGCGACGAGGGGATCCGCGTGCTCCGAAGTCGCCGTACCGAAGTGTGCCGTGGTCCCGGTGGCGGAGACCGTCAGACCTCCGCAGAGTTGGGTGGCCGCTTCGCCGATGCCGGAGGGGAAGGCTCGGTAGATCATTCCGACGACGCGCGCCATCGCCGGGTCGTCGACGGTGAGGGTGATGCCGATGCCCAGTGCTTCGAATCGAACGGGCGCGGAAGGTTCGGTCACGTCACCACGCCCTTGCCGCGTAGATGGCGGAGCAACTCTTCGACGTCGGAGCGGATGACGTCCTCCGGCGCCGAAAATTCGGACGCGAGCCGTGCGATCAACGCATCGACGGTCGTCGTTCCGTCGCACAGGGCGAGCACGCGGGCCGCCGTCGGGTTCAGATTGACGACGGCATGCGACGCCGGGCTGTAGACCAAAAGCTCGTCGACGATCGGCCGTCGATGAAGGTCGGCGACCGCCTTCGGAGACCAGGCACCGTCGACGGGAGAGGAATCGTTCATGGAAGTGGGTCCGGGACCTTCGGACGCGTGTCCGAGCCGGCCGAGGCGCGTCAGCATCTCGAGCGTCAGCCCCATCGTATGTCGGAACACGTCGCAATGCACGGGGTTCGGCGTGGCGGCGTCACCGGTGGACTTGAGGTTGTCGTGGTGGCAGTTGCCGCCGCAGTAGTAGCGCGCCCAACAGGAGCGGCAGTCGGTGCGTGCGTCGACCGCCGTCGCGTCGAGGCGTTCCGTGACGGCGGTCGAGATACCCTCGTCGAGCGACCCCATCTTGAAGGCGTTGTCTTCGAAGAATCGGTAGCAGAGGTAGACCGATCCGTCGGCGGAAACCCCGAGATAGTCGCGTCCTCCACCGCATGGGGACGTCTTCTTGCGTCCCGAAAGGGCGCGACGTGCGAGATCTTCGAAGTGTGCGAACGTCCCCGGATTTCCGGCCGCACGTTCTTCGTACCAACCGGCCGCCGCGGCGGTGTACGCGTCGAGGAGCCGGGGGAGATCCGCATCGCCGAATCCGTCCGCGCCGTCGTCGGTGGCCGGGGAGACGACGATCTTCCGGAATCCGAGAGTCTTCAGATACGCGACGATCGGTTCGATGTCCGGAAAGCGTCGCGAGAGCACGACGCTCGCGTGGGTCCGTTCCGCGAGGGAAGTTCCCGCACGGGATTGCAGCAGCTCGCGGATCTTCGGCTCGGCGAATCGGGAGCTCCCTCCACCGTCCGCGGCGGGGCGTGTCGCATCTTGGATCGTCGGAGGGCCGTCGATGCTGACGCCGACGGCGACGGCGTTGGCGTTCAGCCAGTCGATGATTT
Source organism: Planctomycetota bacterium (assembly GCA_017853435.1). Classification (GTDB taxonomy): domain Bacteria; phylum Planctomycetota; family CAIWVZ01; genus CAIWVZ01. Next base: position 7,249 of record JAFMJN010000040.1, on the reverse strand, counting down.
TCGGCGTCAGCAGCGTGCCGTTCGTCGTCAGTTCGAACGTCATCCTTCGACCGAGGGCGACGCCCCGTGCGCGCGCGTAGGCGACGACGCTCTCGAGGAGAGGGAAGTTCAGCAGCGGCTCACCACCGAACAGGTGCAGATGAGGGACTTCGTCGTCGCGTGCGTCGTCGAAAAGGCGATCCACCGCACGCTGCGCGGTTTCGAGCGACATCGACGTGGACGCATCGTAGGCGGCCTCGCGGGTTCCGTAGTAGCAGTACCCGCAGCGAAGGTTGCATCCCTTCGTCAATTCGAGCGCCAAGGCGCGGGTACGCGCTTCGTCCGTACGGGGGGTGGTCATGAAACCAAGAGTCCCCTCGGGGGCGCGTCGTCGCGGCGTCGGAGCCGACCGGCTCCGGTGTCGGTCAGGAGACCGACACGAGGTTTCAAGTCAGTGCGTCGGACGCCTGAGGCGACAACGTCACCGACTGCGCCACGGGCTTGACCCACGGCTTCTTGTCGCCCGATTGGGGCATGTGTTGTTCGTCGCGCTGCATGACGGGCTCCGAGAACGTCTTCCGCCGTTCTCATCGACTGAAAGTTACCACGGACTGGAGCTTCGACGCGAAAAGCGCTTGATGGACGACCTTTTCCCCGTGCGTGTTCGTCTCGTCGTCGGCGACTCATCTGCCGCCCTCGCCGAGGGTTGCATAGCCGCGCACGTGCGAACGACGGTCGTACGCGCGCTGGTCCCTGAACATCCGCTCCACCCCCAGTCCGGCCGCCGCGATTTCGGCGAGCAGCGACGCCGTGCGTGGATAAACGTGAACGGCTTCGTTGTGCAACCACAGGTCGCCCACGTCGTGATCGGGATTGACGCGTTTCGCGAAACCACCGGGGCGCGGCGCGGGCGCGTCGTCTCGAGGATCCACGTAGTCGACGAGAAACGTCACCCAAAGTTTGCCGCCCGGCGCGAGGTGCCGTCGACAATTCGCCAACATCGCGACACGCGCGGCGGCGGGATGGATCATGCAGAGCAATCCCGACCAGACGACGATGGTGTCGAAGCGATCGTTCCCGAGATCGAACGAGACCGCGTCGCCTTCACGAAATTCGGCGTTCACGTTGCGACGCGCGGCTTCCGTTCGCGCACGCTGCAGCATCGCCGGTTCGGTATCGATTCCCGTGACCAAGCCGCCGTGTCCGGCGAGAGCGAAGGCTTCGCGCCCGGGTCCGCAGCCCACGACGAGCACGCGCCCGAGAGGGCGACCGTCGTTCGCGCGTTGATGCTCTTCGAGCAACGTCAAACCCGCGTCGAGATTCTCCGACAGCGCCGTGAAGGTCTGAATACCGAGATCCGCGTAGAGCCGATCGCGAACGGAGCGCTTCTCTTCGGTGGAAAGAAGCAGTGCGTGGAGACGGTCCACGGGGATGCGGACACGCTGCGCGGCGACCGCGATACGGTGGAGAACCCAAGAAAGCGCGTGAAGAACGGTGCGGATCGGCACCCGCAAGATACGAGTCGCGGTGGCCGCCGGTGCGACCACGACCGTCCGCAGCGTCGCGCGGCCCGCCGCGTTGAGCGTGTTCCATGTCGGTGCGAGACCGATGAACGGAAGAGCGTCGACGGCGACGGGAGTCCCGTCGGGCTTCGTGATGGCGGCGACGATTCCGAGGACGTCGTCACGGGGCACCTTGTCTTCCCGCGACGCGTTGTCGCCGCGGAGGACGACGTGGTCGGGCAGGACATCGATCACCCGGTGGGCGACGCAACGGTGCGGGCCCGTGGCGTAGAGAAGCACTTGGCCCTTGGCGATCGCGACGTTGCGTGCGGGATCGACGTCGAGAAGGCAGCCATCGGGAATCCACGGTCGCATGCTGTGACCGTGCGCTTCGAATCGGAGGCGAAGTCCGGCCTTCAAGACGCCGCGAACCACGGTTTCCATAAACCCCGCGTCGGCGTTCACGTCCGCCGGGTAGCGTCCCGCCGCGTCGCGCCATCGCAACCCGCGGAGATCGCAGCGGTCGCCCTCGCGAGGGAGTTCGACGACTCCGCCCGCGGCGGGCAGTTCGAAGGTGCGTGGGGAGGTCGGATTCACGATGACGATGGTATCCCCCGAAGGCATCGTCGCGCGAGCCGTCGCCGCTTGACCGAACTCGAGGGTCGTCCCGGGGAATCCGCGACGCGCGGCGAACGACCGGGATGAAAACGATTGCGGCGCCCCCAAAGGAGCGCCGCAACCCGTCCGATCATCGGGGAATCCCCGACGTGCCGTCGTCGATCACTGGAACGTGAACGACACGGGCGTGGTGATGTGGAACGCTCCGTTCGGAGCGGCCGAATCGATCACGATGCCCTGCGAGTAGAGCGTGAGTCCCGTGAGGCCGGCGGGCAACGCGATCGACACCGAGAACGCACCGCAGATGCAGTCCGTCTTGGCGTTCGGATCCGCGTAGCCGAACAGTCCGATGCCGTCGGCGATCGGAATCGTGCCGAGCGAGAGACCGATGTCGAGGACGCCGAGATTGCCGGGGATGGTGAAGGGACCTGCGTTCGTGTCCGCGAGCAACACGAGCGGAAGCGACGGCTTCGACACCAACTGGATGGTCAGCGTCGATCCGGCGGTGCCGGGACCCGTCCACGCGAGGTTGGCCGAAGGCGGGATGACCGTCGGCGGGATCGAGGCGAATCGCAGCGAGGTATTGGCGACCACCGAGGCGGGCGCGTTGTAGCTCTGCTGGAGTCCCGCGGTCCCCGTGAGGTTTTCGACGCCGCGCGTGGCGGACGAACCGCCCTGCGTCGTCGCCACCGTCGTCAGGGTGATCGCGTTGGTCGTCTCGTCGAGAATGATCTGGAAGTTCTCGGGCTGCGTCGTGCCGTAGATGTACACGCCGTTCCAGTGGACCACGAAGCGACGATTCGGAGCCGTGCCGACCGTCTGGTAGTAGATCTTGCCGGATCCGGTCGCCGCCGGATTGAGATCATCCCAGTATCCGCAGATGATGCCGTTCGGAACCGCCGCGGCCGGGATTGCGGTGTTCGCGTACGCCGTGCCCGACTGCCCGGGGATCGCGAGGTAGCCGTTCGACGAGATCACCATCTGCGTGTAGTTGGTGCCCCAGAAGTTGAACGAGAATCCGAGCGCGACCGTCGCCGCGCTGTCGTCCGTGCCCGGTCCGAGGGTGCCCGCCGTCGGAACGTTCGGGATGAAGTCGTAGGCGACGGAAGTCGACGCGTAGCCTCCGAGCGACGGAATCGCCGGTTGCGGCGGACACGTCGCGCCGCTTACCGCGGGCTTGAAGGGCGTGATGACTTCCGCGATCGGAGCGGTGTCCGATTCGAATTCGAACGAGTAGCACGTGCCCCAACGCAGCGCGTTGGCGTTCGGGTTCGACGCGCAGTCTTCGGTCGACCAGGAAACGGAGTTGGTCCCGATCGTCGGGAGCCAATCGGTCGCGGCGTAGGGTTCGCCCGAGTGGTAGTCGACGTCGTTGAACCACAGGCCGCGCACGTTCGCGGCGGACGCGAAGTTCACGGCGAACGCTTTGCCGGAGCGATCGGAGTTCAGGTTGTGCACCGCGTAGAAGTAGCGGGTGTAACCGTCACCGAGCACCTGCGCGCGCTTGCCGACGATGAAACGACCGTCGTTCGGGATGTCGTAGTAGGTGATCGACACGGTCGGGTCGAGCATCGCCCAACCTTCGACCGCCGTCTTGGTGCGTACGGTCGTGCCCGACAATGTGGCATTGAAGTCGCCCGCGGTCGTGCCCGCCGTGAAGGTCACCGCGCGGTAGGACGCGTTGTTGTTCTTGTTGCCGGCCGCGGCGTCGTCGGGCGAGACGTATTGCGCTTCGACGAGATAGGTCGCTCCCGCGTTTTGCGTGGGATCGATGTCCGTCGACGGCACTTGCAGACGACGAGCGACCGTTCCCGAAGGAGCCGGGTAGGCGGTGCCCACCGGATACTTGAAGAAGCCCGTCGCCGCGTTGACTTCGTTGCGCGGACCCGCCGACGTTTGATTGCCGTTGAGGCTCGCCGAGTAGGGATCGGAGCAGTTGACGCCGAGCAGCGACCCGGTCCCCGGGTTCTGGCACGTGGCGCAGAGGTTCTGAGCGAGGGCGGTGAACCCGTGCTTCAACCACGACATGCCGATCTGCTCGAAGCGACCGCCCTTGATGCGGTAGAGGTTCTGAGCGATGACCGGATGCTGATTGGTGGAAGAGACCCATTGAAGGGGCACCGTTCCCACGTTGCACGACGTCGTGCCGAACGAGAATCCGTCGATGCCGCCGACGGCCGCGTAATTGGCACGGTCGGGGATGTCGCCGACGATGACGTCCGCGCCGCCCGCTTGGGCGGACACGAATCCGGAAAGAACCGCCGCGGTGACGGCGAAGAGAAGTCGTGACTTCATGGGGAACGGGTCTCCAAACGTCGCGCATCGCCTTGCGCCAGCGCAGCGATGCTTACGTCCTTGAAGTCTAAGGGAGTGCGGTTCGTCCCGTCCACTCCGATTCGGCGACTCGCCACCAAAAAGAAGAAGGGCGGCTTCGCCGAACGAAGCCGCCCTTTTTGCGCGCGCCCCGAAACCTACGGGAAGTTGTAGGTGACCGGGGTGGTCAGGTGGAACGATCCGTTCGGGGCCGTCGCATCGAGCACGATGCCCTGCGAGTAGATCGTCACCCCGCTCAAACCCGGAGGAACCACCGCGAGGATGTCATAAGTGCCGCACACGCAGTCGGTCTTGCCGTTCGGGTCGGCGAATCCGAAGAGGCCGATGCCGTCGACGACCGGCCACATGCCGGCGCTGAGACCGAGATTCAGCGTGCCCAAGTTGCCCGGAAGCGGGAACGGACCGGGCGTGGAGTCGACGAGCAGGAGGAGCGGCAACGACGGGCGCGAGACGACGCGGACCTGCAGCGTCGAGCCCGCGGTGCCCGCGCCCGTCCACGTGAGATTCGCGGACGGCGGAACGAAGTTCGAGGGCATCTGGCTCAACTTGATGGTGGTGCCGTTCTGCATCGAGTTCGCGGCGTTGATCGACACCAAGGTGCCGTTCGTGCCCGTGAGATCTTCGATGCCGCGCGTCCCGGCCGAGCCGCCGGACGACGTCGTCACGCAGGTGAAGTAGACGGCGTTCGTCGTCTCTTCGAGGAAGATCTGGAAGTTCTCCGCCTGCGTCGTGCCGTAGCGGTACACGTTCGTGTACGTGACGACGAAACGACGGTTCGGCGCCGTGCCGACGGTCTGATAACGGATCTGTCCGGAACCGCCCGCGCTCGGATCGAGATCGGTCCAGTAGCCGGCGATGACGCCGTTCGGAACGCCCGCGGAGGGCAACGAACTGTTCGTGTAGACGTTGCCGTCCTGCGTCGTCGGGCAGAGGTAGCCGTTCGAACCGACCTTGATTTGAGTCATCGCATTCCCGTAGAGGGAGAACGTGAATCCGATGTTCGCCGTGACGGAGGTGTCGTCGCCCGTCGGGCCGACGGTGCCCGCGGCGGTGTAGGAAACGTAGGGAACGCTCGCGACCTGATAGCCGCCGATCGAGACGGCCGGCGGTTGGGGCGGGCAGACGCCGCCGACGATCGCGGGCTTGAACGGCGTGATCGTCGTCGAAACGGGCGTGTTGTTCGCGACGAATTCGAACGAATAGCAGGTGCCCCAGCGCAGCGCGTTGGCGTTCGGGTTTACGGTGCAATCGTCCGTCGTCCACGTCACCGAGGTCGGCGTCACGGTCGCGGCCCAGTCGGTGCCGCTGTAAACCTCGCCGGAGTGGTAGTCGACGTCGTGGAAGTAGAGGTTCGAGATGGTCGTCGTACCGCCGAAATTGACGGTGAAGGCCTTCGCCGAACGATCCGAATTCAAATTGTGGACCGCGTAGAAGTACTTCGTCAGACCGTTGCCGAGCGCCTGGACGCGACGCGCGATGATGAAGCGACCGTCACCCGGGTTGTCGAAGTTGGTCAGCGTGACGGTCGGGTCGTAGAGCGGCCAACCTTCGATGGCGGCTTTCATCCGAACCGTGGTGTTGCCCGCGCTCGATTGGAACGCGGCGTTGTACGAGGTGCCGTTCGCGGTGAAGTACACGCGGCGATAGGACGCGTTGTCGTTGTCGTTGTTGGCGACGGCGTCCTCGGGCTGGATGTACTGCGCTTCGGCGAGATAGATCGCGCCCGCGTAGGTCGTATTCGACAGGTCCGCGTGCTTGATTTGGAGACGGCGGTCGATGACGCTCGTCACCGGGGGATTGAGGACGTAGGGGAACGGGAAGTAGCCCGTCGTCGCATTGATTTCCGAGCGCGGACCGTTGCCCTGATCACCGTTGAGACCCGAGGTGTACGGGTCCGAACACCCGATCCCGAGAGAGGTGCCGTCCGTCGGGTTCGGGCACGATCCGCAGAGGGTCTGGGAGAGGGCGTAGAAGCCGTGCTTCAGCCACGACATGCCGATCTGCTCGAAGCGCCCGTTGTGGATGCGGTACGCGTTCTGCGGGATCACCGGATGTTGATTCGTATTCGAGATCCACGTGAGGTTCGCGGTCCCGGTGTTGCAGGAGGTCGTGCCCCAGGCGAAGGCCGCGATGTTGTTCGCCGAACCGTAGTTCGAGATGTCGGGAAGATCGCCGACGATGACGTTGGGCGACTGCGCCGAAAGGGACGTCGCGAAGACGACGGCCGAAGCGAGGAGTGCGAGCAGACGTGAGGACATGCGGGGCTCCATCCGTGTTGGGAGGCGAGACCGGGCGCGGGGGGCCGCACCCGGAGCTCCGATTGTAGACCGAGCGGGTGCCCGTGTGGAGGTGATTTCGCTCGCGGAAGTATCAGTCGTCCCGAAAGCGCAGGGCGACGAGAAGGCATGGGCCGTCGGCGAGGCAGTTCAGCCCCAAATCTCGGGCGCGGAGCACCGCCGCGTCCGACGACGCGCCCGGTTGGAACCAAACGTTCCGGATGCCCTTGCGGGCGGCGGCTTCGACGATGTCGACGGCGACGGCGGGGGGGGTCACCACCGACAATCCGTGGATCCCTTCCGGGAGAGCGTCGATCGACGGGACGCACGGCACGCCTTCGACGACCGATTCCCGAGGATGCACGGCGGCGACTCGGCGACCCGCTTGTAGGTAGTTGCGGAGGACCTTGTTGCCGTACTTGGCACGATCGGTCGACACCCCGACGACCGCGAAGGCGTCTCCCGAGAGAAAGGCGTGGATGCGATCGGCGTCGTCGGGGGCGTGGGTCGTCATGGGGGCGGGGTCCGCGGTGTCATATC
>JAFMJN010000241.1 GCA_017853435.1 Planctomycetota bacterium | reverse complement strand
CGGGCCGCGGCTGCGCTCGATGAGCGGATCGACGAGACGTTCGAACTCGGCGCGCTTGAAGACGTATTTCAAGTGCTTCGGTCCGGACCGATCTGCCGTGATGAACGGAAGATTGATTTCCGACTGCACGTTGGAGGACAGTTCGCACTTCGCCTTTTCGCAACCTTCCTTCAGTCGCTGCAAGGCCATCGGGTCCTGGCGGACGTCGATTCCCGTCTGCTTCTTGAAGTCTTCCGCGACGTGATCCACGAGCACGTTGTCGAAGTCGTCGCCGCCGAGGTGGGTATCGCCGTTCGTCGAAAGCACTTCGAACGTCTTCTCTTCGCCGTCACCCGCCGCCACTTCGAGAATCGAGATGTCGAAGGTGCCGCCGCCGAGATCGTAGATCGCGATCTTCTCGTTGCGGTTCTTGTTCAGGCCGTACGCGAGAGCCGCGGCCGTCGGTTCGTTGATGATGCGGACGACTTCGAGTCCCGCGATCGCGCCCGCATCCTTCGTCGCCTGACGCTGCGCGTCGTTGAAGTAGGCCGGCACGGTGATGACGGCCTTCTCGACGGCGTGGCCGAGCTTCGCTTCCGCGGTTTCCTTCAGTTTGCGGAGCACCTTCGCGGAAATCTCCGGAGGGGCGTAGGTGCGACCGAGGATCGCCACCTTGGTCGGCGCGTCTCCGGAGCCCGTGATCTCATACGGCACGCGCTTCACTTCCGAGTCGACCTCGTTGCGACGACGGCCCATGAAACGCTTGATGCTGAACACGGTGTTCTTCGGGTTGGTGACCGCTTGGCGCTTCGCCGGCTGGCCGACCAATTCCTCACCGCTCTCCGTGAAGGCGACGACCGAAGGGGTGGTCCGGTCGCCTTCCTGGTTCACGATGACCTGAGGGTCCCCACCTTCCACGATGGCCACCACCGAGTTCGTCGTGCCGAGGTCGATTCCGATGATCTTCGACATGTGTGTGCTCCGGGGTCCACCGCGAGGGCGGACGACCCGCGGAACCCTTCAGCAACGCGGATGCCCAAGGCGGCTTGCGCGCTCGCCGAACCGAAATCGCCCGAAGATTCCCCGATTCCCGCGGACGCACCTCGTCGTTTTGGCACCGAACCGCCAACCTGAACGATTCGGACTGACAGGTTGTCAGGGATCTTTGGCGAAGCCGTACTCGCGCAGTTTCCGATAGAGCGTGCGCTCGGATATCCCGAGGGCGCGAGCCACTTTCGCGCGATTGCCGTCGAAGCGCTTCAGATTGGCGCGGATGAGTTCCTGCTCGACGCGTTCGAGGGTCATGCCCTCGAAGGTTTCGAACGGCACGAGGGCGCTCGCGGATTTCGAGTCGGGGATCCCGGGGACGATGTCGTCGACACGCAGATGGTCGCCGCGCGCGACGAGCACCATCGACTCGATGACGTTTTCGAGTTCGCGGACGTTGCCGGGCCAGTCGTGCTGCATCAGGATCCGCAGGGCGTCGGGTTCGATACCGACGACGGGCTTTCCGTGACGCTCCGCGAACTGCTGGATGAAGCGTTCGACGAGGAACGGGATATCGCCGCGGCGCTCCCGCAAGGCGGGAAGATGAATCGCGAAAACCTTGAGGCGGTAGTAGAGATCCTGTCGGAAGGTTCCCTTCTTCACTTCCTGTTCGAGATCTTTGTTGGTCGCGGCGATGAGGCGCACGTCGACGGCGATCGGCTCGTTGCTGCCGACGCGGGTGATCTTTCTCTCCTGCAGCACCCGCAAGAGTTTCACCTGCACGGGAAGCGGCATATCTCCGACTTCGTCGAGGAACAACGTCCCGCCGTCGGCGAACTCGAAGCGTCCTTCCCGATTTCCCACCGCACCCGTGAACGCGCCCTTCTCGTGCCCGAACAACTCGCTCTCGAGGAGATGCTCCGACAACGCCGCACAGTTGAGCGCGACGAAGGGGCGATTTTTTCGCGGACTCAGTCCGTGGATCGCGCGCGCCACCAATTCCTTGCCGGTTCCGCTTTCACCGAGGATGAGGGCGGTGGCGTTCGTCGGCGCCACGGTGCTCACCAACTCGAAAATGCGCTCCATCGCGTTGGTGGTGGCGACGATTTCTCCCAATCCACCGCGGTCTTTCCCGGGCGGAACGGCGACGGGAAGCGTGACGACCGGAGTCGGAGCGGCTTCCGGCTCGCGCTCGATCGGTCGCGCCGCGGGCTGCGACGACGAGCGTCTGCGGGCGACCTCCGCGTCGACGACCTTGCGCACGTGCTCGTGATCGAGGGGCTTCGTGAAGTAGTAGGCGGCACCGCGATGCATCGATTCGACCGCGTCTTCGATGCTGGCGACCGACGACACGAACATGACCGACGGCGGTTTCGGCAATTCCTTGGCGTGCTTGAGCACGTCGAGCGCCTTGCGCCCCCCGAGCGACGCGTCGACGAGCACGACCGCATAGGTGCCGTTCGAGAGCGCACCGATCGCATCGGAGAGCGTCGCGACCTTGTCGACGGTGTAACCCGCTCGCAGGAGACGCGCCGCCAACGGGTCGCGATGCGACTCTTCGGGATCGGCGACGAGGATGCGGGGCGTGGTGGACATCACGCGCCCGCCTTCGGGAGATGAACCGTGATGCAGGTGCCCGCGCCCTCGGCCGAGACGCAGGTGATGTCGCCCCCGTGCGCGACGACGACGTGCCGGAGGAAGCCGAAGGCCGCGCGATCGCCGGGACCTTCGGCGAATCCGGCGTCGAAGAGCCGCTCGGCGACATGGGACGGCAAGCCCGCCCCCGTGTCGACGAAGCGAACGCCCCAACCGGCGGCGTCCGCGTCCGTCATCAACGTGACGGTCCCCCCGCGTCCGGCGGCGGCGACCGAAGTGCGGAAGAGGGTGGAGAAGACCCACGTCACCGCGGCGGGATCGAGGTCGAAGTTCCCCGTCGCCTTCGCTCCGAACCGTGCCAACGTCGCCCCGGCTTCTCGCAGATGATCCGACGATCCGGTGACCGCCTGGTCGAGCAACGCATCGGGAGACTGCCGGCTGCGCTCCAGCTCGGGCGGAACGGTGAGGCGCTCGTATCCCACGGCCAAGCGCTCCGCGCGACGAAGTTCTTGGTGGACGGCTTCGAGCCCGGCCGATACCGGTGGGGCCGTCAGCACCCCGAGCTTCATGAGTTCGTCCCGGAGGGCCCCCAAGTGCAGGTGCATCGCCGACGCCGAGGTCTTGAGACCCACGACGAGGGCGCGCAGCAAGGCGAGGTCGGCCTGGGTAGAGGTCGTCATGAGACTCCCGAAATCTAACGTACTCAAAAACAGGGCCAATCGTCTTGCATCTTCCGGAGGCGGGTTTAGCCTCTCGGGTGATGCGCGTCGTCACGCCCCAATCAGCCGCCCCGGATGACCCCGCCCTCCGCGAAGCGGCGCGGGTCCTCGATGCGGGCGGCGTCGTCGCCCTTCCGACGGAAACGGTCTACGGCCTCTGCTGCCGATCCGCGTACAAGGACGCGGTCGCCCGCATCTTCGAAATCAAGGATCGTCCGCCGGAGAAACGCCTCCCCTTCCTCGTTCCCGATGCCTCGCGCCTCGGGGATTTCACCAACGACCCGCCGCCGCGCGCCGTGAGACTCGCACGTCGTTGGTGGCCGGGCCCGTTGACCTTGGTCGTCGGCCCCGACCCGGAATCGGTGGCGGTCAGAGTCCCGGAGACCGCCGTGACGCGCACGGTGCTCCGGCTCGCGCAGGGGCCCGTCCACGGAACGAGCGCGAATCTTTCGGGGCACGAGGCGGCCACCGATGCTCCTTCGGTCGTCCGCGCCTTCAGCGGCCGGGCCGCCCCGGACCTCGTGGTCGACGGAGGCCCCTGCAAGGTCGGACGCGAATCGACGTTGGTCCGCGTCGCGCCCGATGCCGCCACTTCGATCATCCGGATCGGCGCACTGGCTCCGACG
>JAFMJN010000240.1 GCA_017853435.1 Planctomycetota bacterium | reverse complement strand
CGTCGACCATGGTGTGTCGCACCCTGCGGCGGTGAAGGCCGCGAAGGGAGAGCCTCCGTGCGATTGCTGCCATCACTACGCCACGGAATCCGACGAGCAGGCGGGCGTCTTGACGTGGCGCAAACCGACGACGTACGCGGACTGCTACGTCCACGCGTCTCGTTGCAAAGAGCGCCCCGACGCCGAGCTGTATCACCATGTCCTGATTCCTTTCGTTCAAGAGCTCGTCGAAGCGGTGGATACGGGCAACTTCGAAGAGCTCGTATGGCCGGACGAAATCGAGGCTGAATTCGAAGAACCACCAAAGGAATGGTTGAAGGAGTTGCGGAAGGAAGTCGACGGCGATGACGATGACGCTATCGATGTGACGGTCGCCCTCGATTGGGAGCACCTGAGAGCGCTGCAACAACTGGCGACGCAAGAGCGGCGGGCAGGAGTGCCGTTGAGTCCGGCCGATCAAAAGGCGGTGTTGGGCAAACTCCGGACCGCATTGACGGACACCCTGACGGAGGCTGTCGATGAGGTCCGATCCGAGCAGGAATCAGGTGCCCTTGCGGACCATGAGGAGTGGTTCTTCACCGGAGTGTTCTGCTTGATCGACACGAACATCGGGGGAAGTTACGGATACATCCATGGAAATCGCGCTTTCGAGTCGGGCATGCGCTTTGTGAAGATGAACAATCCCACACGGCGGAAGTAGAGCCATGAAGATGCCGGATTTGGAGCGGGGAGACGACGCGCGGTAACGAGGGCGGGCGTGGGAGTGGATTTCGGAGCCCTGCGCTCGCGGTCGCGGGGCGTGGAGGGTACAACATCGCCGCATGCAACTCCTCGATTGGGTCGTCATCCTCGGCTATGTGGCGTTGATCGTCACTATCGGCTTTTACGCGAGTCGAGGCCCCAAGACCGCCGAGGGGCATCTGCGCGCCGACCGAAATCTGCCGGCGTGGGCGGTCGTGTTTTCGATGCTTGCGACCGAAGTCTCGGCGGCGACGTACATCGGCGTGCCGGAGTCCGGATTCAAGGGATCGTGGACGTACCTGCAGTTCGCGATGGGTGCGCTGATCGGGAAATGGGTGGTGTCGACCGTTTTCGCGCGTATGTACTGGCGGTTGAATTTGCCGACCGCCTACGGGTTCTTGGGCACGCGACTGGGCCCCGGCATTCAGCGAGTGACCGCCGCGTCGTTCATCGTCGGACGTCTCATCGCTTCGGGTGTCCGGCTTTTCATCGCCGCGCTCGCTTTCGCGCTGGTCGTCGACATTCGTTTGTGGTCGAGCACGGGCGTCCCCGAAGCGGTGTGTGCGATGGCGCTGATTTCGACGGTCTACACGTTGCTCGGTGGATTGAAGGCCGTCGTGTGGACCGACGTCGCGCAGGGGTCGATCTTCTTCATCGGGGCCGCGTCGGCGCTCATCTTCGGCTTGGGCAACATCGACACCCCACTTTCCGTGATGCTCGGCGAAGCCCTCGACGCGGGAAAGATGACCGTTATCCAGTTGCAGCCGTGGCCGCTCGGCGAGGGGTGGTCGTGGCAATCGACGTCCACGCTGTGGGCGGGTTTGATCGGGGGCTTCTTCCTCAATCTCGCCACCTTCGGAACCGACCAGGAGAATGTTCAGCACATGCTGAACACGAAAACGGAATCGGCTTCCGGGCGCACGCTGTTGACCTCGGCGTTGATCACGTTCCCGCTCGTCGCCACGTTCCTCGCGGTCGGCACCATGTTGTGGCTGTGGCAGAAACACGGAGCCAGCCCCGCGTACGCGGCGGTGACTCCGATGGAGGTCAAACAGGTATTCCCGAACTTCATCGTGAAGGTGCTGCCCGCGGGGCTCCGAGGGTTGGTGTTCGCGGGTCTGTTCGCGGCGGCGGTGTCGAGTCTTGGTGCCACCTTGAACGCCACGACGGCGGCGACGGTCAACGACGTGCTGCCCCGCCTGAAGGAGAAGGGGATGACCGCCGTGAAAGCGCTCATCGTCCTCTTCGGATTCGGATTGCTCGGCGTGGGTCTCTTCTTCGCGTGGTGGGCTTCGGGGATGCAGGACGATTTGGTGCAGATCGCTCTCGGTGCGATGACCATCCTCTACGGTGCGATCCTCGGCGTGTTCCTGCTCGCGCTCATGTGGGGCCCGCGCGTCGGTGATCGACCGGCCGTCGTCGCCCTCGGGGTCGGCGTTGCGTTGGGGGCATGGTTCTTCTTCTACCGACGTGCGGATGCGTCCGGAGTCGCCGCGCCGTTGATGGCATGGGTGTGGTCGATGCCGATCACGATCGCCGCCACCATGAGCGTCGGACTCTTGCTTTCTCGGCGGGGAGCCGCGACGCAGGGCAGCGAGTGACCGAGACGTCGCAGGGGCGGGAAGCGGGGCTCGATGCGCTTCGTGGTGTGCTCATGCTCCTCGGCGTTCTCCTGCATGCCGCCTGCTGCTTCCAAGGCGATGCCAACACGGCGTGGCCGTATCGCGACGTCGCAACATCCGGAGTTGCGATTTACGTCTTGATCGTGGTTCACATTTTCCGGATGCCGTTGTTCTTCGTCATCGCGGGTTACTTCGCGGCGCGGACGGCGGCGCACCGAGGAGCGTCCGGCCTATTGCGGTCCCGATGGAGCCGCATCGGTATCCCGTTGATCCTAGGAGTGCTCGTCGTCGTCCCGTTGGTCGAATTGGCCTTCGCATGGGCCATCACGCGTGCGGCCGGAGTCGGGATGGTATTCACGGCGACGTGGCCTCCGCGTGGTTCGGCACACCTTTGGTTTCTCGAATATCTCTTGGTGCTGTCGGTGATCGCCGCAGCGGTCGTGGCGCTTGCGGAACGTCGTCCCGGCGGGGTTTCACCGATCACGTTCGGCGGTGTCCGATTCGGAACCGCGGGGTTGGGACGACTCGTCGGGCTCGGCCTCGGCCTCGGGGTGTTGCTGTTGCCCATGGCGACGCCCGGCTTCGCGACGCCCCACGGATTCGTTCCCGAACTCCGGCTTCTTGTGCCCTACGGTTACTGCTTCTTGCTCGGTTGGCGATTGTGGTCGGCGCCGGAGGCACGCGCCGCGATGCGTGCCCGGGCAGGGCGCTTGGTCACCGCAGGAATCGTTCTGTTGCACGTCGCGGCGCTGGCGGCACTGATGTACTGGGGCGCGGTGGCCGAGCGTCGCGAGTCCGTCTTGGGGATCTACGTGCTCACGCAGATGCTCAGTGGGCTTGCCGTCGTATTCCTGACGGCGGGAGCGTTCGGATGGGTGGAACGGCGTTTCGAGACCCCTCGCGCATGGACGACGGCGATGGCGGACGCGTCCTACACCATCTACGTCGTCCATCTTCCGATCGTTCTCGTCGTCGTGGCGCTCCTGCGTCCCGCACCCTTGAGTGGAACCCTGAAGATGTTCGCAACGACGACGCTGGCCTTCGTCGCTTCGTGGTGGGTGTACCGCGTGTGGCGTTGGGTGCGTCCGGTCGGAGGTCGCGCAGCACCCCGTTGATCGAGGGATTGGGCGACCTCTCCGGCGCCTACTTGAAGCGATTCAGGAATCGGGTGACGTGGTACATCCAAAAACCGTCGTCCGTCGCGCCGGGCTGCGAAAGGTTGGACGGTGGGATGTTGGTCGTGCTCGCGCCGACTCCGGGACCGCAGAGGAGCGCGACGACGCCGGCGTCGACCGTATCGGTCAGGTGTTCACCCCATGTCACCGTCGATCCCGAAACCGAGACTTTCGGATCGCCCCCGAGATTGGAGGAGAACCACGCCATGCGCGTCGGACTCCCGGGCACGAACGTATCTCCGAAAAAGAACGTGCTCGCACTGTCTTCGTAGTGGGCGACGGAGTTGTTGAGGATCGGGAACGCCGTCCCCGTCGTCGGATTGATCGTCGTCGTGGCGTTGACGCGACCGACCGGCATCTGCCAAAGCACGACC
>JAFMJN010000039.1 GCA_017853435.1 Planctomycetota bacterium | reverse complement strand
CCCGCCTACCATGCGGTCCTCGGACTGATTCGACCGACGCTTTCGCGGCTGGCGGCGGCGCTTCCCGACGCATGGCGCACCCCGGGCGCAGTTCCGCTCCCGGCCCACGTCGATCTCGAAGCCGACCGTCGGGTGCCGGACCCGGGCGCGCTCCCCTCGCTGTCTCCGGCGGTCCTGCGGAAGGTCGACCTTTCGAAGATTCCGGGCGCCGACGGATTCGAACTCCGCGTGTGGCGCGGTTTCGGCCTCGTCTTCCTCCTCGCGACCTGCTTCTTCCTGTTCGGTGCCGCGTCGTCGGCGACGGGCCTCGACCGCGTCCTCGGTGCATCCGCGGCCGCCGTCGCCGTGCTCTCTCCCGCGTTCACCGCCGCGTTCGCCACTCCCAACAACGATCAATGGGCGGCGTTGTTCGCCGCGGCGGGCATGTGGTGTGCGGTGCGCGCGCGCGGACGCTCCACCGCGGAATGGACCTGCGGGGCGGTCCTCGCACTCGGCACGCTCGGCAAGCTGACCGTGATCGGGGCGGCGGCGGCAGCTGCGACATGGGCGATTCACGACCATCAAGGTCTTCGCGCGCGCGCGGCGGCGGCGGCCCGGGTCGCACTGCCCGCGTTCGCGGTCGCGCTCGTGTGGATGTTGCGGCAATCCGTCCTCGGGGCGGGCCCGGACGGCGTCGGCGCGGCGAGCGGACTTCACGCGGCGATTCTCCGAGATCAATCGCCGGACGGGCTCGGCATCCTCGAGACCGTGGGGCGTTGGCTGACTTCGTGGATCGGCGAAACGGGTGGCGACGGCATCGGCCCGGGAACGTTCGCAGTCGCGGTCGGCGTCGCGGTGCCCGTCGTGTGCGCGGGTGGAAGTACGTGGATCGCGTTGCGCGGACCGGACGGCCCGGCCCGTCGCGCCTGCCTTTCCTTCATCGCGGGAGCCGTGATGCTCGGCACGGCGCTGACCGTCGGCAATCGCCACTACTTCTGGACCAACGGTCGTTACTTCATCGTCCTCGCCGCGCCCGCGACGCTCGCCTTCGCCCACGTGCTCGACACGTTCCTCAGCGCGCGAGCGCGTACCGCGGCGGCTGTTTCGACGGGAATCATGGCCGTGGCGTGCGGATTGCTGCTCTTCGGGCACGTCATCCCGACATATCACCCGCCGCGCGGACGCGTCGACGCCGCGCACCTCGCGGCCTACGTCGACGCGGGATCCCACCTCGGTCGGGCGGCGACGGTGAAGGGTGTCGCGCGGACCTACCCGGATTCCGGGTTTCCGGGGCCGCGTTCGAACGCCGTCTTCGATCCGACGGAAGCGATCGTGCGCGTCACGGGGCTACCGAAAGATCGACCTCTCCTCGCCCGCGTGGTCCCCGCCGTCGAACCCCGGCCCGACATCGGCGTCGTCGACCTGTTGATCGACGGTTGGCAAGTTTCGGGAGCGTTCTCGCCCGAAGTCGTACGCGACGGCATCGACGTTCCCGTTCCCGTGTGGGCTTCGGCGGATGGAGAAATCACGGTTTCGGCGCGCTCGAAAGTCGGAGCCGGCGCGGGCATCGCGGAGATCTCCGTGTTTACGGTGGCGTTGACCGTCGCCGAAACACGACGCGACGGGAACGACCTCCTCGTCCTTTTGGGCGATTCTTCCGAAGGACTCTCCCTACCGATTTCCGTGACTTTGACGAAAAACGACAAGGCGTTTCCGGCGAAACCGCTCGCCGAATCCGCGCGCTCCGCGACGCTTCGATTCGAGGGCGCCGCCGACGCGGATACGCTTCGCGTGGAGCCGACGGGGTTGCGTCTGTGCGATTTCAAAGTGGCGCGTTTCGCCACTCAGGACGCCGAAATCCGCGGAGACGTTCGCTCGCTGGGTTTCGACGTCGTGAGACCGGTCGGCACGTCCGTCGCCGCGACGACTCTCATGCCGTTGTTCGGCAGCCTTTTCCCCGAAGGAACGTGGGCCCTGTCGATCGTCGACGCTTTGGAAACGCCGATTCCACCGAAGCTCGTCGACCTGGTGACGGCCGACGGACGCCGTATTCCCGCCGAGGGCGCGACAATTCGCGTCGATGCCGCCGCCCAATCCGGACGCTGCGGCGATCTCGTCTCCGCGGGTTCGAGCCGCATCGGCATCGATCGCTTGATCGTGCGCGGAGCCCGTCCCTGGACATGGCCCGTGGCGCCGCGCTGAACGCGGGCTTTCTCGGTGCACGGGCGACGATCACGTTCGTTGCCGCGTCTCTCACCTCGAACACGACGTCGTCGGTTCAAGGAACATCATGAATCTCCGGTTCGTCGCCGCCTCGCTTTGCGGCGCCTCGCTCTTCGCACAAGGTCTCGCGTACTCGGTCGCCACGGACATCCTTCTGCCCTTGCCGGTCCGAGACGAGGAGGTCCATTGGCTCTCCCCTTCGGCACGACGGCCCATCGTCTCGAAAGACCTCCTCGCGCTGCTTCGCGGTGACGCGAACGGCAACGGTCGCTTCGACGACGCGCCGACCGACGTCGACGCCCTCGAATGGATCTCGGGGCCGACGCCGGGTCTTTTGGGGTCCATCTCGGCGGACACCACCATCCCCGGAGGCCCCACGCTGCGCGACGGCGACGTCTTTCGCATCGGTCCGTCGGGTTTCGTCGTCGTCCATCCGGAATCGACGTTCACGGCGGCCACCGGCACGTCCGACGTCGATCTCGACGCATTCGCGGTCGCCCCGGACGGAACCCTGTGGTGGAGCTTCGCCGACGACGAAACGACGACGTCTCCGACGCTCGCCGCCGTTCTCGGCGGCAATCTGATCGACCGACACGTCGTGTTCGTTCTCCCACCCGGTGCCCTCGAAGCGACGGTGGCCCTCACGAAGTCCGGCGTCGTCGCCGCCTTCAACGCGGCCTGCGGAACGTCCGTGACGACGGTCGTCAACACGACAGACATCGCCCTCGATCCCTTCCACGCGGGCGCCCTTCTCCTCACCTGCGGATCCAGTTCTTCGACGTTGCGCGGTCGGGTGGTCTCGACTCATGCGGGCGGCACCTTGTTTACCTTCGGCGGACTCGTCGTCGATCCTTCCGCTTTCGCCTTCGCCACGGCACCCGCACTCGACGGGATCGCATGGATGCCCTCCGTGCCCGGTCCCACTCTGAGGAGCCTCGTCGATGCCCCGTCGATCGCGGCGTCGGACACGATCGACCTCCTCGGCGAAGGATTCGTTCCCGGCGAGACCGTGCAACTCGTCGTCTCTCCGGCCGCCTATCCCCGTCCGACCTTCACGGCACTTTCGGGAGTCGGCGGATTCGGTCACACGCCGCTCGATCTCGCCGATCCCGCATTCGCCCTGTCCGTCGTGTCCCCCGAATTCCGGTTGTCGGCCGACGGTTTCGGCGGGATCCGGTGGCAACGTACGACGGCCGGACTGGTTCCGACGACCGCGTTCGTGCAGGCCTACGGAACATCCGGGGGCGCCGTCTCGACACCCGTGGGCGTGACGGTCGCTCCGTAACCACCACCCCCCTCCGGGCGGCGTATGATGAGCGAACGACGTTCGCCTCATGCGCCGCGCTTCCGTCATCTTTCTTCTACTCGCACTCTTCGCGCTCGCCGCGACGTGCTGGTTGACGTTGGATAAAACCAACATCGGGGAGTCGAGGTCCGTCACGACGACTCCGATCGACGGAGGTGCGCCGCGCACCGAAATCGCACCGTCGTCGCGTCCCGCGGCCGAATCGATGCCCGCGTCGCGCCCCGACGCCACGCCTCCTCCGGGGGCGATCGTCGGCCGGGTCGTCGATCGCGGCGGTATCGGATTGCCGGCCGCGCGTCTGACGGCGACGCTCGTTGCGCCACCGGGACGACGCAACTTCGCGCTCGTCGAAAGCTTCGACGCCGTGTCCGCCTCCGACGACGAAGGCCGTTTCCGATTCGACGTACCAGGAGGCGGGGTCTATCGCATCATGGCGGAGGCCGACGGCTTCGGTCCGGGATTCGTCGACGGACTCGTGCCCGGCCAAGACACCGAAATCCTTCTCCTTCCGCCCGCGACGCTCGAAGGTGTTTGCCGAGATCTCGACGGCGGCCTCCCCGTCGAAGGCGCGGAAGTCGTGGTGACTCCGGTGGACGGGACTCCGGTCCGCCGCATGACGACCGGCAAGGACGGAGCCTTCCGCTTCGCAAATCTCGCGGGCGGAAAGGCGGCGGCCGTCGCCGACCACCCGACGTACGCCCCGGCCATCCCGCTCGACGTCGAGCTCGAATCGGGCGACCGTCGAGAGATTTCCTTCGATCTCGATCCGGGCAAACAACTCGTCGGCACCGTCGTCTCGGAAGAGGAACGTCTTCCGATCGAAGGCGCCGTCGTCTCCATCGGCAAGAAGAAAACCAAGACCGCCAAGGACGGCAAGTTCGTCTTGAAAGGCGTGTCGGCCAGCCGTCATTCGGTTCAGGTATCGGCGGTCGGTTTTCTTCCGGATGCACGCCAAGTCACCCTTTCCGGAACGCGCCGCGAGGGCGCCGTCTCCGTCGTCCTGCGTCGAGGCGCGACGATTCGCGGTCGAGTGATCGCCGAGAACGGTGACCCGATCGAGGGCGCGGAACTAAGAGTCTTCGATACCTGGGGCGACCAAACGTCGTGGTGGGAGAATTGGGACACCCGACATCTCAAAACGAAGTCCGCCGCCGACGGTACCTTCACCATGTCGGGATTGCCCGCGGATGAACATTCGCAACGCGGTTTGCGTTCGCGACACCCCGAGTGGCCCGATCGGTTCCAACCGATTCCGAAACTGAAGAACGCCGGCGACGTCGAAACCGTCACCATCGTGATGCGTGCGGGCTCGAAGATCGAAGGCGTCGTCGTCGATCCGGAAGGGCGAGGAATCGTCGGAGCGCGTGTCGAACTCGTCACCGCGAACAACTGGGGAGGCGACGCCGAAGAAACGGACGAAGAAACCGGAGCGACGAAGCCCGCAAGAAAAAGAGTCGTCGCATCGAAGGACGAAGGAGCCTTCCTGTTCACGGGGCTCGCGCCCGGGCGATACCGGGTCATCGTCAACGTCAAAGGGTATCCCGCCGGATGGAACGACAACGTGACCATCGATCAGCAGGGACGCTCGCAGCCGGTGCGCATCCAATTGCGGCCCGGGACTCCTCTCTCGGGCATCGTGCTCGCCGACGTCGATCAGTCGCCGATTCCGAACGCCCGCATTTTCGTTTCGTGTCCATCCGGGCATGCGGACGGCACGAGCGCGAAGGACGGGACATTCACTCTCGAGTCCATCGGAAAAGCCCCGTACTGGGTCCGCGTCGAAGCGCTCGGATACGCCGAACTGACGATGGACAATCAGACCCCGGGACCGGACGGCCTCGCCCTCCGCATGAAGCGTCTCGCACGCGTCACGGGGAAAGTCGTCGACAAAAAGTCCGGCAAGCCCGTGACCGACTTCACCGTCAAGGCGACGGGTGACGACCCGCGCCGACCGGGACAGCGGCGCAACGTTCTTTGGCTCGGCTGCTCGGCCAAAGACGGCACGTTCGCCGCGACGCTCGCTCCCGGGAAAGTTTCGATCGTCGTCGAGGCGGCGGGCTTCGCGGAAGCCCCGGAACAGTCGTTGACCATCGAGGCGGGAGTCGATCCGGAGCCGCTCGAATTCGCCCTCACCAAAGGCGGCGCGATCGAAGGAACGGTCCGCAATGCGAACGGAGATCCGCTGTCCGACGTCACGCTGTGGGTCGGCAAGGACGACGAGGAACATTTCCGAACGAGCACGTCGACCGAATCCGACGGCTATTACTTCCTCCCGGATTTGAAGCCCGGGATCTACCGGGTCTCCGCACAGTGGTGGATGCTCCCGACCGAGACCGCGCGGAGCATCGTCGTCGACGCCGAACGCCCGACGCGGGTCGATATCCAGTTCTCGCAGCCTTCCGCCGTCACGCTCGCGGTCTCGATGGACCCCGAACGCTCCGAAGCGGCGGCCGGCGCAGGCGCCCCCGAGGTCGGCGAAACGACGGCCAACAACGCTCAAGAAACTCCCGAGAAAGTCTTGGCCCGCTATCGCGCGAGCGCGTGGCCGAACGCGCGCATCGAAGCGCTCGAACAACAAACCGTCGAGTTCGAAACGCGATGGATTTCGGGGAATTGGGAGACGGTTCCTTCCACCCACCAATCCGTGTGGTTGGAACGTGGGCGCAACGGGTATTCGGCGAAGCTCGGCCATCTCCTGCCCGGCCGCTATAGGCTGACGGTGCGGGCTCCGCTCCACGAAACCCGAACGGAAATCATCAACGTCGGCTACGGTTCGACGCACACCTATCGCATCGAGCTGAAGGCTCGCTCCGGCGCGCGCCTCGACCCCACGCGCCGAGGTCGCGTGATCTATCCGGACGGTTCGTCGGAATCGATCAACGACCGACGCTCGCGTTGGGGCAACTGGGGCAACGAAGGCGGATGACCGGCCCTCGTTTCCTCGTGTTGGTCTTGATCCTCGTCGCGGGCACCACGGCGGCCGTGCTCTACACCAACGGGCTCTACGACCGAAAAGCGGAAGAAATGCTGCGAGCGATGGGGCACGAAGCCCCGCAGACGCGGCCGACGACACGCTCGGCGTCACGACCCTCCACGCGACCCGTCCTCCGTACCGAGGAGACGGCCGTCGTGCGCGCCTCCGATGGAACGCGCATCGTTTCGGTACGCGGCAACGGTGAGTTCTTCCGATTGCCGAACGGTCCCGAAGAAGGTGGCCCCGTGGTTCGGGGGACGATCGGAAGAAAAGCGGCCGACGCGATGCGGACATCCCCGCCCGCTCGAGATGCGCTGAGGAGCCTCACCGGAACGAATCTGCGAACCGACGCGATGCCCGAAAAGGCGACCATCGACATCCGCCCGATGGACGTCGATCCGACGGCCACGGCCCTCCCGTGGCCGAGTCGCCGCGCACTTCCCGACGAAGGTGGAACCGTCGAAGTGCCGATGGTCGCCGGAGACGCGCGGACGTTCGTTCTGGGATTGAAGCCCGGAGTGCGCATCGCGCAGCGCGACAGGCACTGGCGGATCGAACGCGTAGAGTTGCTCGCGCCTTGATCCACCCCAGAGTCCTCAGCCTGTTCGTCTTCCTCGGCGGCCTCGTCGTCCTCGTCATCGCGGCGTGGCTCACCCCCGATCCGCGCGGATTCGGCACGCACGAAGGTCTCGGACTTCCGTCGTGCGGGTTCCTCGCGGTGAACGGTTACCCCTGCATGACCTGCGGGATGACCACCGCGTTCGCCAACATGATCCGTCTCGACGTCGCGGCGGCGTGGCGTGCCAATCCGATGGGGATCGTTTTGTTCATCCTCACCGGCATGACGACCGTATTCGCGGCGCGCTGCCTCTACGACGGGTCGGATCCCCTACGCCCGTTGCGGCATCGCACGGCGCCTTTTTGGGTGATCGGACTCTCCGTCGCCTTGCTCGGCAACTGGGCGCTTTTGATCCGCGGATCCTAGTCTCCGTCGTCCGCATCGTCGCCGTCGTCGTCGGGAACTCCTCCGACGATGCGCAGGTACGAGTCCATCCGGGCGGGATGAATATCGCCGCGCTCGGCGGCCGCCTTCACCGCGCAGTCGGGTTCATGGACATGCGTACACGAGTTGAACCGACACGCGCCGATGAACGGCTGGAAGTCGCGAAAACGCACCGCGACTTCCTGCGGTTCCAAACCCGCGAGTCCGAACGACCGGATCCCGGGCGTGTCGCACAACCACCCGTTCAAGAAGCGATGGAGCGAAGCGACCGTGGTCGTGTGGCGACCGCGTCCCCACTTGTCGCTGACTTCGCCGGTCTTGAGTTCGAGAGTCGGTTCGAGGGCCGTGAGGAGCGACGACTTCCCCACTCCGGACTGGCCGACCGCGACGGTCAAGCCTTCCCCGACGACCGCGCCGAGTTCGGCGACGCCCTCGCCCGTCACCGTGCTCACCCGGCGAACGTCGTAACCGAGGCGCGTCCACACGGACACCGCTTCGTCGAGCGGGGCTCGATCCGGCATCAAGTCGACTTTCGTCACAACCACGATCGGCTGGATCGACGCGGCCTCGGCCGCCACCAACATCCGATCGACGAGACGCGGCAGAAACGGCGGCTCGACGCAGGAGACGACGACGAGCACGCGATCGGCGTTCGCCACCATCACGCGGCGACGTCCGCCTTCGAGACGACGGGCGAGCACGGACGTGCGGGGCGCAACGTCTTCGACGATCACGTCGCCGCGGTCCGCGCGACGCACCCGGACCCGATCCCCCGCGACGACGGGGCGCGTGTCTCCCGGGTGTTTTTCCTTCAGCGCCGGCGCGTAGAGGCAACGCACGATCACGCCGTCGACGAGAACTTTCGCATGACGCGCCGTCGGGGAGATGACCAATCCCTCGATCGTTCCGCGGCTCTCGGTACGAGGTCCGCGCGCCATCAGTGATCGTGACCGATGTGCAGAACGGTCATGACTCCGAACACGATCATCGCGATTCCCGATACGACGAACACCCGACGTTCGAAGCGTTCCGTCGCGAGGCGACCGAGCAAACCCAATCCGCGACGCACCAGCGCGAGAAGCACGATCGTCGTGATCCCGGCCGCTAGGCCGAAGACTCCGAGAAGGAACCCGCCTTCGTGGGCGCTCTTCGTTTCAAGCGCAAGCGCGAGGCCCGTCGCGTTCGAATAGCAGGGCACCGCCATATTGAGGACGCCCAGAAGGAACGCTCCGACGAGCGGACTCTTCGGGTCCGCGAAGCCGCGTGCGGGACCGTGCCCGCCGTGCCCGCAATGCGGCTCGACGTCGTGCTCGTCGTGGGGCTGGCATCCGCCGTGGACGTGGCCCGCGTGCACCCAGCGGGGCGATGCGACGTAGAAGATCCCGAATCCGATCATCGCGACCCCGAGGACGGTTTCGGTCCAACGGAGGTCCTTGAGGATCGCCTGTCCGAATGCACCGGCGAGGGCACCGATCAGGGCGCTGCCGAGCGTCACGCCGATCGCGAACGCCGCGCCCGGACCGAAAGCGGACGCACGCTTGGCGGCGAGCGGCACCAGCACCGGCCAACCGTGTCCGCAGGGGATCAACGCGTGGAGGGCACCGAATCCGGCCGCCACGACGAGAGGGAGATCGACGAAGGTCGCAGGCACGGGTGGAGAGCGTAGCCCCCGCGGTTCGCCCGTTCAAACCACCGGTTCCCGCCGAGCGGGCCCGTTGCTAACGTCCCGACGGGCGGTTCGCGCAAATGCCGCCGAAAAGGAACGCCGCCGATGCCCATGAGTCCCGTCCCCGAGCTGCTCGAGGAACTTCGTGCCGGCCGGATGATCGTCCTCGTCGACGATGAAGACCGCGAGAACGAGGGCGACGTCGTATTCGCCGCCGAACACACGACCCCCGACAAGGTGAACTTCCTTCTGCACCACGCCCGTGGCGAACTCTGCATCGCCATGGATGCGGCGACCTGCGAACGCCTCGATCTCCGCCTACAGACCGACGAACCGACCAATCGATTCGGGACCGCCTTCACCGTCACGATCGAAGCGGCCCGCGGCGTCACGACGGGGATCTCGGCGAAGGACCGCGCCACGACGATTCTCGCGGCGGCCGCTCCCGATGCGAAGCCCTCCGATCTCGTCCGCCCCGGGCACGTGCATCCGCTTCGGGCGCGTCCCGGCGGGACCCTCGTCCGCCCCGGGCAGACGGAAGGTTCGGTCGACCTGTGCAAGCTCGCCGGACTCCGCCCGGCCGCCGTCATCATGGAAATCCTCAAGGAGGACGGAACGCTCGCCCGTCGTCCGGATCTCGACGTCTTCTGCGCGAAGTGGGGCCTCAAGATGGGGTCCGTCGAAGACATCATCCGCCACCGTCGCACCACCGAACGCCTCGTGCAGCGCGTCTCGTCGGTCAAGCTGCCGACGAAGCACGGCGTCTTCGATCTGCATTCCTACTCGAGTCCGCACGACGACCAACTCCATCTCGCATTGACGAAAGGCATCATCGTCCCGGACGGCGACCTTCCGGCTCCGCCGCTCGCCGAACCCGTACTCGGGCGCGTCCATTCGGAGTGCCTGACGGGCGACGTATTCGGATCGTCGCGCTGCGAATGCGGCGATCAACTCGAACTCGCGATGGCGGCGGTCGGTGCCGCCGAGCGCGGATTCATCCTCTACATGCGCCAGGAAGGTCGCGGCATCGGCCTCCTGAACAAGTTGAAGGCCTACGCCCTCCAGGATCGCGACGGGTTGGACACGGTCCAAGCCAATACGGCCCTCGGGTTCCGCCCGGACGAGCGCAACTACGGAACCGGGGCGTCGATCCTCTTCGACCTCGGCATCCGAAAAATCCGCCTTCTGACGAACAACCCCCAAAAGCGCGCAGCCCTCGAGGGTTTCGGGCTCGAAATCGTTTCCCGGGAGCCCATCGTCGCCCCGGAGAACCCCGCCAACGCCGGTTACCTGCAAGTCAAGCGGGAAAAGATGGGGCACCTGCTCTGAAGAGGCGCCGCGGCGCGTCTTCCCCCACCCCCGACGCTCGGTCGCCTGCGACCGGGCGTCACGCGTTTTCCGAGCCCCCCTCACACCCCACGGGAAGAAGGCCCGAAAGGAATCCGTAACAGGCCCGTCCCATGTTCCGGAAACTCATGACGGCTTCCACGCCCACAACCCCGAACCCCTCCGCCGACGAAGACCGCGTCCTCGTCGCGAAGGCGCGTCGCGGCGATGAAGACGCGTTCCGGGCCCTCGTGGAAAAGCACCTCGCGCGGGTCGTCGGCGTCGCACGCGCCTACACCCGTCGTCGCAGCGACGCCGAGGACATCGCCCAAGAGACGTGGTGGAAAGTCTGGCGCAAGCTCGACACGTTCCGCGAAGGCGCCTCCTTCACCGCGTGGCTCTACCGCGTCACGATCAACTGCGCGAGCGATTGGGTCGAACTCCGCAGCAACCGGCGCCACACCGACATCGAGGAATTCGAGCGCCTTCCGGTCGCCGACGACACGGTGTCCCCACTCACCGGAATGGCGAAGGCCGAGTTCGCGAAAGCCGTGCGCGACGCCATCGCGGAGCTGCCCGAGCCGTTCCGCTCTTCGATCGTCCTCCGCGAGATCGAAGGCCTGAGCTACGAAGAAATCTCCGAAATCACCGACGTGCCGATCGGCACGGTCGAATCCCGCATCTTCCGGGCGCGCTCGCGCCTCAAGGCCGTGCTCGAAGCACGCGGCCTCCGCCCCTGAGACAGCCATGAACTGCGACAACGCTCTGCACCTTCTCGGACTCGAACACGACGGCCGTCTCCCGGCTTCCGATCGCCGCCGCCTCGACGATCACGTCGCGAGCTGCACCGCATGCGCGGCGGAGAAACGTTGGCTCGCTCGGCTCGGCGACGTCGCAGGCTCGCTCGTCGACCGCGAAACGCCGCCCGACCTGGCCGCGAGAATCGCCGCCGGTGCGACCGGCCCGGGCACGCGGGAACGCACGCCGCTGCGCGCCGTCCCCCTCTTGCGGACCGCGGCCGCTTTCCTCCTCGTCCTCGCCCTCGGTGGCGTCGTGGGCTACGGGCTCGGCGACGACGGTCGCCCCGTGGAAGCCGCTCCGTCGGTGGTACAGCGCGACGAAGCCGCCTTCCGCACCCTCCTCAAGGATCGGCTCGACCTCGCGTCTCCGGACATCGAACGGCTCGTGGAGATCCGTCGTCGCCACGACGCCCTTCTCGCGGACGTCGAACGTCGACGGGCCGAAGCCCGCTCCGAACTCGAACGCGCCGAGATTCGCGAACTTTGGAACGCTCTCCCCGAGGCCGCCCGCGGGCGTCTCGCCGCCATCGACCCCCATTTCGTCCCGGCCCCCACGGAGCGCCGATAATCCGACACGGGCGGCACCGCCCTGCTAGCATCGCACACGTCGCCGGGAACGCATCTCCCGGCGCCTTCAAGGGATAAAGATGGCGAGAGCAACCGGGATCGAGATTGGCGAGTCGGCGGTCACGGTCGTCGAACTCGACGGCACCCCGCGCAAGTGGAAGGTGAACGGCGCCGCGCGGACCCTCATCGAAGGGACGGCCGAATCCGGCGAAGAGCGCGTCAAGGCCGTCGCCGCGGCGGTGAAGGCGTCCATGAAGGGCGCGAAGGCCGGACGCGAACAGGTCGCCCTCGGGATCTCCGCGTCGCTCGCGGTCGTGCGCGAAATCCCTCTCCCGTTCACGGCCCCCGAGCAGATCCAGAAGGTCATCAAGTTCGAATCCGAGTCGCATCTCCACAGTTGCGACATCGACGACGTCGTCGTCGCGTGGCACAAGGTGTCCGAAAACGCGGGCAAGGCGCGCGTCCTCGTGTTCGCGGTCCGCAAGGACGACCTGAAGGCCGGACTCGGCGCCCTCGATCGCATCGGCATCGACCCGGTGCACGTCAATCTCGACGCCACCGCCCTCTACCAGTTCTGGAAGGCTCTTCCGGGCACGCCCTCCGAAGGCGGTCACGTGCTCATCGACATCTCCGACTCGGTCACGCACATCGTCCTCATCTCCGAGGGCAATTTGCGCATGATCCGTTCGGTCCGACTCGGCACGGAAAGCGTCACCCGGTCGGTGGCGGTCGACCTCAACATCGAGAAGGACAAGGCGCGTTCGCTGACGCGTCGTATGGTCCTCGGCGACTTGACGGGCCCGTTCGAGAACGGCGATTCCGGAGACCTTTCGTCGACGACCCCCAAGGACGCGCTCCGCGAAGGCATTCTTCGCGACAGCGCGACGTTGTTCGCGGGACGCCTCGCGAACGAAGTCAAGCGCACGCTGTCTTCGGTGCTGTTCGACGGAAAGGTCGCTTCCGTACAGATCACCGGCCCCGGCTCCACGGTTCCCGGACTGCCCGAAGCGCTCGCGGAAGCCGTCGGCGCGCCGGTCACGAAGTTCGACACCGTCGCGGGCGCGGAGCACAAGTTGTCGAAGGAACTCGCGGCCACCATCGGCGGCGCCTCGGGCCTCGCGCTCATCGGCCTCGGGCACAACCCGCTGAAACTCGAATTCCGGCAGGAAGAGTTCGTCTTTACGCGCGGCTTCGACCGCGTGAAGGAACCCGCTCTCGCCCTGCTCGTATTGCTGCTCGTCCTCGGCGGCGTCATGACCGCCTCGGCGTGGAACACCGCGCAGGAAGCGCGCCAACGGCTCGCGATCGGAGCGGCGCAGGGTCGCGAGATCGCCGAGATCTACGCCCGCAGCTTGGAAAAACCCGCGATCGCCAAGATTCTCGGCAAGAACGACGGCAAGGCGGAAAGCGAACGCATCCGCGCGAACTTGAAGTCGAAGGAGAACGACGGATCCGCCGTTCTCGCGGCGATCCGCACGGAAATCAGCGGCGTCACCGGCCCCGAAAATCACATCCGCAACGCGTACGGCATCGAACCCGGTTCGAAGAGTTCCGACGTGCGCGGCAACGCGGTGTCGTCGCTGACCCGCATCCGCGACTGGTACGACGTGTTGCTCCGCCACCCGGAACTCCACGGCAAGTTCAGCATCGAATCGCTGAAGGCGTCGACGATGGAAATCGAGTGGACGATGGAACTCGAAGATTCGAGCGCCTTCGAAGTGTTGGCGAAGGACTTCCGGGAACTGCCCGGCAAGCCGAAGGTCGAGTCCGGCACGGACCGTCCGATGGGCACGAAGCGTCGTTTCGAAGGCTGCAAGATCACGTGGCCGAAGGTGGAGATCTGACCATGGCCGACACCGCAAAACAGGCCGGCGACGACGGCGAAGCGACGCGCGGCGACGGCGGCATCAAGTTCCTCGCCTACGTGCTGATCGCGCTCAATCTCGTCGTTTTCGGCGGTTGGTTCTACATCTCGAAGGTGTTCGCCGCGGGTCTCGAAACGAAGGCCAACGGCATCACGAAGGATCTCGCGACCACGAAGGCGAAGATCCACGCGGTGTGCGACACCGCCGAGCGCATCAACCTCGACCGCATCACGGAAGTGACCGACCTCAAGGAACTCGTCACGGCGGCGCTCCGCGACATTCCCAAGCAGGGCGGCGGCACGGTGTACGACGACATGTCCGTCAACAAAGCTGCGGCACCGGCGAACGTCCAGGGTGCGATCGAAACGACGGTGCGTGTTCAAGTCAACAACAAGACCGGCTATCCGTTCAAGGACTTCATGACGGTGCTCGGTCGCATCGAAGACTCGAATCCGTCCGTCCAAATCCGCGAAGTCGATTTCGGGAAGCGCGAACTCAGCCGCCCCGAAGACATGCCGGACACCTACCGTCCGACCAGCTTCGTGGTCCGCGTGCTGTCGAAGAAGTCGAAGTCGACTCCTTGAAACGACGACGGCCCGCGCCGAAGCGCGGGCCGCGATGACCCCGACGGGATTCGAACCCGTGTTGACAGAATGAAAATCTGCTGTCCTGGACCTGGCTAGACGACGGGGCCATACCGCCGAAGTCGCCCTCGGCGGACCGGGATAATGGCAAGACCCGAAGCCGTCTCCAAGGTTCCCTTCGGGGCGGCCACGATAAAAGGAAATCCGCATGCGCCGTCCCCCGCTTTTCCCCGTCGTCTTCGCGCTTCTGACGGCGTTCCTCCCGGCGCAGGCGCCTCCCGCCGCCCCCGTCGCGGAGAGCCGCCCGACCTCGCGTCCGGTGTTCAGGGACGTCGTCCGGAACACGCATCTCCCCGTGCTGAATCAGGACAAGACCAACACCTGCTGGTCGTACGCCACCGTTTCCATGCTCGAAGCCGAGGTCCTGCGTCTCACCGGGAAGTCGGTCGACCTTTCCGAGATGTGGTTCGTCCGCATGGCGGCGCTGGAGAAAGCCGATCGTTGGGTGCGACTTCACGGTTTTGGGCGGTTCGACGAAGGGGGTCTGTCGCACGACGTCACCGAAGTCCTCCGAATCCACGGCGCGTTGCCCGCGACCGCGATGACCGGCCTCGGTGACGGTTGCACGACGCACGACCACGCGCCCCTTTGGGCGGAACTGCGAAAACTCTTGGCTCCGATCGCGTCGCCCCAGGGCAAGCCGACGACCGATTGGCGCCGTACGGCGTTGGCCGTGATCGATCGCGGACTCGGCGTGGGCACGAACGGCCCGACGGTCGATCCGAAGACCTTCGCCGCGGGACTCGGCATTTCCGCCGCGGACTACGTCGAAGTGATGAGCGACGGAACGTTGCCTTTCGACGACGCGCGGGAACTCCTCGTTCCCGACAACTGGATGCGTTGGCAGCAGTATCGAAATCGTCCGATCGACACGTTCATCGACGTCTTGAAGCGTGCGTTGCGCTCCGGAATGACCGTCGCGATCGACTGCGACGTTTCCGAACCCGGCTTCAGGCCGCAGGACGGCGTCGCCGACCTCGACGGGCCGACGGATCAACTCGCGCGGGATGCGGCCTTCGATTTCCGCGACACGACCGACGACCATCTCATGCACGCGGTGGGCCTCGCGACGGATGCGAACGGCGACACTTGGTTCATCGTGAAGAACTCGTGGGGCAACGTCGGCCCCTACAAGGGATATCTCTACATGTCGGAGCGCTACGCACGCATGAAGATGCTCGCCTACATGGTGCATCGCTCGGCGCTCGACGGCGATTCGGGAAAGCGCTGACGCGTGCCCGAACGCCTCGACGCTTGGCTCGCGCGCGCCGGGTTCGGATCCCGTCGCGACGCGAAGGCGTTGGTCAAATCGGGACGCGTCGCGATGGACGGACGCACGCAGTCCGATCCGGCGACGTCCGTCACGGGCAAGATCGTCGTCGACGGCGAGCCCGTGGAAGCCCCCCCGGACGGGATCTGGGCGATCCTCCACAAGCCGGTGGGGTATGCGTGCAGCCATGATCCCGCCGAATCACCTTTGGTCGACGAACTCCTGCCCGAGGTCTTTCGAAGGCTCGGCGCCGAGTTCGCGGGGCGTCTCGACCGAGAAACGTCGGGGCTCTTGGTCGTGACGACCGACGGCGCGCTGATACAGCGTCTCACGCACCCGAAGCGGCACGTCACCAAAAGGTATCGCGCCGCGATCGAAGGCCCCCTCGCTCCCGACACCGTCGCCCGATTCCGAGCCGGAATCCACCTCGAAGGCGACGACACACCGACGCTTCCCGCCGACATCGACATCCGGGCCGAATCCGGTTCGATCGAGGTCGTGGTGCGGCTCCGCGAAGGTCGCTACCACCAGGTCCGACGCATGGTGGCGGCCTGCGGCGGCAAGGTTCTGAAGCTCCACCGGGACAGGATCGGCGGCTTCGATCTGCCCGACGATCTCGCCCCCGGGGGATGGCGCCACCTCGACGAAGAGGCGATCGCCCGCCTGCTCAAAGACGCGCCCTGACGACCGATTTCACCGATTTCGTTGGTCGAGGTCCGTTGAAAAGGTAGTGTGGAGTGCCGGCGGGAAGGCGCTCGACTCGACGGCGATCGGAAACCCATGAATCGGCAGGTGAGCCCCAAGCAGGTGGCGCTTGCTCTCGGCGTGTCGGAAGCCTCGGTGAAGAGGTGGTGCGATCAGGGCCTGATGTCGCCCGCGCGTACCGCCGGAGGCCACCGCCGCATCGCGATCCACGACGTCGTGCGCTTCGCGCGTTCGCGCGGCAATCCTCTGATGCGTCCCGACGTCCTCGGTCTCCCCGCCGTATCCGGCGGCGGCGAACTCGCGACGTCGCGCGCGGTCGACGAGGCCTACGAGATTCTGAAGGACGGCGACGAGATGCGCCTCCTTCGACTCGCGATCAATCTCTACTTGGGTCGACGTACCATCCTCGACATCGTCGAACGCGTCTTCATCGACGCCTGGTCGCGGATCGGCGACGGCTGGCAGGACGGGCGCGTCGAGATCTTCGAGGAGCGCCGCGGCGTGGAAATCACGTTGGCGGCTCTTCGCGATCTCGGCCACATCCTCACCCCGCCGGAAGACGGGGCCCCCGTCG
>JAFMJN010000038.1 GCA_017853435.1 Planctomycetota bacterium | reverse complement strand
CCGCCCGACATGCGGTTCGCGGAGGCCTGCGCACGGAACGAGTCGACGGGACGCGTCAGCTTTCCGTCGGAGCCCGCGACGAATCCGGCCTCCTGCATGCCGACTTCGTCGCCGCCGACGATCGACACCTCTTCCTTGCGGATGGTCCACTCGAACGCGGAGTACTCCTCGGGGTAGCCGCCGACGTCTTCGAAGTTGCCCGTTTGACCATCGGGGAACGGGTCTTCTTCTTCCGGCGTCAGCGTCCCGACCGCGACCTGGCCCATCTGATAGGCGAGCAGGCCACGGGCTTGGCGTTGCGCTTTCGTGGCGATCGCGAGATCCACCGCGGTGCCGAGGCTGGCTTGGAGCCCCACCATCGAGAACCCGAGAATCATGAGGGTGACCATGACTTCGAGCAGGGTGAATCCGGCGTCGGGACGTCGCGGCTTCATCCGCCCCTCCCGGTTCGCGGCGCGGGCCGTCCCGAACCACCCGATTGCGTGTTCGTCCCACCGGCGCCGGTCGACGGCGTGTTGTTGCCGCTTCCCGACGCCGAAGCCCCTTCACTCGCCGACTGACGGTTCCCCGTCGTGCCGGTGCCGGGGGCTTTGTTCGCCATCACGCTGTTGAAGTCGGTCTGAGTCGCCGCGGCGAAGCCCAAGTTGCCGACGTCGGCGGTGGCCATGCCCGTGAGGCCGTTCATCGTGATGCTGGCCCACGTGTTTTCGGTCGTCTTCAGATGAAGGACGAACGGATCGACCGTGCCGTCCGGGTGGAAATTCACCGTGACGGGGCCTTTGTCGAAGACTTCCTTGGGGGAAATCGCCATGTCCGAGAAGAAGATGTTGCTCGGCAGGTCTTCCCAGGGGTAACTCTCGTCCCACTCGGCGATGTCGCGTTCGGTCATGATCGCGCCGGTCTCGGGGTCGACGTACTCGAGCCACGGCGACCGAGGCGGATCGGGAACGAAGCGGTACTGCTGCTTGTCGAATTCGACTTGGAACCGCACCGGAAGGCGCCGCGTCACCGCCGTGGAACGGGCTTGGCCGAGGCTTCCCGCGATGCGACGCGCCGCCGACTTGAGCCGCTCGTTCGCCGTCGCGCCCGAGTAGTCGACGAACAGCACCGACGCGCACGTCATGATGATCGCCAACGCCAACAGAACTTCGAGGAGGCTGAAGCCTCCGTGAGTTCCGCTGCGTGACGATCGCCGAGTCATGGCCGATGCGGGCTCAGTTGCCCGACTTGTTCTTGATGGAGGAGATGTCGGCGTTGTCGCCGTCTCCACCCGGAGCCTTGTCGGCGCCGTAGGAGAGGATCTCGAACTTCATCGTGCTGATCTTGTTGTAGACGTACTCGCTGCCCCACGGATCGAGCAACTTGCCGCCGTCGAGCTTGTCCGGGTCGAGCTTCGGCGCTTCGCCGTTCGGACCTTCCGTCCAAAGTTGGTCGAGGCTGTCCGGGAGGGCGCCGTTGTGATCGAGGCGCCACGAACTGATCGCCTGTTCGATCACGCCGATGTCCATGGCCGCCTTGTCGCGCTGCGCCTTGAAGAACTGCGGGAAGAGATTGAAGGCCGCCACACCGCCGACGAGGGCGATGATCGCGACCGCGATGAGCACTTCGAGCAGCGAGAAGCCGCGGTCGGCGCGGCGACGGGAGGAGGTCTTGGTTGCGTTCATGAGGGTGGGACTCCGGGAGAGACCGGAGGAATGAGGGGTTTACGGTTCAGGGGGGCGGGCTCTTCCGGAGAAAGTCCGTTTCATCCCTTGGACATGGAGGTCATCTGCAAGAGCGGCAGCACGATGGCCACGACGACAAAGCCTACCACGACCGCAAGTACAACGAGGATCGCGGGTTCGAGTACCGCCGTGAGGCGTTGCGTCGTGATTTCCACTTCCTCGTCGTAGGCCTGCGAGATGCGTTCGAGAATCTCGTCGAGTTGCCCGGACTGCTCACCGGTCTTGATCATGTAGCCGACCATCGAAGGGAAAGCCCCCGACTGCATCAGCGGAGTGGCGATGTCGGAACCCTCGATGATCGCGGTGCGCGATTCTTCGAGGGCCTTCGCGATCACGGCGTTCTGCACGACCTTCTTCACGATGTCCATCGCTTCGAGCACGGGGATGCCCGATCGAAGAAGGATCGCCGTCGTAGTCGCGAATCGGTTGATCGCCTGCTTGCGGATCAGTTCGCCGACGACCGGCAGCTTCATGAGCCAACGGTCGTAGCGCAGGCGGCCGTCCTCCGTGGCGAGCACGGCGCGACGGAACAACCACGCGAGGGCGACGAGGACGAGCAACGACCACCAGTAGTTCTGGAAGAAGTGCGAAATCGCGATGAGCGCCTGCGTGACGCCCGGCAACGTCTTGCCCGCCTGCTTGAAGAGCGAGGTCAGTTTCGGCACGACCACCGTCATGAGCATCGTGACCACGCCCGCGCCGACCGTGATCATGATCACGGGGTAGGTGAGCGCGGAGGTGACCTTGTTGCGGAGCCGATTGACGCGGGTGATGTAGTCGGCGAGGCGGGCGAGAATCTCGTCGAGGCGGCCGGACGCTTCGCCCGCGCGCACCATGTTGACGTAGAGCTCGCTGAAGTATTCGGGGTGGTGGGCGAGGGCGTCCGCCAAGCCTTCACCTTGCGTCACCTTCTCGCGGACATCGCGGAAGATGCGCTCGAAGTCCTGACTTTCGACCTGATCGATCATCGCCTTCAGGGCGTCGACGACCGTGATGCCCGCGCGGATGAGGGTGCCGAGCTGGCGGGTCACGATGCAAAGCTCGTTTTGATCGACGCTCTTCAGAGTCCACTTGGGGCGTCCGGCCCCCTTGGATCCCTTGGCACCCTTTCCGCCCTTGCCGTCGTCCATCAATTTGATGTCGGTGACGTGGGTGCCGTCGTTGCGCAGCTTGACGCGCGCGTCGCGCGGCGAGTCGGCGTCGACGATTCCCGATCGTTCGGCGCCGCTCCGGTCGAATCCCTTGTATTCGTAGATGGGCACTCGATCACTCCATGTCGAGCTGCGTCACGCGCAGCACTTCTTCGAGCGTCGAGACGCCGGCTTTGACTTTGGCCAACCCGTCGCCGCGCAAGGTGATCAAACCGCCGCGAAGAGCGGCCTGCTTGATGAGCGAGGCGCTCGCGCGATTGACGACGTGCTCGCGGACTTCGTCCGTGATCTTAAGGATCTCGTAGATCGCCGTACGGCCCGTGTAGCCCGTGTTGAAGCACGCGTCGCAGCCGCGGCCCTTCATGAGCTTGCCGCCCGGGAGGTCGGAGACCTTCATCTTCACTTCCTGCATCAGCGCGATGTCGTCCGGAGTGGGGTCGATCGCGACCTTGCATTCCTTGCAGATGACGCGGATGAGGCGTTGGGCGATGACGCCGATCAACGACGATGCGACGAGATACGGCTCGATGCCGATGTCGAGCATACGGGTGACCGCGCCCGCCGAGTCGTTGGTGTGCAGCGTCGACAGCACCAAGTGGCCCGTGAGGGCCGCCTGAATCGCGATACGCGCGGTTTCTTCGTCGCGGACTTCGCCGACCATCATGATGTCGGGGTCTTGACGAAGCAGCGAGCGGAGACCGGCGGCGAAGGTCAGGCCCTTCTTGTTCGACACCTGGATCTGGCTGATGCCGGCCAAGTGGTATTCGATCGGGTCTTCGATCGTGATGACGTTCTTCTCGGCGCTGTTGATTTCGGACAGCATGCCGTAGAGCGTCGTCGTCTTGCCGGATCCCGTGGGGCCGGTGACGAACACGATTCCGTGGGCGAGTTGGCTGAAACGGCGCACGCTGCGAAGGTGGTCGCCGGACAGGCCGATTTCGTCGAGCTTGTAGACGTTGGTCGTCTTGTCGAGCAGACGCATCACGATGCGTTCGCCCTGATTCGTCGGGACCGACGAAATACGCACGTCGACTTCGGAGTCGCCGATCTTGATCGTCGCGCGTCCGTCCTGCGGAATGCGACGCTCGGCGATGTCCATCTTGCCCATGACCTTGACGCGGGAAATGACGGCTTCCTGAACCTTCTTCGGCACGGCTTCCTGGTCGTAGAGCACGCCGTCGATGCGGAACCGGATTTGGAGGCGATCTTCGAACGGTTGGAGGTGGATGTCCGACGTGCGCATCTTGAGCGCTTGGAACAGCACCATGTTGACCAACTTGATGATCGGCGCCTTGTTGGCGACGTCGAGCAGGTCTTCCGTCTCGTTGACCAGTCCGGCGAGATCGTCGATCGACTCTTCTTGAATGGTTTCGATCGCTTCGTCGACCGCGTCGGCTTGGTGGCGATACGCCTTGTTGAGCGCCGCCGTGATCGCCATGCGGGGAACGAGTACGGGTTCGATCTCGAGGCGCAGCATCGACGCCGCCTCGTCCATCGGGAAGAGATCGAACGGGGCGCAGGTCGCGACCTGCATGACGCCGTTGTTTTCCGCGAGTCCGAGCAGTGTGTAATTTCGGGCGAACTGCATCGGAACCCGCTTCGTGAACGACTCGGGCGCCTTCATGCCGTCGAGGTTCGCGCGGTAGGTGAATCCCATGGACTTCGCGAGGATCTCGAGGAGTTCCTCTTCCGCCATCAAACCCTTGCGGAGGATGATCTTGTCGAGCGTTTGCCCCGACTCGGCCTCGATGCGGAGGCAGTCGGCGAGCTTGTCCGCCGGGAGTTTCGTTCCGAGGAGATCGATCAGATTGTCCTTCACTTCAGTCCTTCCGTACGGGCGTCGGCGGGCCGTGAGGCCGCGCCGAATTCCGCGGGTGTGGGGGAATAGGTCGGCAGATCGAGGCGGCTCGTATCCGCGCCCGGAATGATGTCGTGGTACTCGCCGTCCGTGATCTTGCGCAGATTCTCGAGGCGCGGCTGCGTCAGGTGATCGAGAGAATCCGTCTGCTGCAGAATGTGGGGGCGCATGAAGAACAGGAGGCGGAGTCCCGACATTTGATCGGAGCGGTTGCGGAACAGCGCGCCGAGGACCGGGCTGTCCATCAGGCCCGGAATGCCGACGGCGGTCATCACGTCCGCCTGCTGAAGAAGCGTGCCGAGCAGCGCCGTGCGTCCGTGTTCGACGTGGACAGATCCCGCCAGCGTGCGAAGGACGCGATTGGGAGGAACCGTCGCGCTGCGGGCCGAGCCGACGAAGGCGTTCAAACTGAGCTCGATATCGAGTTGCACCGACGTGTCGCTGCCGATGTACGGCGTCACGATCAATTCCGTCTTGGCGTCCTGATAGCCGCCGAAGCCGGTCTGATCCGTGCCCGCACGCGAGGTGTTCTGCGAGGAGAACGCGACCGAGGTCCCGATCTCGAGTTTCGATCCGGCGTTTTCGGCGGCGAGAATGGTCGGAGTCGCCACGAGGCGGCCTTTGTTGCGACGTTCCGCCATCGCGATGAGGGCGGGGAAGTTGAAGTCGTCGTCGAAGACGCCCATGACGCCGCCTTCGAACGAGATGCCGCCCGTGGAGGTGAGGAACGGAACCCGTTGGAAGGAACTCAACGCGTTGGTGGTCGCGCCCGCTTGCCGGATGGTCGTCGACAGGCCGAGTGCCGACGCGAATCCCACGTTCGGATCGCCGCCGTTTTGGATGGCCGTGATTTCGACGCCGATCTGCTGGAGATCTTCGTCCGTCATTTCGATCACGGCCGACTCGATCCAAATTTGGCGACGCGGCCGATCGAGGCCGTCGACGAGTTCCTTCACGATGGGCCACGACGAAGCGTCCGCGGATACGAGCAACGAATTGGATCCACGGTCTCCGACGATGCGGACTTCGCCGAGTTGCCCGGAACTCGCGCCCGTCGTCGCACGCAGGTTGGTGCCTTGGGTTCGGTTCGACGCTCCCGTGCGCGAGCCGCCCGTCGACTGCCCCAAGAGTTCCCGGAGCGTCT
The DNA here is from genome assembly GCA_017853435.1 of Planctomycetota bacterium. Taxonomy (GTDB): domain Bacteria; phylum Planctomycetota; family CAIWVZ01; genus CAIWVZ01. The sequence continues at coordinate 11,037 of JAFMJN010000038.1, read as the reverse complement.
CCTGCATGTCTTCCGCGTTCGTGTGGAGGAGTTTCACGAGGCGAAGGGTTTGCTTCGGAGCTTTCGCTTCTTCGTCGAGCTTGCGGATGATCGAACGCAGCCCGTCGAGATCGGCTTCCACCGCGTAGACGAGCAACGCGTTTTGCCGTGGATCGGCGACGACTTTCGGCTTCGGCGCCGAAGCGCCCGCGGGAAGCGGCGACGAACCACCGATGCCGAGGCCCGCGTTGCCGGGTTGCGGCTGTGCCGAGGCCGGGCCGCCCTGCGACGACGCGCCGAGGATGTCGTCGATGATCGGTTGGAGTTCTTCCGCCGCGGCGTGGGCGAGCGGGATGATCTCCAAGCGCGGCGCCATGTCCGTCGGAGGCAGGTCCATCGCCTCGGTGATGCGCCAGACCGCGTAGACGGTCGGTGCGAACCCCATGACGACGAGCGCGTTGCCCGTCGGGATCTCCTGCACGAGTTCGATGTTGCGACCCTGCAGCATCTGCGCCACGGCGGCGCGCAAGTTCGCGGGCGAGACGTAGCGCGTCGGGATTACGGTCATGACGACGCGGCCGACGCTGTCCCGCCATGATTCGAGTTCGTCGACGGGAACGAAAGGCGCTCGGGTCTTCAGGTTCTTCGACGTGTCGATCGCCTCGATCAACGCGAGATTCGACGACGCATCGCCGAGGGGGACGATCGCGTAGCCCTGGGAAAGGAGGATCGCCTCGAAATAGGCCCGCGTTCCACCGAGGACGACGCGGGCTTCGCCCGTCATTCGAATCGTCTTGCCCTTCGGCCCCGCCGGATCGCCGAAGACGAGGCAGAGGCCGAGCGCCTTCTCCGCCTGTTGGAGAAAGGTCTCGAGCGGCATGCCGTCGACGGAGACGGAATAGGCTTCACGCGTCTCTGGGCGGCTCTCCGGAGACGGACGGGTGTCCTGAGCGACGGCGCCCGCCGCGAGAATCGCGGCGGCCGCCCATGCTCGGGTCGTCGTGCTTCCGGTGCGCCACCTCATGAGATCCGATCAGCCGCCCGATTTCGGTGCGGCGGTCGGCGTTTCCGGTCGAATCGGACGGGTCGGGTCTCCGTCGACCTTGTTCGTCTTCAATTCCTTGGAGTTGACCGGGGCGTAACGGGGGAGATCGAGGTTGCCCGACGACTCGATGTAGGAAATCGGAGTCTTCACGTCGTCGAGCGTCGTCGGTCGGAAATTCGGATCGATCAACTGCATCTGCCCTTCGAGCTTGTGGACTTCCATCTTGCGCTCGTAGGAGACCGCGTCGAGGTCGTCGAATCCGTTGAGAATCGTCGGCGTCATGAAGACGTAGAGCGTCACCTTCTCCTTGGTCGTGTCCGTGTTCTTGAACAGTTCGCCGAGGAGCGGGATGTCCGACAGGAACGGGACCGCGCTGACGATCTCGGTGTCGTTGTCCTGCACGAGACCGCCGATGATGACGGTCTTGCCGCTCTGCACCGTGATGTTGCCTTCGAGACGACGGCGCGTCTTGTCCGGCGGAATCGTCGAGTTGACCTGCTGGCCGACGAAGGCTTCGACCGTCAACGCGACTTCCATGCGGAGGTAGTTGTCGTTCGAAATGTGGGGCGAGATCACCAGTTCGACCTTCGCTTCCTGATAGCCCGAGAACGACGTGGAGTCGGTTCCCGCCGTCGACGTGTTGAACTGGGTCGTCGCGACCTGCTTCGAAACTTCGATCTTCGAATCCTGATTGTCGTTCGTGAGGACGCTCGGCACCGACACGAGGTTGGATCGCGTGTTCTGTTTGAGCATCCGAATGAGGACGGGCACGTTGAGGTCGTCGTCGAAGATTCCGAACGCGCCACCCGTGAAGTCGATCGTGTTGCCGCTGAGGAACGGCACGCGGGCGAGATTGTTGATGTTCGGGGTCGAACTCGAGCCGGTTCCGCCCGTCGACGTCGTCGTGATCGTCGAAAGTCCGAATCCGGTCGCGAATCCCGGGCGATTGCCGTCACCGCCTGCGAGTGCGGTGATTTCGGCGCCGATGTTGCGGAGATCGGAATCGGACAGTTCCGCGATCGCCGCCTGCACGAGCACCTGCGGCCGACGCTGGTCGAGTTTCTCGATCAACGGCAGCACTTCCGCGTAGCGCGTCTTCGACGCGGTAAGCAGGAGGGCGTTGTTGTTGCGGTCGGCGACGATGGTGACGTCCTGTCCGAGTCCGCTCGACGAACGCGGTTGCTGGCCCGCTTGACCTTGAATGCCCGTCGGGCGGCTACCGCGCGCGCCCGTCGCTTGGCCGAGGAACTCGCGAAGCGTGTCGACCAAGTCGGCCGCGTTCGTGTTCTTCAGCATGTAGATGTGGATGTTGGATTCCGGATTCTTGACTTCCGTGTCGAGCGCGGCGACGAGTCGCTTGATCTCGTTCATGTCGGATTCGACCGCGTAGACGACGAGTGCGTTCGTACGCGGGTCCGCGATGATTTTCGGCTCCGGCTTTTCGACGCCGGGGAGACCACCTTCGGGCATCGCCTGCGTGCGGGCGCGACCGGGCGTGGCTTCCGTCTTGATCAAGTTTTCGATGATCGGCGTGAGTTCTTCGGCCACCGCGTGCTGCAGCCCGATGATCTCGAACTTCAACGTCACGGCCGTTTGCGGAACGTCCATGGCGTCGATCAACTGTTTCACCGCGCACACCGTCGGCGCGAAGCCCACGACGACGAGCGAATTCGCGGTCTGAACTTCCTGCACGAATTCGACGGTACGACCCTGCAACATCTGCGACACGGCGGCGCGCACGTTGGCCACGCCGACGTACTTGAGCGGGATCGAGGTCATGATGACCTGACCGACTTCGTTCTTGTACTTCGGCAGGTTGTCGACGAAGACGAACGGAGCGCGCTGCTTGAGCGAGCGGCTTCCTTCGATCGCTTCGATCATCATGATGTTGTTGCGTTCGTCGCCGAACGGGATGAGCGCGTAGCCTTGGCTGACGAAGATGCCTTGGAAGAGCGAGAAGGCTTCGGCGCGCGGAACACGCGCCGTACCGATCATCAGCACCTTCTTGCCCTTCAATCCGGATTGCTCCGAGTAGACGAAGGACTTGCCGGTGGCTTGCTCCGCGTGGTGCACCAACGTTTCGAGGGGGATGCCCTCCGCGCTGATCGAATAGGTGTAGGTCTCGTCGGCCGCCGGACGGGACTGCGCCGCCGCCGTGAAGGCGAGCAGGAGAACAGCCGTAAGTGCCGATGCAGAAACAGAGATACGCAAACGTTGGACCACGTTGACTCCTCGGTGTCGCTGACTCCCTCATCGTCCAAAACGGGCACGATCCGCGAACGTCGGCGACGTACGGATTGTGTGTGCCCGAGCAGGGGACGTCGAGGGGGCCGAGCCAACTACGCCGGTTGCCCCAAGTTCCTTCCCGGACGGGCGAAGCGGCTTGGGAATCGAGGCGTCGGGACCTAGCGTTTCTCCATGTCCTGCCCCCTCGACGGTGTCCTCGCCTCCGACCGCATCCTGCTGCGTCCGCCGACCGCGGACCGCTTCGACCTCATCCGTCGCATGGTGGCGCATCTCGTTTCCGTCGGAGCGATTCCATCGTCGGCGGCCGACGGCGCTTTGTCCGCCGTCTTGGCCCGGGAAGAGGAACTGGCGACGGGCCTCGAGTCGGGGTTGGCGGTTCCACACGGATTCTGCGCCGGGGTGGTCGAGCCGGTGGCCGCGTTGGCGATTCTCGAGACCGCGGTCGACTTCGATGCGCTCGACGGCGAGCCGTCCTGCTGCGTCCTGCTCCTCGTCGAGCCCGACACCCCGGAAGGCCGTCGGCGCCACCTGGACTTCCTCGGAGACGTCGCGGAGAAATGGTCGCAAGTCCAAGTCAGGAAGGTGGTTATGGAAGCGGATACCGCCGACGGCGTTCTTCGCGCCCTCGGGGTGCTCGGGTAGAAAACCCGCTTCCCGGGGCGGCGCGGATTGTGGAAAACTTGGTTTTTGCCTGTGGATGAATGGCGGAAACCTGCCGGGCGATTTGCCATAGATCCCCATCTGGACTAGCATTACGACCCACCTGAGACCGAATACCTCGGTCGGTGGATTTCGTGGAGACGCCGGATGGAAACGATCACGAAGAAGGAACTCGCCTACAGGATCGCGGAGCGCAGCGGCCAAAAGAAGGTCGTCGTGAAGCGGGTGATCCAACAGTTCATTTCCGAGATCATGGATGAACTCGCCCGCGGAAACCGCTTGGAATTCCGCGAGTTCGGCGTGTTCGAGGTGAAGACCCGCGCGGCCCGTCGTGCGCGTAACCCCAAGAGCGGCGTGCGCGTCGACGTCCCCGCGAAGGTGGTCGTGCACTTCAAGGCGGGACGCATGATGAAAGATCTCGCCCAGAAGCACCTTTCCTCCGCCAAGGCGGGGGCGAAGGCCGTCGCTCCGGCGGCGTCGACGCCGGTTCGCGTTCTCGAGAACGCGGCGGGCGGTTGAACTTCGTCCGGGACATGCCAAGATGCCCGTCCCCGCTTCTCCCAAAAGGGGAGGGGCATAACCGAACAGCTTCGGAGAATCCGTTTGGGAATCCGCGTTCAAGTCCGTGACAACGAACCCGTCGAGAAGGCCATGCGCCGTCTCAAGCGCCTCTGCAACGCCGAAGGTCTCGACCGCGGCATGAAGCTCAAGTCGCACTACGAAAAGCCCAGCGAGCGCCGTCGCCGCAAGGAGAAGGAACGCATCAAGACGATCCGTCTCGCCGCGCGCGCTCGCGACGCGATGTGATCGACGCGTTCGTACCGACGAGCCGCGCCGCCTCCGGGCCGCGCGGCTCTCGTCGTTTCAGCGCCCGGTGAGGTGCTGGATGAGGTCGTAGCGGGTGAGGATGCCCGTGATCGCTCCGCCGCCCATGACGACGACGGCGTCGTTCTCGCGCGTGAACAGCCGCGCCACGTGGTCGAGAGGATCGGATTCCGTCACGACGGGGTACGGCGCGCCCATCAAGCGACCGATCGAGACGTCCATGGTCGCCGGCACTTCGATGATGCGCGCCATGAGATCGCCTTCCTTCACCGATCCGACGCAGCGATCGCCGTCGATGACCGGGAGTTGCGAAATGTTGTATTGACTCAAGACCGAGAGCACCTGCTTCGCGGTCTTGTCCGGACCGACGGACACCAAGGTGCCGCCGCTGCGCTTTTTCGCGAGGAGGTCGCGCACGCGGACGTCGCTCGGGTCGAGGAAGCGGTTCTCGGTCATCCACTCGTCGCTGTGGAGCTTCGAGAGGTAGCGCTCGCCCGTGTCGGTGAGGAGGACCACGACCATCGCGTTCGGATCGTCGATTTCCCGTGCGAGTTCGAGGGCGGTGAACGCGGCCATCCCGGACGAACCACCGATGAAGAGGCCTTCTTCCCGGGCGAAACGGCGCGCGGTGAGAAACGCGTCGCGGTCCGACACGCGACGGATTTCGTCGAGGACGCCGAGGTCGAGCGTGCCCGGAACCTTGTCGCCGCCGATGCCTTCGACCTTGTACGGTTGCCCCGTACCGCAATGGCCGGTGTCCTTCACGTATTTGAAGGTCGAGCCGTCGGGGTCCGCACCGATCGCGCGGATCGCGGGATTCTTCGACTTCAGATAACGGGCGCAGCCCGTCATGGTGCCGCCGGTTCCCATGCCGCCGACGAGGGCGGTGATGCGGCCTTCCGTCTGCTCCCAGATTTCCGGTCCCGTCGTGCGTTCGTGGGTTTCCGGATTCACCGGGTTGTAGAACTGGTCGACGAAGATCGAGTTGGGATGTTCCGCGGCGATGCGGCGGCCGACCGCCACGTAATAGTCGGGATGCGTCGCGGCGACGGTCGGCGTCACGACCACTTCGGCGCCGAGAGCCTTGAGAAGTTTGATCTTCTCCATCGACATCTTGTCGGGAATGGTGAAGAGGCAGCGATAGCCCTTCGTCGCGGCCGCGAGTGCGAGGCCGACGCCCGTATTGCCCGACGTCGCTTCGACGACGAGTCCGCCCGGACGCAGGCGGCCTTCGCGCTCGGCGGCTTCGATCATCGACACGCCGATGCGGTCCTTGACGCTGGCGCCCGGATTGAACATTTCGCACTTGGCCATCACGGTGGTGCGGATGCCTTCGGCGACGCGGTTCAGACGCACCATCGGCGTGTTGCCGATGAGATCGAGGACGCTGTCGACCGGTTTCATGAGAGGGCGGGCGGAGCTCATGGGGCCATGCTACGGCGTTCGGTAGGATTCTTCATGCATTGGTGGGACGCCGTCGTGCTCGGCATCATCCAAGGGATCGGCGAATTCCTCCCGATCTCTTCTTCCGGGCATTTAGTGCTCGCCCGCGCATGGATGGGCGAGGGGCGGGTTCCGCAAAATCTCGCCTTCGACGCGTTGCTGCATCTTGCGACCGCGTTGTCGGTGATCGTGGTCTTTCACCGTGAAGTCGGGCAGGTGCTCACGGGCGTCCCGCGGCTTTTCTCCCCCTCGACGTGGAAACGCGACTTCGACGGGCACGCCGGCTTCCGAACCCTCGTATGCATCGCGGTGAGCGCGGTTCCCGCGTTGGCCGTGGGGTTGATGTTCAAGGCGTTCCTGTCGACGTTCCGGGAACGTGCCGACGTGGTGTCGATGGTGCTCATCGCGACCGGTTGCTGGCTTCTCGTCGCGAGCCGCTTCGCCCCGGGGCAACGGCGACTCGGTCTCAAAGAGGCCGTGGCGATGGGGGCGGCCCAATCGGTGTCCGTGATCTTCCCGGGGTTTTCCCGGTCGGGATCCACCATCGGCACCGGACTCCTATGCGGGGTCGCCCGCGAGGCGGTGGGGCCGTTCGCTTTTCTGATGGCGCTCGTGCCGAATCTCGGCGCCGCGGTACTCAAGGGACGCGAGATTCTGCGTGAGGGTGCCGCGGACGCGGGTGCACCCGTGTTCGTCGGATGTCTCGCGGCGTTCGTCGTCGGCGTGGCGGCGTTGCGTTGGCTTCTGCCGTTCGTCCGACGGGGGAGCCTGAGGCCGTTCGGTTGGTACTGCCTCGTCGTCGGGATCGTGTCGACCGCGCATTTGGTGCTCCATGTCTTCTGATCCGAGCGGCCCTTCGCCGCTGCGCCTCGCGCTGCTCGACGCGGTGGCGTTCGGCGATCATGCGGGGCCGCTTCGTTTCTGCGGGGATCCCGCGTCGGACCTCGTCGGGTGGGCGGCGGGCGTCGCGGCCGACGTTCGACTCGACGGTGTCGGGACCGCGGCGACGGCACGTATCCGAAGAGCATTCGCCTTCGGCACCGCCCGCGATGCGGAAACACCGGTGCCTTTGACCGTCGTCTCGCGGACCGCGCCCTCACCGATCGCCGCGCTCGAGGGGGCGTTCGCGACGACGTGTCGAGACGGCCTCGTCCTGCTCGATATCGAACGCCCGCTGCCGCCCGACGAGCGTCGCATCCGGCGGTTCTTCGAAGCCTCCTGTGCACCCGGAGTCGTCGACGGATCGGAGGAGGGGAGACTCACCCTGCTCGGTCGTCGACAACACGGGGACCCGATGGCCGCGGAGCCGCAGGACGGCGCGCTGCCCGTGTCGATCATCCTCTTCCACGACGGATCCGCCGATCGGGACGCGGTGGCCGAAACGCTCGTGGATCTGCTCGCACGCCCGCGTTTTCCCGTCGCCGAGCTGTTCGTGGTCGACGCCGCTCCCCGCGATCGAAGAGTTCCGAAGGACCTCTTCGGACTCCGACCGACGTCGACCAAAGTCGCCATCTTCCCGAAGGCGCGCATGTCGCGTGCGCGCGCGATCGACGACGCGCTCGGCGGCGTCGCGATGCCGATGACCGCCGTCGTCAATACCGGCTCGCGATTCGTGCCGAACGCCCACGCGTTGCTCGGACTGGCGCTCGAAAAGACTTCGGCTCCCGTCGTTCACGGAGCCGTGCGAGGTGACGACCACGCGGGCGAGTCGCGGCTTTTCCGCACGGATTTTCTTCGGGAACGCGGTGCGGAAGCCCTCGTCGCGGCGGTCACGGTCCGTGGGTCCCGCATGGTCGGTGCCGGATTGCCTTTGGTCCGACCTTTCCCCGCGGCCCGAGGCATAATCGAGGCCCCATGAGCGCATCCGACGTCGAGCAGTGGCGCGATCCGGCGAAGACTCTTTGCCATTGCCACAACGTTTCCGCGGGGCGGGTTCGCGAAACGATCGCCGACGGCGGAGCCCGCTCGTCGGACGACGTCGCGCGCGCGTGCAAGGCGGGCACCGGGTGCAAGTCCTGTCTTCCGGATATCGAGACCATCCTCGAACAGGAGCGCGCGGCGCGCCCCGGCTTTTGGGGGCGGTTGTTCCGCTTCATGCGAGGGAGCCGATGACCCGCACGATCTATTTCGACGCCAACGCGACGACCCGCCCGTTGCCCGAAGTGGTGGAGGCGGTGACGCGCGCGCTTCGCGACGCGTGGGGGAATCCCAGTTCTCTGCACGGTGAGGGTGCCGCCGCACGCGAATGCGTGGAATCGGCGCGCACGCGCGTAGCGGCGTTGATCGGGGCGCGAACGACCGAAGTGATTTTCACGTCGGGCGCCACCGAATCGGTCAACACCGTGATCCGATCCGCCGTCGCCGCCGATCGCACCGGACGCCCGAGGATCCTCCATTCCGCCGTCGAACACGAGTGCGTCATCGAAGCCGCGGCGGCCGCGCGCTCCGAAGGTGCGGAAATCGTCTCGATTCCGGTGGACGGAGAAGGGCGTCTCGATCTCGACGTGCTCCGCTCCGAACTCGATCGTGGAGCCTCGCTGTGTTCGGTGATGTGGTCGAACAATGAAACGGGCACGCTCTTGCCCGTCCGTGCCGTCGCCGAGGCTTGCCGCGCGCGCGGCGTGCCGTTGCACGTGGACGCGACGCAAGCGCCCGGGAAAGACGTCGTCGCCGTCGAGGATGTGGGGGTCGACTTTCTGTCGATTTCCGCCCACAAGTTTCACGGGCCGAAGGGCGTGGGGGCTCTCTACGTGCGCCGCGGGGCGCGATTCCGCAAATGGATGCACGGCGCCCCCCACGAAGGCGGTCGTCGAGCAGGCACCGAAAATGTTCCGGGAATCGTGGGGATGGGGGTCGCGGCCGAGCGCGCGGCCTCCGGTATCGCGGAGCGACGTGCCGTCATGGCTTCGCTCGCGGAAGAACTCGAGCGCGGGCTTCTCGCGATCGAAGGGGTGGTCGTCAACGGTCGCGGCGACGGGCGCATGCCGGGAACCGTCAACGTGTCCTTCCACGGTATCGAGGGCGCGTCGGTCGTTTTGACGGCGGCCCGCGAAGGGCTCTGTCTGTCGGCCGGTTCCGCGTGCAGCGCGGCGCAGTTCGGGGGAAGCCACGTGCTCGAAGCGATGGGCATGCGATTCGAACGGTTGTTGGGTGCGGTGCGCTACTCCTTGTCCGCCGAAAACACGCGCGACGAGGTCGGAATCGCCCTCGACGTGACGCGACGGGCCGTCGCGAAACTCCGCGAGATGGACCCCGCGCGCCGACGCGGGAACTGAAGCGCGCCGAAGGCGCGTGCGTCTCGGCCGAGGGGCGTCACGGACCTATTGCCGCCTTTCGTCAAACACGCCTCCGAACGCGCCTCAAGCGGGGAGTCCCGGGTTCCGAAGGGAACGATGGGACATGGTCCGCTTTCTCGTCCAGTTTTCGCTGCTCGTGGCGGCCGCGTACATCGTCGTGACGAGTGCGTGGTTGCGCGAACATGCGCAGGATACGCTGCCGGATGCCGCCGCATCCGTCGGTGTGACGGTTCCTTTGTCGGATCCCCGCATCGTCGCGAGCGTCTCACGGGGATGCGTCGAGCTCTTCGACGGCGGCGTCTTGGTGAAGCGCTACCCGGCCGGTTTCGGACGGCATCGCGTTCCCGGGTTGGTCGGTGCGCAACACGCGTCGACTCCCGTCGGCGACTACGTGGTGACTCGATCCGCCGTCCGTGAACAGCCGCTCCTGCGGGGGGCACGCTGGATCGAAATCGACTTCCCTTCGGAAGACGATGCCGCGCGCGCCTTCGACCAAGGTCTGATCGATCTCGACACCTTCGACCGTATCGTGCGCGCGCGTCGGCGCGGCGAAGCACCGCCGTGTCCGCCGAGCCTCGGTGGGCCTTTCGGGATTCAAGGGAACTTCTTCACCGTGTCCCCGAAACACTGCACCGACGGGTCGATCGCGTTGTCGAACGCCGACGTGATCGAACTTTGGCGGCATGTGCCGGTGGGGACACCCGTCACGATCATTCCCTGACGTTTGACGCGGACCCTCTCCCGCGTCACCATGATTCACCATGACATCCGCTCCGAAGCCGCCGCAGGAAGTACGCATCGATCGCGTACTCGTTTTTCGTGAAAGCGGCACCGTCGGGGTCGCCCTTACGCATCCCGACAAGAAGTTCGTGATCTTCGTCGGGCAGGTGGAAGGGGCCGCGATCGATCGGGAACTGCGCAAGGTGCGGTCCGATCGGCCGATGACGCACGATCTTTTGGAATACGCCCTTCGCGGCTTCGACATCGCGATCGCGCGGGTCGTCATTTCTTCGGTGTCGAACGGCGTCTATTGCGCGTCGATCATTTTGACCCAGCAGATGCCCGAGCACCGCAACGAAGTGCGGCTCGACGCTCGGGCTTCGGATGCGATGGTGCTCGCGTTGAAGTTCGAAGTTCCCTTGTTCGTCACGAGCGAAGTCCTCGATGCCGTCGAAGACTTCGGCGAGCAATTGGCGTTGCTCGACGACGAGAACGAGGAAGAGGACGACGAAGACGAGGATGACGACGTCGACGATCTCGGCGACGACATCGACGAGGACGAAGAGGGGGAGGGGGACGAGGAAGACGGCGAAGCGGACGACGACGCGCCGTCGAAGTCCTAGTCTTTCTCCGACGCGGTCGCGGCGGCGATCGGAAGCGTCGACCATCGCACGGCCTCCGACCAAGGCCAAGGGACGACCGCGGCCGCCATCCACGTGATGAAGATCGTCGGCCCTCCACGGCGTCCCACGGCGAAGGCGCCCGCGGCGGCGACCAAGACGGCGATCCACGGCACGGCCGGACCGGCGGCATCGAGGCCGA
>JAFMJN010000037.1 GCA_017853435.1 Planctomycetota bacterium | reverse complement strand
GATGTGTTCGAGCGTGAGGTGGCGGGTTCCGAGCCAAGAGAGGAGCGTCGGTCCGGCGGCGGGTGCCTGAAGGACGCCCCACAGCGGATGGCGGTCGAAAGGGCTGACGCATCGGAAGTCGGAGAGCAGGAGTCCCGCGACGTAGAGGATAAGAACCGGCACCGCGACGAGGAGGCCGCGGCCCTTCTCGCCGATGCTCATGTGGCCGAGCCCCGGAACGGCGATGCCGAGCAGAAACGGCTTGCGGACGCGCGGGTCGGCGATCGCGACCATCGCGGCGACGAGCCAAAGGCCCCACGTGGCGATCAGGATGGTGTTGATGGGTGGCATGCCGTGTCGGAAGGACGTTAGCCCGACCGGGATGGGACGGCAACGCGTCTTCCCGGCGGGTGCCCCTCCTGATAGCGTGGCGCGGTCCGGAGGCGCTCAAACTCCGCCGGGCGTTTTCCCCAACCATGCGTCACATCACGACCGCACGTCCCCGCTACGGCGATACCGACCAAGGGGGCGTCATCCACCACCGAACCGCCATCGACTGGTTCGAGGTGGGGCGGACCGAGATGCTTCGGGACGTGGGGTTCTCCTACGCGGCGTTCGAGCGCGACTTGAAGTTGCGACTCCCCGTCGTGGAGGCCCACGCCGAATACAAGACGCCGGCCTTCTACGACGACGAAGTCCTCATCGAGTCGTGGATTACCGATGTCGGGCGGGTCCGGTTCACGGTGCGCCACCGCATCCTCGACAAGGCCACGTCCCGACTGATCCTCACCGGCCACACCGCGCTCGCCTGCACCGATTTTTCGGGGAAGGTCCGAGCGCTTCCACCCGAACTCTCCTCCGCCCTCGTTCCTTACGTCGAACCGTCGGTTCCGTCGGGAAGGAAAACGGATCTCTCCCCGTCCACGTGACCCGGAGTTTCTTCATGCGCCGATTCCCGCTCGTCGTTTCCGTCCTCGCCGCCGCCGCACTCGTCTCCGGCTGCGAATCGACGTCTTCCGCCACCTCGAAGCCGGCGGATCCGGTGAACGCCCCTCCGGCGGCCGCCGCCGTCGCCTCCGTCGAGGACCCCGAGAAGCGCAACGAACGTCTCCTGCGGCTCGAATTCTCCGGAGATCAGTGGTGGGGGGCGACGCAGCGTCAGGAATGGGCGAAGGTCGCGAGCCTCGAAACGCTCATCGGCGACTACGTGATTTCGAACTACGACGCCGTCCTGTCCGATCTGAAGCTCGGTAGCCCGCGTCACCGCCGCGCGATGGCCTTCGCCCTCGGATTCTCGCGGCGCACCGAATCGGTCGCACCGCTCGCCGAAGCGCTGAAGGACACCTACTACGAAGTCGTGCTGCACGCGCTGCTCGGCCTTTACGAACTGGCGAAGAACGGCGAGACCGTCGCGATGGTCGGCGGCAAACTCGTGCCGTCGCCGCTCGTCATCGATCCCGAATGGGTGTTGCCGCATCTTCGTCACCCGCGCGAAGAAGTCCGTTCGAACGCCGCTCTCCTCTTGTCCCGTATCGTCGGACCGACCACGCCGAAGAGCACGCTCCTCGTCATCGTCGCCGCGACCGAAGACACCGACGCGGCGACGCGCGTCCACGCGCTCGCGGCTCTCGGAGCGACGGGCGACAAGGAAGCCTATCCGTACCTCGTCAAGGCGCTGAACGATGCGGTGGAACTCGTCCGCATCCGTGCGGCACTCGCCCTCGGTCGCGTCGGCGACAAGGATGCCGTTCCCTATCTCGTCGCCGTTTTGGCCGCTTCGAACGAGAAAGTCGACGTCAAGCGCGCCGCTGCGAAGGCGCTGCGCGAAATCACCGGTGAGACGATCGAATCGATCGACGCCGCCGCGTGGAAACCCGTCGCGGACAAGCTCGCTCCGTCCAAAGACGACTGAGACGACCGGGGTTCGCTACATCATCGAAGAGGGGTCCCGGTCGACGATGACCCGGACCCCTCCGCGCATGGTGCGCTCGGGACACGCCGCGATGACCGCGTCGAGATCGGCATCCACCCGCGCACGTGCGAGGAGATGGAACCGATGCGCTCCTTGCAGCAGAGGGATCGGGCACGGCGCGGGGCCGAGAAGAGCGATGCGGCCGTCGTTCGCTCCGGTGAGGGCGTCGAGTTGCGTGCGGAGCGTTTGCGCCGCTTCCCGTGCGGCATCCGCGTCCGGGGCTTGAGTGACGATTCTCACGAGGTGGCCCGACGGGGGATAGCCGTGGAGCGCGCGCATCGGCAGTTCGACGTCCGCGAAGCCGGGAGCATCCTGTTTCGCGGCGAACTTCATCGCGTAGTGCGCGGGCTCGAAGGTTTGAATCAGCACTTCGCCCGCGAAGTCGCCGCGTCCCGCGCGTCCGGCCACTTGGCACAGAAGCTGGAACGTCCGTTCCGCGGCGCGGAAGTCGGGGATCAGCAGTGATGTGTCCGCGTTGATCACGCCGATCAGCGTGATGTTCGGGATGTCGAGTCCCTTGGCGATGACTTGGGTGCCGACGAGGATGTCGATCACGCCCGCCTTCAAATCGGCGTAGATGGATTCGGCGGCCCCGCGGGCGCGCAGCGTTTCACCGTCCATGCGCCGCACGCGTTTTCCGGGGAAGAGCATCATGGCCGCCTCGGCGACCTTCTCCGTGCCGGCGCCGTTGTAGCGCACGTCGGGCGCGGCGCAGTCGGGGCATTTCGACGGCGGCTCCGAACGCGCGTCGCAGTAGTGGCAGATGAGCGACGACGTGCCTTGGTAGTAGGTCAGATTGACGTCGCACGCGGTGCAGCGTGCGCGCCATCCGCAGCGCTTGCACAGGACTTGCGTCGAAAATCCCCGTCGATTGAGGAAGAGGAGCACCTGACGGCCCTCTTCGAGCGTCTTGCGCGTGCGGTGGTAGAGAGCGGTGGAAAAAAGTCCGCCTTTGCCGACGGGCTTTTCGTTGCGCATGTCGATCACGCGCACGGTGGGGAGGGCGGCCCCCGTCGCGCGGACGGTCAGTCGCAAGCGACGGGCCCGTCCGTCCCGCACCATCGCTTCGGCTTCGAGGCTCGGCGTCGCGGAGCCGAGCACCAACGCGGCTCCTTCGATATCCGCGCGCATCTTCGCGACGTCGCGGGCGACGTAGCGCGGGTGATTCTGTTGTTTGAACGTGCCCTCGTGTTCTTCGTCGAGCACGATCAGGCCGACGTCGGGGAGAGGGGCGAACAGGGCCGAACGAGGCCCGAGGGCGACCCGGACTTCGCCCGTACGCAGCGTTTCCCACTGTCGGGCGCGGGCTCCGTCCGCTTGGTTCGAATGCAGGACGGCGACCCGCCCGAGACGCGCGCGGAAACGTTCGACCGTCTGCGGCGTCAACGCGATTTCCGGGACGAGCATGATGACCGTACGACCGAGCGCCAGCGTGCGCTCGGCGGCGGCCACGTAGACTTCCGTCTTCCCGGAGCCCGTGATGCCGTCGAGAACGAACGTGGCGGAGCGACGGGCGGCGGCTTCGGCGACGATCGCGTCGACCGCGGCCGCCTGTTCGGGCGTGGGGACGGGGGCTTCGGTGCGGGGTCCGACGGGTTCGTCGTCGTGGCGATCTTCCACGACGAGCATTCCGGCTTTCGCCAAGGTTTCGACGGGAGAGGGCCCCGAATCGGCGGCGGCCAAGAGTTCCGAGAGTGGAACGAACGGTTCGGGGCGCGCGAGGAGCGCGGTCAGGATGCGCCGCTGCTTCTCTTTCGACGGCTTCCCTTCCAACGATCGGAGGAACGCTTGCGTCGCGTCGGCGTCGGCATGGCGTCGCACGAAGCGTCGCGTCGGTGATTTTTGCCCCGCGCGGACGGGTGCCGGAACGACGGTTTGAAAACTTTCGCCGGGGGCCGCGCCGTAGCGACGGGCGAGTCGGGTGCCGAGTTCGAGCGTCACCGACGTGAGGATGGGAGGGCCGTCGTCGTATTCCGCGATCGGGCGGAAGGGGCCTTCCTGCGCGGGTGCCGTTCGGATGCCGAGCACGAAGCCTTCGACGACGCGTGGACCGAGCGGCACCTTGACCCGGGTACCCGGTTCGAGCGTCACCCCGTCCGCGATCGCATAGGAGAGCGGGGTCGCGATGGGGGCCGCGACCGCGACGTCCGCGACCCGAACGGGAGGGCCCGCGGGATCGTCGAACAGCGAACCCTGCGGCGCATGCTCCTTCATCGTGGTGAGAGTCTAAGGCGACGGGGGGACGCGGATCAGGCTTCGGGACGCTCGGCGAATCGCGTCTTCTCACCGCATCGACACGGTGCGGCCGCGCACCGCGGGCAGCCCTTCATGTAGCGGCGACAGGCTTCGGTCATGTCGATGTCGGCGATCGAGGCGAGCGTGCAGAGCCATGCGAAGACGTCCGAGAATTCCTCTTCGAGGTTCTTTCTGTCCGGCGTGCCCTTCTTCAGCGCACGGGCGAGTTCTCCGACCTCTTCGGTGAACCACATGAACGTTCCGCCGAGGCCGCGGGAACGGTCCTTTTCGCCGTAGGTCGCTTCGATCATCCGTTGGAATTCTCGGACGCTGAAATCACCGTCGCTCATGAACGATCTCCGGGGGGCGTGCGGCGGATGACGACGAGCGTCGCGTCCGCCGAATGGTCGAAGGTCCCGATCGCGTCGATCACGCGTGCGGCGACGTCGTCGTCGGCTTGCGTGCGTACCGCCGCGCGGGCGATGCCCGCCTCGCCGAGCGTCGCTCCCGCCACCGTCGCGGCGGCCAATCCTTCGCTGGCGAGGATGCAGACTTCGTCGGCGTCGAGAACGAACGGGGCCTCTTCGAGCGACCGATCGAAAACGGGTCCGGCTTCGAAGCCGAGCGCGATGCCTTCGGACTGCAGACGTCGGGCGGATCCCGTCGGCTTGACGCGGAGCGCCGCCACACGATGCCCCGCCGACGCGTAAAGACACGATCCACTCGTCGGGTCGACGAGAACGACCGCCGCGGTCACGAAGGTTCCATGCGGCAGTTCGGGGGCGAGGAGCGCGTTCAGATCCTTGAGAAAACGGCGCGGCGAAACGACGTCGGGTGCGAGGGCTTTCGCGTACGCGCGTGCGGAAGCGAGAAGAAGCGCCGCCGCGGTGCCGTCTCCCGAGGCGCCGAGCAGGCACACCAACGCGCGGCCTTCGCGCGTCGTGTGCGCGCCGACGAGGGTGCCGCCGAGCGCGCCCGCCGTGCGGTGCGCCGCGTAGACCGAGAGGCCGTCCGGCATCGGGAACGAGGTCGGACGTTGCCGTTCGAACAGGGTCGCCGCGGCGCGGACGTCGCGACCGGCGTCGATCAGATCTTTTCGCAGGCGTTCGCCGCGCTTCAAATTGGTCCACATGGATTTGATCGCGGCGGAAAGCGCGACGACGTCGGAGGAACCCGACGACGTGCCGCGCGGTTGGCCTCCGCGGGCGAGCGCGTCGACGTCGGCGAGCAACGCGGAGACCGGGGCGGCGGCCGCGCGCGCGGCGATCCATGCGACTACGGCGATCACGACGCATCCGACGCGCACGACCGTCGGCGATGCGCCCGCGAACGTCGCGGCGAGCAGCAGGGCAACCGCGATCAGCACCGGAGCGGCGAAGGCCGTCGCCAACCCGCCGCGCGGGCCTTTCGTTTTTCGAATCGCGGTCAGGTCTTCGGCCGTGTCGTCGACGGGCTTCGTGGGGCGCGTAGTCGGTCGCGATGCCTTGCTCACGGGAAGAAACCTCCCACGAGCATGCCGACGCCGCACGCCGCGATGCCCGCCAACGCATCGTCCATCACGATTCCATGACCGCCGGGAAGTGTTTGCGACGTGCGAATGAACCACGGTTTCGCGATGTCGAGGATGCGGAACAGGACGAAGGCGATCAGAACGTCGACGGGGCGCGGGGCTTCGGGGCGCCACAGCGCGAGCCACATGCCGCACGCCTCGTCGAGCGTGAACCACGACGGGTCTTCGTCGCCGACGCGATCGGCGAACAGTTTTCGGGCCGCGACGACGGAAAGCACGTACGCGGCGACACCGAAGACGAGCATCGGAAGTCCGCGGGCGGCGTACATACCGGGAACGAAGGCGAGGAGCGCCGCGACCGCCGAGGCGACGGTGCCGGGGGCGAGGGGGACGGCTCCGCACCCGAAGAACGTCGCCGCGAGACGCCACACGGCGCTTCAGGACTCCTGCGCGCGAACGAGGGACGTCGCGCGGAAGGCGTACCAAACGCCCGACGCGATGGTCGCGACGAGGGTCGCCCACGCGAGCACGTGGTCGAACGCGAGCGGGACCGCGACGCCGAGCAGCGTGCCGTCGGCGAGTCGGCCGAGCAGCACGCCCGCGGTGACGCATTGCACGATCATCTTGATCTTGCCCGGCGCTTTCGCACTGAAGTCGACACCCCGCGATTCGATCCACGCGCGCAAATCGTTGACGATGAATTCCCGCGCGAGGATCGCGACCGCCATCCAAGGGGCGAGCGGCGACGGGGCTCCCGGAACGCCGAGCAAAAGGATGAACGTGCCGCAGACGGTGATTTTGTCGACGAAGGGGTCGAGGATGCGACCGATCGCGGTGACCATCCCGAAGCGACGTGCGCACCAACCGTCGAGCCAGTCGGAAACCGCGATGGCGACGAACAACCAAAGCGACGTCACGGCGAGCGGTTTCCTCGAAGGATCGTCCGGGCCGGGCATGATCGAGAGGAGGACGAAAAGGACGATGCTCGCGAGGAGACGCGCCAGCGTGATCCGGTTGGGAAGGTTGTCCCAAGCCGGTCGTGCGAAGGGGCGGACTCCGTCAGGCACGCGTGCCCGCGAGGTCGTAGCCTCGCGCCTCGGTCACGCGGATGGTCGCCTTTTCGCCCGCCTTCAACGTGTCGTCGTCCACGAGGACGTTCGCGTCGATTTCGGGCGCGTCGAGCCAAGAGCGGCAGCGGGCGGGGCGCGGACCTTCCTTCGCGGCGTCGACCAACACGTCGATCGTCGAACCGACGCGCGCCGTCGCCGCATCGAAGGCGAGACGCTGTTGCAGCGCCATCAGGCGATGCCAGCGTTCGTCCTTCACCTCTTCGGGAACCTGTCCGTCGAGGTCGGCCGCCGCGCTTCCTTGTTCACGCGAATAGCGGAAGGCGCCGAGGCGATCGAATTTCGCCCATGCGAGGAACTGCAACAGCGTTTCGAAGTCGGCTTCGGTTTCGCCGGGGAAGCCGACGATCACCGTCGTGCGGATCGCGAAACGGGGATGCGCGCGACGGAGGCGTTCGACGAGTTTTTCGAGGACCGCGCGACCGTGCCCCCGCTTCATGCGTGCGAGCACGTTGTCCGCCGCGTGTTGGATGGGGACGTCGAGCCACGGGAGCACGCGCTTGCCCGAGGAAAGGACGTCGATCAGTCCGTCGGTGACTTCGGTCGGATACGCGTAGAGGAGGCGGATCCAGTCGAGACCTTCGACCTCGTCGAGACGACGCAAAAGTTGCGGAAGGCGCAGTTCCCCGTAGAGGTCGGAGCCGTAGACGGTCGAGTCCTGCGCGACGACGTTGAGTTCCCGGACGCCGCGACCCGCCAACGTGCGGGCGCGTTCGACGAGGTCTTCGGTCGGAAACGACCGCATGGCGCCGCGGATCGACGGAATGACGCAGAACGCGCAGGTGTGGTCGCAGCCTTCCGAGATCTTCAGGTAGGCGTAGTGGCGCGGCGTGAGGGCGGCGTCGACCCGACGGCGCTCGGCGCCGAATTCGGGAGCCGCGTGCCCACCGACGAGGTCTTCCACGATGCGGTCGATCCGGTGGTAGTCCCCGAATCCGACGAGGGCGTCGACGCCGGGAGCCTCCTTCTCGAGGAGTTCCCGATAGTTGCCGACCATGCATCCCGCGACGAGCACCCGTTTGACGCCCGTGGCGGATTTGAGCGCCACGGCGCCGCGGATCGCGTCGAGGGATTCCTTGCGGGAGGCGTCGAGGAATCCGCACGTGTTGACGATGACGACGTCCGATTCCTTCGGGTTCGCCACGACACGGAAGTCGTTGGACAAGAGCGTGCCGACGAGCCCCTCGCTGTCGACGAGGTTCTTCGGGCATCCGAGGGAGACGAGGGAAACGATGCGTCGGGTCTTCACGGGGCGACCGCCTTTGAGGCAGGGAGGACGTTAGCCCATCGGCACCGATTGTCGAAGGGGCCGACGGCGCGGAAATCGTCCGCGTCCGTGCCTTCCGGGGGGCCCGGGGAGGCGGCGTCCGGGGCGTCGGGGCCCCGGACGGCTCGTCCGGAAATCAGGCTTCCGCCGAGGCTTCGCCGCCCGCGTCGCCCAATGTGAGCACGCGGCGCTTGCCCGACGGCTCGAGCGGGCCGAGGAATCCGTCGGCGGCGAGGCGTTCGATGATGTTGCAGGCCGTCGTGAAGCTGATGCCGAGTTCGGCTTGGAAAAGACCGGTCGATGCGTAGCCCGCCTTTTCGGCGAGCTCGAGCGCGCGCCCGAGGTAGGCCGCGTCCGGTTCGAATCCGAAATCGAGCTGGCCGCCGACGGGCTCCTCTTCGTACTCCGCGTCGTCGATGTCGTCGAACGCGTCCGCCGAGACCTCGGTCGGCGCCGACGGCGTTTCGACGATCTCGGCCGGCGTTTCGGGAGTCGCGACCGCCGGGGATTCCCACGTCGCGGCCGCGGCCGTCGTCGTGTCGAACCCGACGTCTTCCGACGGAAGCACGACGGTCTCGCTCGATGCGACGTCGACGGATTCCGTCGGTGCGTCGACCGTGGCGGACGTCTCGGATGCGGTCATCGGGGTTTCCGCGGCGAAGGCGGCGCCGGTCGCGGGAGTGACGGCGTCGTCTCCCTCGGTCGACTTCGCCTTGCGGCGACGCGTCGGACCGTCCTGCCAGGACGCCCAGTCCTGTTCGATGCGACGGCGCACGCGGCGAACGGGTTCCGACGGGACCGGAGCTTCGCCGAACAACGATTCGATCATCGGAGTCGATTCGACGACGCCCGACGTCGGCGCGGATTCTTCGACGACGTCCGCGGCCGGAGTGGGTTGCACCATCTCCGCTTCGAGGGCCGCGAATTCGTCGAACGCGGTCGCGGCGGGAGTTTCGAGCGGCACCTCGACCGTCGCCGTGGGGGCGGTGTCGTCCGTCGTCGACGTTTCCGAGAAGTCGGTGGAGATTTCGGCCGTCGTCGGGGTTTCGTCGACGGTCACCGATTCGATCGTGGTCGCCGCCGTCGTTTCGGCGATCGCGGCGTCGATTTCGGAGGTGAACGCGTCGGCTTCGGCGAGGATCGGTCCGACGTCCGTCATCGGATCGGCGTCGGTCGGCGTGTCCGCCAACGCGGCGCTTTCCGTTACACCTTCGCCGCCGTCGGCGATCGCTTCGACGTCGCTCGGGGTCAGGGCCGTCGCTTCGTCCATCGGATCGTCGATGCGGAGATCGGAATCGTCGTCGACGTCGATTTCGCCGACGTCGGTGCGGGGCGGTTGCGGCAGATGCCACACGCTCTCTTCGCGGCGACCGGGGTCGGCGTCCGTCGTCGTCGTCGTGGCGGCGGGCGTCGTCATGTCTTCGACGACGACGTGCGTCGCCACGGGCGTAGGCGCCGGGGCGTCGAGGTCGTACGTCATGCCGAGGCGCGTCGGCGTGCCGGAATCGTCGTCGTCCTGCGTCGCGAACATGTCGCCGTCGGCGGTCGCGGGCGGTGTCGAAGGAAGCGACTGCGGCACGATCGCGGGGGGCGCCTCTTCGAAGACGTCGGCGAACAGGCCGCCGTCCGAGGCTTTCGTCGGGTCCGCTTCGGCGACGGGAGCCGTCGTCGCAGCGTTCACGGACGCGGCGGGCTTCGCCGCCGGAGGCACGCGTCCGGTGTTGAGCGCGGTGAGGGCATCCGCGGTGCGCGGCGGCGGCATCAACGCCATGCGCAAGGCCAAGAGGAGCCCCGCGAAGGCGCCGATCGCCCAAAGCGCCACCGACGCCCACGAGGGGAGGGCGGACGTGAACGTCGCGAAGAGGACTCCGTAGGAGCCGCCGAACCGGCTGCCGACGGTGCTCGGTCCCGACAACGCGCCGAGGAAGGCGACGAGCGGGAGGACGATCACCGCCACCATCAGGGTCTTGCGCAACGGTGCGCGCAGACGTCCCGAGACGTACCAGCGTCCCGCCACGATCGCGGCGCACAGGAACAGGATGACAGACGGGACGGTTCCGATGTGCGTCGCCGGTGCCCAAGCACCGTGGCCACGCACGAGGGGAAGCACCGCCATGGTCGCGCCGGCGACCGCGAGGAACCACGCGAAGAGCGCGGGCGAGAGGAGAGTCGCCCGGCGAGCGCCTTGCATCGAAGCACCGTTCATCGTCGTCTCCATGCGTTGGGTCACATTTCGGCGGAGGCCGATGCGTCGCCGCGGCCCGCCTTGCGCTTGTTCCAGTCGTCCCGCGTGATGAGGATGTCGCGCGGCTTCGAACCGTTCGGCGGACCGACGATTCCGGCGTCGGTCAACGAATCCATGAGGCGGCCCGCACGGGCGTAGCCGAGTCCGAGTTGGCGTTGCAGCCACGACGTCGACGCCTGTCCCGTGTCGAGCACGAGTTCGACGGCTTCGTCGAATTTCTCGTCCTGGTCGGAGGTGTCGCCGCCGTGGGCGGTCGATTCACCCGCTCCCACCGCGATGAGGGTCGGCGCGTACAGGCCCGACGCCTTCTCCTTGAGGTAGGCCACGACGCGCGCGACTTCTTCGTCGGAGCAGAACGGGCCTTGCACGCGCAACGGGTCGTCGCGGTCCGACGACAAGTAGAGCATGTCGCCCTTGTCGAGGAGGCGTTCGGCGCCCATGCGATCGATGATCGTGCGCGAGTCGACCGACGAACGGACTTGGAACGCCACGCGCGACGGAAGGTTGGCCTTGATGAGGCCCGTGATGACCTTCACTTCGGGGCGCTGCGTCGCGAGGACGACGTGGATGCCGACCGCGCGCGCCTTCTGTGCGAGGCGCGCGATCGACTGTTCGAGTTCCTTGCCCGCCGCCATGATGAGGTCGGCGAACTCGTCGACGATCACCACGATCGAGTGCATCCGTTCCGGGATGCGCGCGATCTGTTCCGGCGTGTAGGCCTTCTCGAGCGCGGCGAGGCGTTCGGCCTTCGGCATCTTGTTGTAGGATGCCAAGTTGCGGGCGCCGCAGGACGCGAGGATTTCGTACCGCTCTTCCATCTGAAGCACGGCCCAGTCGAGGATTTGCATCGCCTTCTTGGGGTTGCTTTCGACGCGCGTGAGCAGGTGCGGGATGCCCTGATACACCTTCAACTCGACCTGCTTGGGGTCGACCATCACGAGACGGACGTCTTCGGGATGGCGCGTCATGAGGATCGAGAGAATGAGCGAGTTGAGGAAGACCGACTTGCCCGCGCCCGTGCGTCCGGCGACGAGGAGGTGGGGCATCGTCGAGAGGTCTTCGATGACCGGATTTCCCTGAGCGTCGGTGCCGAGGAAGATCGGGATCGCGGCCTTCTTGAACTTCGGGTGCGAGGCCGCGACGCTCGCGAGATCACGCATCCACACCGTGCGGCGGAAGCGGCTCGGGATTTCGACTCCGAGATTCGGACGGCCCGGGATCTTCGCGATGCGCAGGGCGTTGCCGACTTCGAGACGTAAACCGAGGTCGTCGGCGAGACCGATGATGGACGAGATCTTTCGTCCGCGTTCGATGTCGAGCACGAAACGCGTGACGACCGGGCCCGGTTCGATTTCGATCACCGTCGCCTTGACGTTGAAGTCGGCGAGCAGCGTCGTGATTTCCGCGGCGCGCTTTTGAAGCTGCTCCGGCGACTCGGTGTGGTCCGGTGCGATCGGTTCTTCGAGCAGCGTCACCGGCGGGAGGTCGTACTTGCCGCCGCGGCCCTTGCGGCCGAGATCGATGACTTCGAGTTGGTCGCCGCGACCTTTGACGCGGGCGGGTATCGGAGCCTTGATCTCGGGCGGAGCGACCTCTTCGGGCGCGTCGTCGTCGGGCTCGTCGTCTTCGAAGATGTCCGGCGTCGCGTCGGCCTTCTGCTTGCGTCGCGTCGGTTTCGTCGGCGCGTCGCCCGGCTCTGCGAGCGGGACGTCGATGTCGTCCACGTCCGTATCGTCGACGTCGTCGGACTCCGGAGCGATGTCGACGGGAGGCGTGGTGTCCTTCAGTTGCTCGGCTTTGCGCTCGCGTTCACGCTTCTTGGCTTCCGCCGTCTTCGGGGGGAACCACTTCGCGATGCGATCGGCGAGGGCGTCGAGCAGGAATCGATCCGTCGCGAGGAAGGTCGCGCCCGCGAGGGCGGTCGCACCGATGACCGCGCCGAATCCGCGCCCCATGAACAACGACATGCGGGCCCCGACCCAGTTGCCGATGATGCCGCCGAGCGGGGCGACACCCTTCGGGAAATGTCGGGAGGGGAGTGCGATCTCGGCGACGATGCCGAGTGCGAGCATCGCGCCGAAAACCCCGGCCAACTTGAGCAGCGGGCGGCCCACGTCGCCGCCGGTGCGCACGCGCCAACCGACGAACACGAGGAAGAATGGAAGGGCGAAGGCGCCGATGCCGAAGCCTTCCACGAGGGCCATCGCGAGCCATGCGGCGACTTTGCCGCCGACGTTGACGAATCCGCCCGCGTCGAAGGGAGCGTACGTGGCGAACGCGACCGCGAGCCATACGGCGACGGCGACGGTTCCCCACGCGAGAACGGCGAGGCGCAGTTCCGCCCAGTGTTTCGAAGTGCGGGCGGTCACCGGGCGTCGTCCCGGCTCGTTCCCGTCGATCCGAATCCGCCGCGTCCGCGTCCGGTGTCGGTGAGCGTGTCGCGGATCTCGAAGATCGCGCGCGCGACGGGGCAGATGACGAGTTGGGCGATGCGCATGCCGCGACGGATGACGAGCGGAGTCGACGACAGGCACGTCACGATCACGGAGATCTCGCCGCGGTAGTCGGAATCGATCGTGCCCGGAGCGTTCGGAAGGGCGAGACCTTTTTCCAACGACAGTCCCGAGCGGGCGCGCACTTGGCCTTCGAAGCCTTGCGGGATTTCAACGAACAGTCCGGTCGGAATCTTGCGGATCTCGCCCATGCGGACGATGACGGCGTCGTCGACGGCGGCGTGGAGATCGACGCCCGCGGCGCCGGGCGTCATGTAACGCGGATACGGAATGTCAGACGCGGACGGATCCTTCCGGATTCCGACCGTCGGAGTCGGTGCGATGCCCTGTAGTTGTTCCATGTCCGCTCCCCGTCGAACCGTGGCGTTCCTCGAGGAACGTCACCAGTTCCCGTGCCAGTCCCGCCTTGTCGATGTCACCGCGAGGAACCGCTCCCTCGCGCGTCACCAGCGTGACTCCCCGCACGGCGTCCGAACCGAGGGAACCGGTTCCGTTGAGCACGATCATCGTCGCACTCTTGTCAACGAGCTTCCCCCGGGCGGCCGCCAACGCCTCGGCCCCGGAAAGCGCCTCGAGGGCGAATCCGACGACCGGACGTCCGCGGGCCATCATACCCGCTTCCCTGAGAATGTCAGGGTTTTTCACGAGTTCGAGGACGATGTTTTCGGGGCCCTTCTTCAACTTTCCCGCGACGCGGTCTCTCGGTCGATAGTCGGAAACGGCGGCGGTCATCACGCAGGCGTCGCCGTCTTCCCCGAAGGCTGCGACGAAGGCGTCGCGCATCTCGATCGCGGTCTCCACGCGGATGACCCGCACCCCCGACGGATCCGGGAGGTCGACGGGGCCGCTCACCAAGGTGACCCGGTGTCCGCGCCGTGCGGCTTCCGCGGCGACGGCGAAGCCCATGCGCCCGGTGCTCGCATTCGAGAGGAAGCGGATGTCGTCGATCGGTTCGCGGGTGGGGCCCGCCGTGATCACGACGTGCACGCGGTCACGCTCCTCGCGCGAGCGCGGCGTCGATCCGCGCCAGGATGTCGGCGACGGGGGCGAGGCGACCGGTCCCTTGGTCCCCGCAGGCGAGGTCGCCGTCGACCGGCGCCACCACGTCCCAACCGAGGTCGCCGAGGGTCCCGAGGTTGCGGGCCGTCAGGGGATTCGCCCACATTCGGGGGTTCATCGCGGGGGCGACGATTTTGCGCCCCGGGAAGGCGTACGCGACCGTGAGAAGCAGGTCGTCCGAGATCCCGGTCGCCGCTTTCGCGAGGAAATCGGCCGAAGCGGGGACGACGACCAAAAGATCGGCCTCCGCGGCGAGGCGGATATGGGTATGCGGATCGCCCGACCCTTCACCGAACAAGGACGTGTGGACGGGGCGGCGGGTCAGGGCTTCGAACGCCAAGGGGCGCAGGAATTCCTGCGCCCCGCGGGTGAGAACGGCGTCGACGGAGATGCCCCGTTTCGTCAGGTCGCTGGCGACGTCGAGCGCGCGATGAGCCGCCGCGCTGCCGGTAACGCCGAGAACGACGCGGGGCACGGTCGGCCCACCTTCAGCGGCCGGCCGGCGGCTGCTTGTTCAGCGCCATGAAAATGCGGCGCTCGAGTTCGTCTTCGTTCGTCGTCGTCGCTTCGACTTCCGACGGGCGCGGCGCGCCGCCGGTGAAGCCTTCGAGTTCCGCACGCACCGCCTCGCGGTTTTCGTCCGTGTCCGGAAGGAGGTCGAGGCGCTGGGCTTCGATCTCGCGGATGACCGTCACGATGGTGTTCTTGTCCTGCTCCTCGACGAGGCGCTTCGCGCCGCGGTTGAGTTCACGGAGGCGCTTTTGGATGAGGACGGTGGCTTTGAAGATCCCGCCGACGTCGTTGTAGACGCCTTCGAGCTTCGCTTGCTGGAGGTTCGGATGGGTCATCGTTGTGGGGGAGGCGTCCGGGATTCCCGGAGCCCCAACAAGTGTTCCAATTCCAAGGCGGCCCGTTCAAGGTCGTCGTTCACGACGACGTGGTCGTATTCGCCCATCGCGGCCATTTCCCGCTGGGCGTTTTCGAGACGTTTCGCGAGCCCCGCGGGGTTCTCGGAGCCCCGCTTTCGGAGGCGTTCTTCGAGCACGGAATTCGACGTCGGAGCGACGAAGATGGCGGGGGTGCCCGGACGGACGCGACGGACGTTGCGGAAGCCTTGGACGTCGATGTCGAGTAGGACGGTAAGTCCTTGCGCCGCAAGGGGTTCGACCGCTCGCTTCGGGGTTCCGTAGAGGTTCCCGTGGACCTCCGCCCATTCGAGGAAGTCGCCCCGTCGGACGCCCTCTTCGAAGGCGGCGCGCGTCACGAAGGCGTAGTGCACGCCGTCGACTTCGCCGGGCCGTGGAGCGCGGGTGGTCGCGGAGACCGCCAAATGCACGTCGGGAAAGCGTTCGCGGATTTTGGAAATCAGCGAACTTTTTCCGACTCCGCTCGGCCCGGAGAGGATGAACACCCGTTCATTCAAGATTCGCGACCTGTTCCTTCAGGCGTTCGATGCACGTCTTCGCGTCGACGACGGCGTGCGCCATCCCGACGTCCGACGACTTCGATCCGGTCGTATTCACTTCGCGCAGCATTTCCTGAAGCAGGAAGTCGAGGCGACGTCCGACGTCGGCCGAGTCGCGGAGGATCGCCCGAAAGTGGTCGATGTGGGTGTGGAGTCGCGCGATTTCCTCCGCGATGTCGGCGCGATCCGCGGCGATCGCGGCTTCACGCAGCAGGAGTTCGTCGTTGACGA
Organism: Planctomycetota bacterium; assembly: GCA_017853435.1. GTDB lineage: Bacteria > Planctomycetota > CAIWVZ01 > CAIWVZ01. The sequence continues at coordinate 1,312 of JAFMJN010000037.1, read as the reverse complement.
CGAGTCCCGGGCGCGACTCGGTAAGGAGGGCGTTGACCCGCGTCGCGAAGCGATCGCGGGCTTCGCGGACGGCGACGGGCGCGCGTTCGACGCAACGACGTACCGCATCCGAAAGCGCGACGAGCCCCTGCTCCAAAATCGCGGCGAGCGCCGCGCCCTCGGTTTCCCGTGCCGCCGCAAGCGCGTCCACGGCGGCTTTTCCCGCGGCTTCCGCGTGGGCGATCAAGATCGGGTCGGTCCCGTTCGAAGGTTCCGCGGCGAGCGCGCCCGGCAAGCGGAGCGCCGTCGCGACGAGTTCGGTCTTCGACGCGGGGGCGCCGAGCGCCGCGTGGAGAGCCTCAAGCTCTGCGACGCGCGCGGCGACGAGGTTCGAGTCGATTTTGACTAAAGTCCCGTTCGCGTCGGGCGTTCCTTTGAGGGAGACGTCGACCGCGCCGCGGGCGAGTTTGGATTTCGCGTAGGCTTCGATCGCGGCGGACGCGGATTCGAGGTGCCGCGGCGCGTGGATCGACACCTTCAGGAATCGATGATTCGTGGACCGCACTTCGGCGACGACGGCGACGGCGCCTTCACCGGCCGTCGCCGTGCCGAATCCGGTCATGCTGCGCGCCATGGCGCGACCTCAGGCCGTCGGGGAGGCCGGAGCTCCCGGACGCGAACCGGGCTTCACCGCCGTTCCGCCCGCGAGGCAGAGAGGACACTGGGCCGGAGCCCACGTCGGCGGAATGAGAGTTTCGAGCGAAGCGAAGGGGACCGAGAACGGGTTGCGTTCCGTGCGCTGCACGAGGCACATGACGCCGACCACGCGGCCGCCGAGACGGGTCACGAGGTCGACGACTTCCGCGGCCGATCCGCCCGTCGTCACGACGTCTTCGGCGACGATGATCTTTTGGCCGGGATTGATGGTGAATCCGCGGCGGATGGCGAACTTGCCGTTTTCGCGTTCGGCGAAGATGCCCGGGACGCCGAACGCGCGTGCGAGTTCATAGCCCACCACCACGCCTCCGAGGGCCGGTCCGACGATGAGGTCGGGCGTTTCGCCGGTCCAACGCGTACGCAGATCGCGGCAGAGACCCTCGGCCACCGCGGGCGACATGAGCACGCGGGCGCACTGGATGTACTGCGTCGAGTGGAGGCCGCTCGAGAGCTGGAAATGCCCTTCGAGAAGAGCCTCGGCGTCGCGGAAGGCCTGAAGGTGGGAACCCATGATCACATCCCTGAGATCTTGGCGAGCACCATCGCGAGCACGAGCAGCGTGCCCGCGAGCCACGACGTGAGCTTGTTCACGCCGGTCGCGCCGTGTCCGAAGACC
>JAFMJN010000239.1 GCA_017853435.1 Planctomycetota bacterium | reverse complement strand
CAGGGCGCGAACGGAGCCGACGGTGCGCAAGGCGCGATTGGTCCGATTGGTCCTCAGGGCGCGAACGGAGCCGACGGTGCGCAAGGCGCGGTCGGTCCGGTTGGTCCTCAAGGCGCGAACGGCGCCGACGGCGCGCAAGGCGCGGTCGGTCCGATCGGTCCTCAGGGTGTCATCGGTGCTCAGGGTCCGCAGGGTGTGAAGGGCGCGACGGGCGGATTCGGCCCGACGGGTCCGCAGGGCGCGGCGGGCACGACGGGGCCTCAAGGTGCTGCGGGCGCAACGGGTCCTCAGGGCGCGACGGGTGCTGCGGGTCCGCAAGGTATGCCTGGATTGATGGGCCCGATGGGCCCAATGGGCATGATGGGCTCGACGGGGCCGCAAGGTGCGACCGGTGCACAGGGCGTCGACGGTCCGCAGGGTGCCATCGGCGCGCAGGGCGCCACGGGTCCTCAGGGTGCGACGGGCGCGCAAGGTGCTCAGGGCGTCGACGGTCCGCAGGGTGCCACCGGCGCGCAGGGCGCCACGGGTCCTCAGGGCGCGACGGGCGCTCAAGGTGCTCAGGGCGTCGATGGTCCGCAGGGTGCCACCGGCGCGCAGGGCGCGACGGGCGCGCAAGGTCCGCAAGGCATCACGGGATCCCAGGGGCCGCAGGGCGCAACGGGATCTCAAGGTGCGACGGGCGTCGTTGGCGCCGAGTCGCAGGCAACTGCCCCTGCGACGGCGCTTACCAATTCGTACGCGATGTACGGTGGTAAGTCCGTCTCGATGACGTCGGGCCAGAAGGCCATGGTCGTGTCGACCATCTTCATCAAGAACTTGTCGGGAATGACGGTCGATCCGATCGACCTTCGACTGGCGGTCGACCTTCCGGCGTCCGGCGGGGTCCTCGCTCTCGGAGAAGAGTTGATCGGAGTCGCAGGCCCGCAAAGTGGTGGGGGCGTCCCCGTGACCTTGAGTTACGTCTACACGGCGACGGCGACCGGCAACCACGTGTTCGGGATCGAGGCGTTGCAAGGCGGTCCGTTCAAAGGCACGGTCTCCGTGGCTCAGACGACCGTGATGGTCCTCAACTGAAGGTCGACATCATGAACTTCCGTTCAACCAGACTTGCGGTGGCGACGCTGACGTTGCTCGTCGGTGTCGTGGCCGGGGCCGTGTCGGCTCAATCCGGACCGCCCGCAGGGACGGCGTACCGATTCGAGTCCGTCGAAGTAACGACCGGCGGCACGGCCGCCGCATCCACAAACTTCGTCGGATCCGTTTCGGTCGTCGACACGGGTGACAAGCTCTCAAGCGCTTCCTACATGTCCGACTGCGGGATCGGCGAGACGGCCGTCATGGACGCCGTCGCCGGGCATCAGGTCTTCGGCGTCTCGCCGGCTCTCGGGCCGTGCGCGGGTGGAGGTCTGATCCGCATCCTCGGCATGGGGTTCACCGATGGAAACCCGCCGTCGATCACCGTGAAGATCGGACAGGCACCCGAGTTCCAGGTGACCACGTTCACCAACACGGAAATCACGTGCCCGCTTCCCGCGGGCTACCCGGGCCCGAACGACATCGTCGTCACCACGCCCTGCGGCTCGAAGACGCTCCCCGGCGGGTTCGAATACGCGTGCGCGAACGGACCCCTCGCGCTCTTCGGTGTGACTCCGGCCTCGTCGGACGTCGACGGCGGTGCGTTGATCACGGTCTCCGGGCTTTCATTGATGCCGGGAACGCTGATCACCTTCGGTGGCACTCCGGCGTACGACTACACGTTCGTCGATCTTCAGACGATCCGGTGCCGCGCTCCCGCGCACCCGACCGGAACGTTCGACGTCACCGCGACGAACTCCCTCGGCTCCGTGACGCTGTCCAACGCATTCACCTACACGCTGCTCGCTCGCGTGCAGGTGGTGTCCGGAGGATGCAGCGGCAACTACGGCTCGGTTCAAAATCTCGTCGGTGGTTCGCTGCCGCTCGTCGACGGAAGTCAGTTTTCTTTCGTCGCCGCGAACGCGCGTCCCAACGCCGTGGGGTTCTTCGTCGCGGGTGTCGAGGTGGCTCCCTACCCGGTGCTCGGATGCGTCGGTCTCGTCGAACCTCTCTCCGCCTTCATCGTTCCGATGCAGGCTTCTCCCTACGGCACCGCCCTGTTTCCCGTGGCGCTGCCCGCGAACCCCGCCTTGGCGGGATTCACGTTCATGTCGCAGTGGGCTTTCTCGGACGCGACCGGCCCGGCGGGATTCGTCCTCTCCAACGGCATCCGAGCCCGTTTCGGGTTCTGAGCAAGAAGGCGCGCCGCGTCGCGCAGGCTGTTGGCAATCCGCAACGATTTCATCGAAACTGACGACATGCAATCCGAAACCCGATCGATTCGCTTCGTGTGCGCGACGCTGATGTTGGGAGGACTCCTCGCCGCTCAGGATCCGCGTTTTTCGGTCCTTGGGGAGGCATCGGGAAACGAACTCGGTCGGACGATCGCGGGTGGTCACGACGTCAACGGCGACGGTCGACTCGACTGGATCGCGGGAGCTCGCGGGAGTCAGTCGTCTTCCTTTCCGGGTAAGGCGTACGTCTATTCCGGCAACGGAGCCCTGCTGCATACGTTCATCGGTCAACAGGCGGGCGACGAACTCGGCGCCGCAGTCGCCTTGTCGCCGGACCTCGACGGAGACGGCATCGGCGAAGTCCTCGTCGGGTCGCGCTACGCGAACGGCGTCGCGGGAAACGACACCGGAAGACTGACTATTTATCGCGGCGGCACATGGACGCCGTTGGCGATCTTGGAAGGCACCCTCCCCGGCGAGAACTTCGGTGCGTCCGTCGCCGTCGTCGGTGACCAAAACGGAGACGGAAAAGCCGACTTCGCCGTCGGCGTCCCGTGTCTCGTCAACGGAACGAGCGGACGTGTCGAGATCCGTTCGGGTGCGACGTTTCAACCGCTCGTTACCTACACGGGAACGCAGGCCGCCGAGTGGTTCGGCTACTCCGTCGCGCCCGCGGGGGACTTGAACAGCGATGGCGTTTTGGACATCGCCGTCGCGTCCGTCGCGTACGACGGCCCGGCCGGAGTGGATTCGGGCCGCATCTCCGTGTTTCGCGGAGGCATTGCTCCGCTGACGACACGCCTGATCCTCGTCGAAGGTGAGGGTGCGGGAGATCGTCTCGGAATCTCCATGGCTTCCGTCGGCGATATGAACGCCGACCTGATTCCGGATCTCGTCTTCGGCGCGAGTCGATTCGACCTGCCGGGGACTCCGACGAACGACAATCGAGGCCGAGCCTATCTCTACAGCGGAGCCAACGGAACGCTGCTGCGCACGTGGACGGGGGAGGCGAGCAAGGATTGGTTCGGTATCGGAGTCTCGAATGGTGGCGACGTCGACGGTGACGGGATCGACGAGATCCTCATCGGAGCCTGTCAGACCGACAAGGGTGGCGCGGGCCGTGCGTACCTGATCAACGGCGTCACGGGGCAGGTCCTTCACGTCCTGCGCGGTGAACACGCCAGCGGCATCCCGGGGAACGGAGATGCCTATGGATTCGCGGTGTCGACCCTCGGCGACCTCGACCTCGACGGCGCTTCGGAATTCGTCGTGGGCGCCTACGGCGTGGACGGTTTCGGCGGACCGAATACGGGGAAGCTCTACGTCTATTCGTCCGCGGTCGTCTATTTCGGAGTCGGACTTCCGGCTCCGCAACACCTGCCCCTACGGGCGCAAACGTGGCCGACGATCGGAACCACTTTCGACGTGAACGTGGCGGGTGCCGTTCCGTTCATGCCGTCCTTGCTCGGCGTCGCGGCGACGCGCGTCGATTCGCAATTGTGGGGCGGCACGATGTATCTCGACTTCGCGACGGTGACGTTCGCGCCGTTCAACATGGATGCGTCCGGTTCCTACACCTTCTCCGTTCCGATTCCCAACGACGTTCAGTTGATCAACCTCCGAGG
>JAFMJN010000238.1 GCA_017853435.1 Planctomycetota bacterium | reverse complement strand
CTCCACGTGGATTTTCACCTGATCGCTCGCGAACAGTCCGTCGAGGCGCCGGGTCAACTCGAGAGGCCTCTCGGGGTGGAAGGCGAGTTTGCGCAACGGTTCGAGCGGTAAGGCGAGGACGACGCGATCGCCGACGAATACGGCGCCGTTGCGACAGCGCACCGCCGGTTTTCCGGCGAGCCCGCCGGTCAAGCCGCCCCCGTCGAGCCAGACGCCGTCGACGACATGATCGCGTCGAATGAACGCGTCGAGTCCCGTCGACATCGCATCGGTCAACCGCGACGATCCACCGTCGATGCGCGACCAGTCGAAGGCGTCGAGATCTTCGTGCGCCAAACGGTGATACTCGACCGCGGGAATGCGATCGAGCGGATGCGCGCAGAACGCGCGGACGTAGGACTCGGCGCGGGCACCGAGCCCCGCATCCTTCATCCAACGCATGGCCGAACGCGGATCGTCCGCGCGCGGGACTTCGATCGCCGTGGCGAAGGCGATGTCGATCCAGAAGGGACCGAATCGGCGCTCGGTTTCGGAAAGCCCTTCGAGCAGAGCAGCGGGAGGCTCCGTGGTGTCGGCGATGACGTGGCGCTCGGCACCGAGAGTCAGTCGGAACGGTTCCTTCGGCGGCGTGGGCGGCACGCAGGCGATCCCGAAACGTTCGAGCCATGCGCGGACCCGCGTATGCCCCACCCCGACGCGCTCCGCTCCGGCCTCGGCGATCAATCCGGAGGGTGGGCCGTCGCGCAACGTGTAAACGCGCCCGCCGAGGCGCCGACCGGCTTCGAGAAGCACCGCATCGTCACCACGATCGACGAGTTTTCGCAACAACGCGAGACCCGCGAGGCCGCCCCCCACGATCACCGTCCGACGGCGATCGCCGGACGACGCCGATGTCTCGCCGCAGCCCGCGAGCGCACAGGCGCCGGCGACGACCGACTTCAACCAACGGCGACGATCAACCGACGTCATAGGAGCGTCAGTATCGCACGACGAGCGCGCCGCCCGCGGAGGTCACCACCGCTCGTCCCCCGCCGGGAAGCACCGCGATCTTGCGTGCCCAAGGCGCGGTCGACGGAGAGGCCACCACGTCGTCGTCGATCAAGCGACGGACTTCGAGACCACCGCCGACACCACCGAGCCCCAAATACACGCCGCGGTCGTCGTCGATCGCGATTCCCCGAACGCCGAACGGTGCCGGACGGAGACGCACGAGTCGCGGCTCGGTGGCACCCGGCTTCGGCAGCGTGTACACGGCGATGGAACCTCGCGTGGGAAGGCTCACCCACAGTTCGCCGAGGTCCTCGCGGACGAGAAGATCGCCCGTGGCCCAAGGGGCCTCGAACAGCGTGACGGTGCCCGTCGCGACATCGAAGCGTCCGATACGGGGCGAACCGCCCATGAGGTTCCAATAGACGGCGCCGTCTTTACGCGATGCGACGAGATTGGCCGCATGGAGCGTCCCGAAGAATCGGGCGACGACGGCGCCCGACGGATCGAGGACCCAACCTTCGTTCTCGAATTCTTTGACCACCACCATGCGCGACGGGAGAGTCGGGTCGGCGACGCAACGCGTCGAGCAGGCGATGGTCGAACGGCCGACCGAAACGGGGATTCGCGACGTGCGCCCCGACGCCGGGTCGATCACCACGACCGCGTCGCCCGTGTTCGTGAAATGGCGCAGCGACCCGTCCGGGAATAGTCCGACCTGTTCGAGTTCGGGGACGTCGACGGCGATAGGCACGCCTTTCGGGACGCCGTCACGGTCGAGAGGCACCCAACGGGAAGGGGCCAACGCGGTCGTCCCGATCACGTCGCCCGCGACGACGGGCGTGTAGACGGGCCCATCCACCATGAGCGACACACGTCCCTCGGCCGCTTCGGCGCGCAGAGCCGTCGCCAATCGATCACCGAGAACGAGGTCCGACATCGGCGAGCGATACGTCAGGCTTCCGACGACACCGACGACGGTAAGCGACGCAGCCATCGCGAGAGGGCCCACCATCCCGCGGACGACGCGCGCGGATGTACACGGAAGAAGAAGGCCGACCGCGGGTGTCCAAGCGGGCACGGTCATCCACGTCGACCGCGCATGAAAAATCGCCCGTGATTCGAGCAGCGCCATCGTCAGAAGAAGCGGAAGGACGAAACCGACGAATCCCCCGGCCAGATCGATCCCCATCCGAGAGGCGCCGAAGATCGCGGCCCACACCAAAACCGCCACGGATAGCCCCGCGACGAATCCGCGACGCCCCGCGACCACTGCAACGAGCAGCGCGCCCGCCACGGTCACGACCGCCGCCATGAAGCGTTCACCGAGCGTCAGGCCGACGTCGACGAAGAACCGAACCAACTTCCACTCGAGATCCGGCTCCCGCCACTTGATTAGACCGACCGAAAGGGACCGCGCTCCGTCGAGCAGTGAGTCTCTCGAAACCCACATCCAGCCGAACGCCGTCGCCTGCAACGCGAGCCAACCCGCCATGCGATGTCGCGTGAACAATCGGCCCAACCACCAGCCCGGGACCACGAGCGCCGTCGCGATCATGGTGAACGCGAGGCCGATCGGCCAAAGGCTGCCGGGGCCGGATTCGGATGCGAACAGAACCCAAGCGGCCTGCCCGACGACGAGACCGAGCCACACGGCGAACGGACGCGTACGAAGACGCGAGGCGGCGATGATCCCCCCGATTATCAAAGCGATCGGGTAATAGCCCGGAGTTCCATCCCACGGCTCGACATGACCCCCGAGAGGAAGCGACGCCGCGAAGATCAAAAATCCCCAAATGCCGCCGAACAAAAGACCCGGAGCCGACGCCGGTCGGGCGCCTTGCGTCGACAAGGTGGCGGGTTCGTGTCCGTTCACGGGGTCTCCGGCGAAGCGATCGGATCCGATCGTCGTCTTTCTCGTCCGTCGAGGCGGAGGCAGGCCCCGCCCCGAGTCCAAGGATACCGAAGGAGGCCCACGGCGGGGGCGCTCGGAAGGCACGTTCCGAAAGAGCTCCGGACGGCGTGCGTACGAAGGGGGTTCGAAGGATCGTTTTCGGCAACCGCCGGAGGAAAGGGATCGACATGGAGCGTCGTCGAATCGGCATCGTCGCATGCGGGATCTTGGGGGCGGCGGCCCTCGTCGCGTGGACCCAAGACCCGGGCAAGCGCCCGCAGGACGCCGGGGCTCCCGTGAAACTCCGCAAGCCGCAGATGAGCGACACCATCAAGGCGAACGTGTACGCGGACAACTGGTTCGTTCTCTACATCAACGGCGAGTTGGCGGCCGTCGATTCGATCAAGTTCATTCCCCACAACGTCATTTCGGTCGATCTCCTCCCGACCTACCCGATGACGATCGCGGTGATGGCGAAAGACAACGCCGACGCGAAGACGGGGATGGAATACGCGAATACGAACATCGGAGACGGAGGATTCGTCCTGAAGTTCGGTGACGGAACGGTGACGGACGCGACGTGGAAGGCGAAGGCGTTCTCGACGGGCCCCGTCGGCCGCGACACCGCGAATCCACGGGTCGAAAACACACCGATTCCCGAGAACTGGTTCGCCGTCGACTTCGACGACTCTTCATGGACGCCCGCCAAGGAATACACCGAAGAAGAAGTCGGCCCGAAGCAACCCTACTTCGAACACGACTTCAAAGGTGCGAAGTTCATTTGGTCGAGCGACATCGCTCTCGACAACACGGTGATCTTCCGACACGTGGTCAAGACACCACCCGACGGCAAAGCGCGAGTCGACTACTCAAATCTCACGAACGTCGTCCCCGAAGGCCCACCGAAGCGCCCGAAGAAGTGACCGCGGTCGTGCTCCCGATCGGGTGACGGCTTCTCTCGGTGAGTAGCCCTTCTTCACCGACGGAAGTCGATTCGGACCGCGAGGGTGTCGCCGACACGCAATCGGCGTTCGGATTCAAGTGCGATGACGACTCG
>JAFMJN010000036.1 GCA_017853435.1 Planctomycetota bacterium | reverse complement strand
CCGAAGGACCTCGACGAACAGAACGAAGAAGTTGTCCACGCCGTCGCGCAATTGCTGGACGTAGGCGTGCTGATCCGTCGACCCCTTGTTGCCGTAGACGGAAAGTCCCTGATGCACCGGACGTCCCGACGTGTCGAGTTCCTTGCCGAGAGATTCCATCACGAGTTGCTGCAGATAGCGGCCGAGGAGTTCGAGTCGGTCCTTGTACGGCAGGAGCACCATGTCCTTCGCGCCGCGCCCCGAAGACGCGAGGAACCAAGCCGTCGCGAGTCGGGCGGCGAGATTCGCGCGTGGGTCGCGGGTGCGCGTCGCCGCGTCCATCCGCGCCGCACCGTCGAGAAACGCACGGATCGGCACGCCGACCAGTGCCAAAGGAAGCAGACCGACGGCGGACGTCACCGAGGTTCGTCCCCCGACCCAATCCCACATCGGGAAACGGGCGAGCCACGACTCGGAGACGGCGACCCGATCGAGCTCCGAACCGACTCCGGTGACGGCGACGGCCGAGGCGGCGAAATCGAGTCCCGCCGCGGCGAACGCCGCCTTGACCTCGAGCATGCCGTTCCGCGTTTCCTTGGTGCCCCCGGATTTCGAGATCACGACGACGAGGGTCGCCGCCAGTCCGCCGGGAAGAGCGCCCACGGCGGCGAGAAGGCGGTCGAGACCGTCCGGGTCGGTGTTGTCCGCGACGAAAAGCCCGACGGGATCCTTGGGATCACGCAGGGCGGCGCCGCAGAACATGGGCCCCAACGCGGAGCCACCGATCCCGACGACGAGCACCCGTAAAAAGGCATCGGCGGACTTCGGACGCACACGACCGTCACGGACGTCGCGGGCGAACGCCTCGACGCGATCCACCGTGTCGCGAACGAGCGCCGCCGTCTCGGCGTCGGGGGCGAGATCGGGGTGGCGCAGCCAATAGTGACCCACGCGCCGCCCCTCGTCGGGATTGGCGACGGCCCCGGATTCGAGGGCGTCCATCGCGTCGAAGACGGCGGGGAAACGGGACTCGAGCGCCGCATGGGCCGCGGCGTCCGCCGCGAGCCCCGACGTGTCGAGCGTGAACCCCGTTCGGGGATCGTGAACGAGACGGGAGGCGAAGTCGGCGGGGGTCGCGGGAGGCATGCCTCCATCGTACCCGAGCCCCGCCGTCCGGGACGTCATCCCAAGTCGGCGAGGTTCGTTTCGAGGGCGGAAAGCCGCGCTTCGGCGTCCGCGAGCTGTTCGCGTTCCTTCGCGACGACCTCGGGCTTGGCCCGCGAAACGAAGCCTTCGTTCGCGAGTTTGCCGCGCTTCGACGCGATGTACGTTTTCAGTTCCTCGACCTGCTTCGTGAGACGGGCGCGTTCGGCGTCGAGGTCGACGAGACCTTCGGTCGGCACGAAAACTTCGAGCCCGGGGACGACTTTCGTCACCGAAGCCGGAGGCTTGGCGATGCCGGGCGCGGATTCGACGGAACCGAGGTTCACGAGGGCCTTCGCGCGCTCTTGAACGGCGGCCACGCGCTTCGCCATCGCGGCGTCGCACGGGCGCAGCACCGCGCGAATCGGCGTGCGGAACGGAACCTTCAGGTCGTCGCGCACGGAGCGCAACGCACCGACGATCTCGATGAGGAGTCCGACTTCCCCTTCCGCGTCCGCATCACGCGCCGACGCGTCCGCGACGGGCCACGATTCGGTCGCGAGAAGCACGGACGCCCCGGGCACCTTGTCGCGCAGACGCTCGCGGATCTCTTCCGTGACGAACGGCGCGATCGGGTGAATGAGCCTGAGGATGGTGTCCAACGTCTCGACGAGCAGCGCCTGCGCGGCGCGCCGACTCGCGGCGCCTTCGGGAGACTTGTCCTGAAGGCGCGACTTCGCGAGTTCGAGATACCAGTCGCAGAAGGTGTTCCACGTGAACTCGTACGCGGTTTTCGCCGCATCGCCGAACGCGAGGCGGTCGAGCGACGCCGTCACGTCGGCGATCGTCGCGTGTAGGCGGGAGCGCAACCAACGATCTTCCGCGAACGTCGGCGCGGACGGACGCGTGCCGTCCCAGTCTTCCACGTTCATCATCGTGAAGCGCGCGGCGTTCCACAGCTTGTTGATGAAGTTGCGACCGCCTTCGAAGCGGCTCTCGCCGAGTTTGATGTCCTGGCCTTCGGCCGCGAGCATCACGAGCGACCATCGCACCGCGTCGCATCCGTAGCGATCGATCATGTCGATCGGATCGATGCCGTTGCCCAAGGACTTCGACATGCGTCGTCCCTGTTCGTCGAGCACCGTACCCGTGATGTAGACGCGGCGGAACGGCACCTCGCCCATGAACTCGAGTCCGCACATCACCATGCGCGCGACCCAGAAGTAGATGATGTCGCGCGCCGTAACGAGCACGTCGGTGGGATAGAAGCGCTTCAAATCCGGCGTCGCGTCGGGCCACCCCAACGTGGAGAACGGCCAAAGTTGAGACGAGAACCACGTGTCGAGCACGTCGGGATCGCGCGCCCACGTTTCGTCGCCGACGTCGGCGGGACGTTCCGCCGACACGACGGTGTTGCCCTTGTTCGAATGCCACGCCGGGATGCGGTGTCCCCACCAAATTTGGCGGCTGATGCACCAGTCGCGGAACTGTTCCACCCAATCGAGATAGGTGCGGGTGTAACGCTCGGGAATGATCTTCACCCGACCGTCGCGCACCGCTTCGGCGGCGGGTTCGAGGAGCGGCCGCATCTTCACGAACCACTGCTTCGACAGTCGCGGTTCGACGACGGTGGTGCAGCGGTAGCAGCGCGGCAGCGGGATTTCCTTCTGCTCGTGCTTCTCGAGGAGACCGATCTCTTCGAGGTGCGCCACGAGTTTCTTCCGGGCTTCGAAGCGATCGAGGCCGGCGAACGGCCCCGCGGCGTCGGTCATGCGACCGCGCTCGTCCATCGCCTTCGGACGCGACAACCCGTGGCGCTCGCCGACGGCGAAGTCGTTGAAGTCGTGTGCGGGGGTGATCTTCACGGCCCCCGAGCCCTTTTCGGGATCGGCGTGGGGGTCCGCGATCACCGGGATCGCGCGATCGATGACCGGCAGAAGGACGCGACGTCCGACGAGATCGCGGTAACGGGGATCGTCGGGATGCACCGCGACGGCGCTGTCGGCGAACAGAGTTTCGGGACGCGTGGTCGCCACGACCACGAAGCGACCGGGTTCGCCTTCGACGCGGTAACGCAGGTGCCAGAAACCGCCGTTTTCCGGCACGGCTTCCGCCTCTTCGTCCGAAAGCGCCGTGAGGCAACGCGTGCACCAGTTGATCAGGCGTTCACCCTGATAGATGAGGCCCTTCTCGTGCAGGCGGACGAACGCTTCGGTCACGGCGCGGGAAAGCCCGTCGTCCATCGTGAAGCGTTCGCGATCCCAATCGCAGGAGCAGCCGAGACGCTTCAACTGATCGATGATGCGTCCGCCGTATTGTTCCTTCCACGCCCACACGCGTTCGATGAAGGCGTCGCGTCCGAGCGAGTCGCGCGTCTTGCCTTCCTTCGCGATCGCCTTTTCGACGACGTTCTGCGTCGCGATGCCCGCGTGGTCCGTGCCCGGCACCCACAACGCGGCGAAGCCCTGCATGCGGCGGAAGCGCGTCATCACGTCCTGCAACGTGTTGTTGAGCGCGTGGCCCATGTGCAGAGCCCCCGTCACGTTCGGCGGGGGGATCATGATGACGTGCGGCGTCGCCTCCGCGGAGCGGACTTCCGGCTTGAAGGCACCGGCGGCGGTCCACGCCGCGAACCAGCGGGACTCCACGTCGGCGGGAGCGTAACGGGGCGAAAGTTCGGTCATGGGCGCGAATCCTCTAAGGGTCGATGTTCCCAACGGAGCCGGGACTTGGGAAGCCTCAACCTTCGCCGCAGAGGCGCGTCAGTCCGAACATCGGTTCGGGCGTCCGCCGCATGGCTCCGGTGCGCAACACCATCATCTCGAGCGTGATCGACGCCGTCGCCCGGAACACGTGGCCCCCGAAGGCCCCGAAGTCGAGACCGGTGAAGAGGCCGTGGCAGTGCAGGAACGGCGCCCCGTCCTTCATCGACAGATTCCCCATGAGGGACACGGCCTCGACGCGGTGCGTGACGACGCGCCGGACGTAGACCTTTTCGGGGAGGGTGAAATACCCGAGTTCGAGGTCGTCGACCGCGCCGATTCCCGACACCATCGCCCCCCGCACGTCGAATTGCCGGGCGGCCTCGATCATCGAGGCGTGAAGTTCGTCGCCGGGAGCGAGAACCACGAGGAGATCGGGCGGACGGCCGTCGTCGGTGGCAAGCGGGTGGACGTTCATGGGGCCATTCCAACCGGGGAGCCATCCCCCGGCAAGGTTCGCCCGTCGCGCCGAGGGGCGGTCGTTGCTATCACCCGGGGGTGAAGAAGGTCTGTCTCATCGTGAATCCGATCTCCGGCAGCGGCCGGGGCGTTCGGGCGGCCCGCGAAGCCGCGGCCGCGTTCGAGGCGCTCGGCATCACGGCGACGATCCGACCGACCGCCGCGCCCGGCGACGCCACCCGCTTCGCGGGAGAATCCGCGTCCGATCACGACGCCGTCTTCGCGGTCGGCGGCGACGGGACCTTGAACGAAGTCGTCTCGGGTCTTCCCGCGGGATTCCCGGCGGGCATCATCCCCGTCGGCACCGCGAACGTCGTCGCCCGCGACCTCGGCGTCTTCACGGGCGCGGCGGAGGCGGCCCGCCGGGCGGCCCGCGGCGTTCCGCGCACGTTCGACGTCGGGACGGTCAACGACCGTTGCTTCCTCGCGATGGTCGGCATCGGCTTCGACGGAGCGATCGTTCAAGCGATCTGCGAGAAGCGCCGGGGACCGATCAGCATGGCGACCTACGTCGCCCCCGCCCTTTCGACGCTGTGGAAGTTCCGCTCCCCGACGCTGCACGTGGAGGTCGACGGCGTCCGTCAGCCCATTCCCCACCACGGCGCGATCATCACGAATACCCGCAACTACGGCGGACTGTTCAGCGTGACCCCCGCGGCGAAGCCCGACGACGGTCTCCTCAACTGGATCGGGTACAAGAGCCCCTCGAAAGCCGCGCTGCTCGGGTACTCGACGTTCGCCGCCCTGCGTCGCGAGGCCCCGAAGTCGTTGGCGACCTACGGTTTCGGCACATCCTTCGTGGTCACGTCCGACACTCCCTGCGCCGTCGAAGCCGACGGCGACTACATCGGAACGACGCCGATCCGCATCGGCATCCGACCGAAAGGCTGCACACTCCTCGCTCCCCCGGTGGAACGCCCATGATCCCCAACGTCCCCGCACCGACTCCGATCAGCGACGGCCGCATTTCGGTCGGCCGTCAACAACCTTGGCTCGTTCTCGCGGGACTCTGCGTCCTCGAACCGCCGGAAGACACGCTGCGGCAGGCGCGCGCGCTGAAGGAAAGCCTCGCGGGATTGCCGATCACGTTCGTGTTCAAGGCGTCCTTCGACAAGGCGAACCGTTCGTCGATCAAAGGTTTCCGCGGCCCGGGCATGAAGGACGGTCTCGCCCTTCTCGCCGAAGTGAAGCGCACCCTCGACGTGCCCATCGTCACCGACGTCCACGAAACCGAACAATGCGCGGCCGTCGCCGAAGTCGCGGACATCCTTCAGATCCCCGCGTTTCTCTGTCGCCAAACGGACCTGATCATCGAAGCGGCGCGCACCGGCCGCATCGTCAACGTGAAGAAGGGGCAGTTCCTCGCCCCTTGGGACGTGAAGCCGATCATCGCCAAGGTGCGCGACTCCGGAAACCCCAACGTGATGATCACCGAACGCGGGACGTCGTTCGGCTACAACACGCTCGTCAACGACTTCCGGGGGCTCCCGAAGATGCGCGCGCTCGACGTTCCCGTCATCTTCGACGCGACGCATTCGGTGCAACAGCCCGGTGCGCACGGCGACCGCACGGGGGGCGACCGCACGATGGTGCCGCACCTCGCCCGCGCGGCGGCCGCGGTCGGCGTCGACGGCTTCTTCTTCGAAGTCCACGAAGATCCGAGCCGCGCTCAATCCGACGCGGACAACGCCCTCGTCCTCACCGACCTGCGTCCGCTCCTCGAACAACTTCTCCGCATCGCCGCCGCCGTCTGATCAACGACGGAAGCGGTGGAACTTGCGGACACCCGACGGGCGCGGCCCCGGGCCCATGCGTCCGAAATCCTTCACGGGGCGGTGATCGCGTTCCGGGAGCGCCTCGAGATCGTCGAGGAGTTCCGCCGGTGTCTGGTAGCGATCCTTCGGAGCCTTCGCGAGCATCTTCAGCACCACGCGTTCGGTGGCGCCGTGAACGGTCGCGACGCGATCCCGCGGAGGGACCGGCGGCTCGTTCAGATGCTTCACCATCACCACGGTCGGGTTGGGACCGTCGAACGGGGGCACCCCCGTGAGCAGATGGTAGAACGTCGCCCCGAGCGCGTAGATGTCGCTTCGGATGTCGATCTCGGCATCCCCGCGGGCCTGTTCCGGTGAGATGTAGTTCGGCGTCCCGATCGTGACGCCGCGATCGGTCGAGCCGCCTTCGACGACGGTGTCCTTCGCGAGTCCGAGGTCGCAGAGTTTCGCGACGCCGCCTTCGACCAACATGATGTTGTCGGGCTTCACGTCGCGATGGACGAGTCCGTTTTCATGCGCGTGGTCGAGAGCGCGCGCGATCTGCGTGACGATGGCGATCGCCCGATCTTCGTCCATCGCACCACCGCGTTCGAGCACCTGCAGCAGCGTGGGCCCGTCGCAGTATTCCATCGAGAAGAAGCGGATTCCCGCACGTTCGTCGGCGTCGAATCCCTGCACCACGTTCGGATGGTTGAGACGCGCGATGACCCGCGCCTCCTTCTCGAAGCGTCGCACGTATCCGGGATTCTCGGCGAGCCACGGCGCGAGGATCTTCACCGCGACGATGCGGTCGAGCGTGAGTTGTCGCGCCTTGTACACGGTTCCCATGGAACCGGTGCCGAGTTTCTCGAGCAGTTTGTATCCCGGCAGCCGGAAGGCGGCCTTGATGCGCGCCACCTGTTCCGTCAGATCGTCGAAGCGTTCCCGGGTGAGCTGCCCGGTTTCGAGGAGCACCACTCCGAGGGACTTCGGAGCGACGCCGAGTTCCCGCATCTTCGTCTGAACGTTGCGCGCCTGCGTCACCTGCGCGTCGTCCACCCAACCCGCGCGGCGCGCGGCTTTCTCGAACAGTTCCTCGTCGTCGGGAAGGCGTTCCATGGCGTCACTTCGGCGGGGCGATCCCCAGTTTCCTCAAGTAGTCCCGCTGGCGATCGAGCATCCGCGCACGATCGTCGGGATCGGCGTCATCATACCCGCACAGATGAAGGAGCCCGTGGCAGACGTAGAAGAGGAGTTCGGCGTCGACCGATCCCGAAAGTTCACGGGCGGTCGATTCCGCGAATTCCGACGACACGACGATCTCTCCGACGAGCGAATCGTCCCCGCCGCCCGCGAGATCGAAGGTGACGACGTCGGTTTCCCAATCGTGCCCGAGCGCCTCGCGGTTCACGCGACGGATGCGCGCGTCGTCGGTGACGAGCAGCGACACGGGTAGGAGTTTCCCCTCTCCCGATTCCACGGCGGCGCACAGGGCGTCGAGCAACGTCCGATCGAGGACGCAGCGACGGTCCTCCCACACGACGTCGACGAACATCAGTCGCGTCGCGGGAACCGCTGCGGAGCGTCGCGGCGCTTTTCGTGTCCGCGGCCGTCCCAAGCCTCTTCCGCCGGGCCGTTGGCTTCCTCGTCCTGCGTGTAGGCCTTGAGGATTTCCTGCACGACCGGATGACGCACCACGTCGTTGCGCGCGAAGTGACAGATCGACACGCCCGAAATCCCCTCGAGGATCTTTTCGGCGTGAAGAAGTCCCGAGATGCGGTTCGACGGGAGATCGGTCTGCGTGACGTCGCCCGTGATGATCATCTTCGACCGTTCACCGAGGCGCGTGAGGAACATCTTCATCTGCGAGACGGTCGCGTTTTGCGCTTCGTCGAGAATGATGACCGCGTGGTCGAGCGTTCGACCGCGCATGTAGGCGAGCGGAAGAATCTCGATGATGTCTTCTTCGATGTAGCGCTTCAGTTGACCGCGCGGCAACTGATCGTTCAGCGCGTCATACAGGGGGCGCAGGTACGGGTTGATCTTTTGTTGAAGATCGCCGGGCAGGAACCCGAGGTTCTCGCCCGCTTCGACCGCGGGACGGCACAGCACGATCTTTCGGTACTGGGCCGTTCGAAGGAGTTTGACCGCCGAGCACACGGCGAGGTAGGACTTGCCCGTACCGGCCGGGCCGATGCCGAGCGTGATCGTGTTCGCGGCGATCGCGTCGAGATAAATCTGCTGGTTCCGCGAACGGGCCGCGACCGGTCGGCGCTCGTCGGCGCCGAAAGGTGCCGGACCGTGAGGGACGACGTGGGTTCCCGGAACGCCGTGGAGGTGCCCGTTGCCCGTCGCGGGCGAGTCGCCGTCCGCCGCGGCCAGTTTCCGCCAATCTTCGTCGCCCGCCCGATGGCGCCGATGGCGGAAGAAACGCTCGACGTCCCCGGGGTCGGTGATCTGCTTGTCGCGAATGAGTTCGAGCACCTGCTCGACGGTCTTCGACGCTTCGTCGATCGCGCCTTCGGAGCCCTTGAGCCGCAACTGTCCCCCTCGGGAGACGGCTTCGACGCCGTGGAGGCGACGGAGCAGGTGAAGATTGCGGTCGAGACTTCCGTACAGGAACCGTTCCTCCTCGAGATCCCGGAGGACGATGGTGCGTTCGATCAACGAGGACTCCTTCGGGGAGCCGGAAGCCGCGGTCACGGCCCGAGCCACACCCGCAGAAGAGTGTAACCCACGGGTACCGCGAAGATGAAGGAATCGACGAGGTCGAAGAGTCCCCCGAAAGCCGGAAGAAGACTCGCGGAATCCTTCACGCCGACCGCGCGTTTCAAGAAGGATTCGAAAAGATCGCCCGAAACGGTCGCGATCGAAACCGCCGCGGCGAAGACGACCGCGCGCCCGCCGCCGAGCCCCGTCGCGACCATCACGTCCAAACGGGTCGCCGCGAAATAGGCGAAGACGCACGACACGATGATTCCGGCGAGGAATCCTTCGAGCGACTTGTTCGGCGAGATGCCCGGCCAAAGTTTGGTCCGACCCACCGCGGAACCGACCAGATAACCACCCATGTCGTTCAACTTGGAAGTGAACAACGTAAACATCATCAGGTAGATCCCCGGCGTTCCGGCCGACGACGTTTCCGGGCCGCCGAGACATCCGATTTCGACGAGCAGCGCGAGCGGCGCGGCCACGAAGAAAATTCCGAGGAACGCGCCCGAGGCGTGCGAAAGGGCGTCCGGCTCGACCTCGCGGGTGCGCCATTCCCCGATCGTGGCGATTCCGACGGCCGTCACGGCCACGACGACGGCTCCGAGCACCGCGGCCGCACCCAGTCCGAGTCCCAAGGCGGCGTCGATCGGTCGCGCGACCATGACGAGAGCTCCGCCGAGAAGCATCGCCCGACCGAGGAGCGCGGGGCCTCCTCGCGCGGCGAGCATCGTCGCGTACTCGCGCAGGGCGCCGAGCCCGACGAGGAAGGCGACGACCGACGACAAGAACGGGACGGGCGAATGGCGATCGACGAAGAGAATCGTCAGCAGCACCGCAATGAGCGCGCTCCCGATTCCGAGACGGGTCCCGAGTCGTTTCCCGGAGGCAACGGTCATCGACCGGCTCCGGGGAGAAGTCCGCCGAACTTGCGACGGCGCCCCGCGTAGGCGGCGAGGGCTTCGACGAGGTGCGGTTTTCGGAAGTCGGGCCAACAGATGGGCGTCGACCAAATCTCGGCGTAGGAGATCTGCCAAAGCAGGAAGTTCGAGACGCGGAGTTCGCCTGCGGTTCGGACCAAAAGATCGACGTCCGGCATGGTCGCGTCGTACATGTGGCGCGCGACGGTCGCTTCGTCGATGACCGAAGGATCGATCTTCCCCGCGACCGCCGCCTCCGCGATGGCGCGGGCCGCATCGGCGATTTCCCGGCGCCCACCGTAGTTCAACGCGAGCACGAGCGTCATACCGCGATTGCCCGCCGTCAACGCTTCCGTCTTGCGGAGTTCCTTGACCACGGCCGCCGGGAGTTCGTCGATCCGCCCCGTGCTGCGCAGCCGCACGTCATTGTTCATCAACGTGGGCCGCTCGTCGATCAGGAACTTCTTGAGCAACACCATGAGCCACATGACTTCGAAGCGCGGACGGGCTCGATAGTTTTCGGTCGAAAGCGCGTAGAGGGACAACCACGGAAGTTTCGCACGCGCGCATTCGGTGACGATGTCGCGCACCGCTTCGACGCCCGCCGCATGGCCGCGACGCCGTTCCTCACCGCGCTCGTTCGCCCATCGGCCGTTGCCGTCCATGATGACGGCGACGTGTCGAACTCCGTGAAGTTCCATCAATGCGGCCGTCGCAGCATCTGGCTACGTTCGGGACCGGTCGACACCCATCCGACGCGCGCACCGCTGTGGGCGTCGACGAATCCGACGAAGGCACGCAGACTTTCGGGAAGGTCTTCCCAGCGGCGCACGCCCGAGACGTCTTCGTCCCAACCCGTGAAGGTGCGCCATTCGGGTTCGACCAACGCGAGATCTTCCGAACGCGGATATCCGTCGAGCAGGCGACCGCCGATGCGGTATCCGGTGCAGGCCTTCACGTCGCCGAGCCCCGAAAGGATGTCTCCCTTCGTCACGACGAGCGTGTCGACGCCGTTCGATTCGACCGCGTATTTCACGGCGACGGCGTCGAACCAGCCGCAACGCCGCGGTCGTCCGGTGGTCGCACCGAATTCCCCGCCCTTCGTGCGGATCGTTTCGCCGATCTCACCGGACTCTTCCGTCGGGAACGGACCGGCGCCGACGCGCGTGCAGTACGCCTTGACGACGCCCGTGACGCGATCGAGCGCCCGCGCCGGGAGCCCGCATCCCGCGAGCAGCCCGCCGACGTGGGTATGACTTGAAGTCACATACGGATAGGTGCCGTGGTCGATGTCGAGCATCGATCCTTGGGCCCCTTCCAAGATCACTTCCTTGCCCGCCGCGACGAGATCGCGCAGCGGAGCGAACGCGTCCTTCACGTGGGGGCGCAGCGCTCGGCCCGCCGCGAGGATCGGCTCGAGGTGCTCGTCGCGACGGAGCGCGGGGCGTCCGTACGCTTCGAGAAGGCGATTCTTCGCCGCGAGTTGCGCGTCGAAGTTGCGGATGAAACGCTCTTCGACGAGGAAGTCACCGGCGCAGATACCCGAACGCGAGGCGCGGTCGGCGTAGCAGGGACCGATGCCGCGTCCGGTGGTGCCGATCTTCATGTCGCCGCGCGCGGATTCCGCCGCCGCGTCGAGTTCCTTGTGCCACGGCATCACGAGGTGGGCGCGTTCGGAGATCACGAGGCGTCCGGCCAAGTCGTGCCCCGCGGCGGCGAGGGCCGCGATTTCGTCGACGAGTTTCGCCGGATCGATGACGACGCCGTTGCCGATGATACCGACCACGTGCGCGTAGAGCATGCCGCTCGGCACGAGGTGGAGCACCCGCTTCTTTCCTCCGACGATCACCGTGTGGCCGGCGTTGGCCCCACCTTGGCAACGGACGACCGCGTCGACGGAAGCCGACAACGCGTCGATGACCTTACCCTTGCCCTCGTCCCCCCACTGGAGGCCCAACAGCGCCATGACGGGCATCAGGCGTCTCCGCGGTGGGCGTCGACCAGTTCACGGAACTGGCGGAAGAGGTAGAGCGAATCGTGCGGACCGGGTGCGGATTCAGGGTGGTATTGGACGCAGAACGCCTTCAGCGTCGGCAGCTCGAGTCCTTCGCACGTCATGTCGTTCAGATTGATGTGCGTGACCTTCGCCACACCGTTCGGGATCGAATCGGGATCGACCGCGAAGCCGTGGTTCTGCGACGTGATTTCGATCGCACCGGTCTTCAGGTTCTTCACGGGCTGATTGCCGCCGTGATGACCGAACTTGAGTTTGAAGGTTTTCGCGCCGATCGCCTGACCGATGAGTTGGTGACCCAAGCAGATCCCGAAGACGGGAGTCTTGCCGAGGATGTCGCGGATGGTGGCGACCTCATGGTGCAACACGGACGGATCGCCGGGGCCGTTCGAAAGGAAGACCCCGTCGGGGCGCAACTTCATGATCTCTTCCGACGTGGTCGTCGACGGAAGGACGCTGACGCGGAACCCGGCGTCGACGAGGCAGCGGAAGATGTTTTCCTTGGCGCCGTAGTCGATCGCGACGACGTGCGGAGGCGGCGTTTCGGCGGGCTTCACGCCCAAGTCCGGAGCGAACATCGGATCGCCCTTTTGGGTCCACTCGAAACGCTCGCCGCGGGTCACTTCACGCACGAGATCACGACCGACGAGCGGCGGCGCCTTCTTGACCCGACGAAGCAGTTCGGCCGGGTCGAGCGTTTCCGTGGTGAGCAACGCGGTCATCGCCCCCTTCTCGCGAAGCAGGCGGGTCAACTTGCGGGTGTCCACACCCTCGATGCCGGGGATCCCGTGCCGAGCGAGCCACGAGCCGAGGTCTTCGGTCGCACGCCAGTTGGACACGACGGGCGACAGTTCGCGCACGACGAAGCCCGACAACCACGGCTTCGGCGACTCGCCGTCTTCGTCGTTGATGCCGTAGTTCCCGATGTGGGGATACGTCATCACGACGATCTGACCGCGATACGACGGATCGGTCAGCACCTCCTGGTAGCCCGAGAGGCTCGTGTTGAACACGGCCTCGCCGCTCGATTCGACGAGCGCGCCGAACGCGGTGCCTTCAAAGATCGTTCCGTCTTCGAGCACCAGTCTCGCTTCCTTGCGTTTCATGAGCGTCCGGACTCCCGATTGATGAGGGCGGCGACGTAGCCCGCCCCGAAACCGTTGTCGATATTCGTGACCGTGATGTTCGGCGCACAGGCGTTGAGCATGCCGAGCAGTGCGGCGATTCCGCCGAGCGACGCGCCGTACCCAACGGACGTCGGAACCGCGACCACCGGACGGTCGACCAACCCGCCGACGACCGAGGGCAAAGCGCCTTCCATCCCCGCGACGACGACGAGGACGCGCGCGGCGCGCAACGCTTCCTGTTCGGCGAGGATCCGATGGAGACCCGCGACACCGACGTCGTTGATGCGCGTGACCGCCGCACCGAGCGCGTCCGCCGTCAGCGCCGCTTCGTCGGCGACCGGGAGATCCGCGGTGCCCGCACAGACGACCGTGACGTTGCCCGTGCGAACGTGGTCCTTCGGCAAAAGCCGGACGATCCGCGAGCGCGGATGCCACTCGGCTTCGGGGACCGCCATGCGGATCGCCTCGGCGTGGGCCGCGCTCGCACGCGTGGCGAGAAGAGTGCCGGAACGCGCGACGATGCGCGCGGCGATCGCGGCGGTCTCTTCGGGGGTTTTCCGCTCCGCGTAGATCACTTCGGGGAACCCGCAACGGCGTTCCCTGTCGTGGTCGATGCGTGCGTATCCCAAGATCTCGGTCGGGTCTCCCATCACCGGCACATCTCAAGCGCCTTGCGCTTTGGGGCCCGGAGGCACAACCCGCGGTCCCGGGGGGAGGTTTTAACCGTGAGGGAGGGGTTGGGCAACCGCCCCGGCACGCGGCCACGACGCCCGCGGACGGACGACGAGAGGCAACGTGTCCGGGCCCCGCTCACGGAAGCGGAAATACCCTTGGGACGCCACCATCGCCGCATTGTCGGTGCAGAGTTTCGGTGGCGTCAGGAACACCTCGAAACCCGCCGCCTTCCCCTTCGCGAGGAGGGCCTCCCGCAACGGTCCGTTGCAGGCGACGCCGCCGCCGATGGCGATCCGGGGCGTGCGGTGGAGGGCGCAGGCCAAAGCCGCCTTCGTGACGAGGGTGTCGACCACCGCCGCCTGGAACGACGCCGCGACGTCCTCGGTGCGGACGCCGGGGCGCATGTCCTTGAGAGGTCGGCCGTCGGGGTCCTGCTCGAAACAGCGGTACTTGACCGCGGTCTTCAGGCCGGAGAACGAGACGTCGAGGGCCTTCGGATCGAGGAGCGGTCGTTTGAACCGGAACGCATCGGGATTTCCGGCCCGAGCCGCCTTTTCGACGGCGGGCCCACCGGGGTAACCGAGCCCGAGGACCGCCGCGATCTTGTCGAAGGCCTCCCCCGCCGCGTCGTCGAGCGTCGCCCCGAGGAGGAGGTGATCGCAGGGGCCCGACGAGAGGAAGAAATGGGTGTGCCCCCCGCTGACCACGAGCGAGATCAGCGGGTACGACGGCGCGTTGCCGTCGGCGAGCCACGGAGCGCCGATATGGGCTTCGATGTGGTTCACCCCGACGACGGGAGTCCCCGTCGCGAGCGACAGCGCCTCGGCCGCGGCGACGCCCACCAAAAGGGCGCCGACCAACCCCGGTTCGCGCGTGACCGCGATGAGACCCAAGTCCGCCAAGGTCACCCCGGCGTCGTCGAGCGCCTTCCGGATGACCGGAAGAACGGCCTTCACGTGCTCGCGAGCGGCGATTTCGGGGACGACGCCCTTCCACGTGCCGTGGCGGGCGGCCTGACTCGCGATGACGGAAGCCAACACGCGACGACCGTCTTCGACGACCGCCGCGGCGGTCTCGTCGCACGAACTTTCGATGCCGAGGGTGAGCATGGGATCAGCGAGGGCGCGGTTGCGGCAGAAGGGCGAGCCCCTTTACGAGGGCGTCGTCCCGAACCTCCGCGCCGTCGAGCGAAACAAGATACGCGACCGTTTCCGGAGCACACCGTTCGCGTAGGCGCGCGCGGCGCAACGCGGCCCGCGCCGGTTCGGTGGTCGGTACGACGACGTCGGGCACGAGGCCGCCTCCGACACCCCCTCCGGGCCCCGCGATCCGCGCCTCGAGCGCCCGCCCGGAAGGCGTTCGCAGAAGCGCGGTCGTCACCTTCATGCCGCCGGGGGCCGCCTCGAACGGGATGACTTCCTGCACGGCGCCCTTGCCGAACGTCTTTTCTCCGACGAGGGTCGCCGCGCCGGAATCGGCGAGCGCCCCCGCCAAGACTTCCGCCGCCGACGCCGTCCCGCCGTCGACGAGCACCACGGTCGGAATCCCTCCGAGCGGTGCGCCCGGAGACGCCGAAACGGTCGTTTCACCGTCGCGATTCACCCGCTGATAGATCGTGCCGCCGTCCAACCAAAGGTCGGCCAACGCGGCGGCGGCGGCGAGATCGCCCCCGCGATTCCCTCGGAGATCGAGCACCAGTCCGCGCGACGCCCGCACGGCGGCCGGATCGACCGCGGCTTCCCACTGAGAGAGCGTCGTCGGTCGGAACTCCGCGACGTGGACGAACCACGTTCCCTCGATCGGCGAAGCGGTCACGACGCGACGATCGGACGCGCGGCGATCGAGCACCACGCCCCGTCTGTTCAATCCGGCGGCATCGCCCACCACGACGTCGACTTTCGATCCCGCGGGGCCGTCGAACGCCGCGGCGGCGTCGACGTCGTCGACGGGCGCGCGACCGTCGATCGACACGATCCTGTCGAGCGGACGGACGCCGGCGGAGGCCGCGGAACTCCCGGGCTCGACGGTCGCGACCTTCACCACGCCGTCCGCCGCGAACGCGTCGATGCCGACTCCCGTCGACACGCCCGCCGTCCGCATGCGGAACATTTCCCACGATGCGGGGCTCATCGCCTCGGCCCACGGATCGATCGCGGCCACCATGCCCGCGACGGCACCCTCGGCGACGCGGACGGGATCGGGTTCGGAGACGGACATCGCCCGGGCACGCGCCCACGCTTCGCGCAGGAGCGGCTCACCGGGGAACGTCTCGGGGGTTTCGGTGCGCCAGGCCCGGTCGGCGGCGAGCGTCAACGCCACAGCAGCGACGACCGCGATCCATGTCGGGTGAAAACGTCCCATCGATCAGGGATCCGCGTCGGCGAGACGCGCGGCGACGTCGTTCGGAAGACGCAATTTCACGCCGCGGACCACACCGAGTTTCGCGGCCTCGCCTGCGGCGACTTCGAAGACGATCCTCACGGGTTCGCTCGATCGAAAACGCGGCAAGGCGTCGTCGTCCGTACCGGACGCGGGCGCCTCCATGCGCCCGACGTCGACCACCGTTCCGTCGTCGCGAAGATAGGCGATATCCAGTGCGACGAGGCAGCCCTTCATCCAGAAGCCCCGCACGTCGGCCTCGGAATAGAGAAAGACCATTCCCGACCCCGGAGGTACCGCGGAACGCGCGGACAGCCCGGCGGCCCGGCTTTCGAACCGCGTCGCGGTTTCGCAGACGACGTCGCCTCCCGGGCAGCCGACGACGAAACGCGTATCGGGTGCGGGCGACGGCGCGGGCGGAACGGGCTTCGCGGGCGGCGCCGAACACGCGGCGACGCACACCGCCGCGAAAAGCACGGCGAGGAGCGTCCGACGATTCACGGCGTGTACCCCAACGCGGTCAGGGCCGCGAGGGCGTGTCGCACGGGCAATCCGACCACGTTGTCGAACGGGCCTTCGAGCGCGGTCACGAAGCGGTCGGCGGATTCCTGAATCGCGTAGGCGCCGGCCTTGCCCTCGTGCTCCCGCGTCGCGACGTATCCGTCGATGTCATCTTCCGTCAACACCCGCATGACGACGATCGTCGTCACCGTCCCGGAGAGCATCCTGCCGTCGGACGTTCGCGCCGCGGAGAATCCCGTCACCACGCGCTGCGCGGTTCCGGAAAGCAGTCGCAGCATGCGTCGCGCGTCGTCGTCGTCGACGGGCTTGCCCAGGATCTCTCCGCGCGCCCAAACGACGGTGTCGGCGGCGAGCACGTGCGAATGACCGGACGTCGCGCCGAGAACGGCGGCGGCCTTGCGACGCGCCAACGTTCCGGCGAGTCGGACGGGGTCGGTTTCGCCGCGCGGATCTTCGTCCACGTCGGGCGGAACGACGTCGAACACCAAACCGCGGGCGGCGATCAGTTCACGGCGACGCGGAGACGATGATGCGAGTGCGAGCACGCCGCCATGCTACCGCGCGGAGTCTCAGCCTTTGCGCGCGGCCTTGGCCTTCGCGGGCTTGGTCGCCTTCGCCGCCTTGGCGGCGGGCTTCGC